>JAGNKU010000004.1 GCA_017999985.1 Phycisphaerae bacterium | reverse complement strand
CGGAGCAGGTGGACTCGAACGGCGATGGCACCGGCGATGCGTGCGACTGCGGTACCGTGTGGGCCGACGCGGACGGTGACGGTGACGTGGACCTGGCGGACTTTGCCGGCTGGCAGCGCTGTACCGCCGGCAGCACCACCCCGCCGGACGCGTGCCTGTGCCTGGACTACAATGGCGACCATTGTGTCAACAGCGCCGACCTCGCGGCGTATGCGAACTGCCTGGGTGGCAGCGGCCCGGAGAACCCGGCCAACCTGTCTTGTGGGAACTGACCAGACCTGATGAACGTACGCGGGCTGATCCTGCTCGTGGTGCTGGGCGTGCCGGCGGCGCTGCTGCTGGCGCTGGGCCCGCGGGAACAGCAGGCGATCCCGGCCGACCGCGTCATCGTTCGCTATTGGGAAAAATGGACCGGCGTCGAGCGGCAGGCCATCGAGCGGCTGGTCACGCGCTTCAACGAGACGCTCGGTGCCGAGCGCGGCATCTGGGTCGACTACAACGCCGTCAGCAACGTCGACCAGCGCATGCTGATCGCGACCGCCGGCGGCGACCCACCCGATCTCGCTGGCCTGTTCGACTACATCGTCCCCCAATACGCCGAGCAAAACGCGATTCTGCCGCTGGACGAGCTGGTGCGGGAGTACGACATCGATGTGCCCGCGTTCGAGCCGATCTGGCTGGACATCTGCCGCTACCAGGGCCGGCTGTACGCGCTGCCGAGCACGCCGTTCACGCTTGCGCTCTTCTATAACCGCCGACTCTACGCGGAGGCCGGCCTCGACCCAAACCATCCGCCGGAGACGACCGCCGAGCTCAACGAATACGCGCTTCGCCTCACGAAGAAAGACGACGCCGGCCAGGTGACGCAGCTCGGTTTTACGGTTTCGCCCGGCATGCTCGGCTGGTGGCACTGGGTGTACCCGTGCTATTTCGATGCCCGCCTCTGGGACGGCACGCAGTGCCACGTCGATACGCCGGCCGGCCGCGCCGCGTTCACCTGGATCGCCGACTACCGCGCGCGGGTGAACAACACGGAAGTGCTGAAGTTCGAGGCGACCGCCGGCGCGATCGAGGGCGCCCAGAACCCGTTCCTCAGCGAGCGCCTCACGATGGTGCTCCAGGGTCCATGGGTGGCCAACTGGGCCGCGAAATACACGCCGGATCTCGACTACGGCGTGGCACCGTTTCCATCCGTTTCCCGCGAACGGCGAAATGTCTTTGCCAGTGCGGACGTATTCGTGATCCCGCGCGGCGCGAAGCAGCCGCATGAGGCCATGGTCTTCCTGGCTTGGCTGCTGCAACAACCGCACTTGGAGGAGTTGTGCCAGTTGCACGGCAAGGTCTCGCCGTTCCGCACGCCCGGCCCGGACTTCTTCGCGGCCCACCCGAACCCGCATATTCGCGTCTTCGCCGAGATGGCCCGCTCGCCTGACGCGTTCGGCTATCCGTCGATGCCAATGTGGACCGAGGCTTCCGCGCAGTTGCTCGCCATGCTCGAAGATGTGCTGCGCGGCAAGTCCACGGTGGACGCGGCCGTGCCGGCGGGACAGGCGCGCGTCGATCGCATCGTGGCGGATTACCAGCGCAAGGCGGCCCGACATCGCGGAGGCGGCTCATGAGGTCCGCCCGCACGCTCGGCAAGGGTCGCACGCTGCTCACCGGGCTGCTCTGGACCGCCCCATGGTGGCTGGGCTTCCTGTTGTTCCTTGCCGTGCCGATGGGCTACTCACTCTACATCAGCTTCTGCGATTACACGCTTCTGCAGCCGCCGGCGTGCACGGGTACCGCGAACTACCAGGCGCTCGCGAAGGACGAGACGTTTCACAAGGTGCTCTACAACACCTTCCTCTTCACGCTGATCTCCGTCCCGCTCACCACGATCCTGGCCATCTTCCTGGCCGTGCTGCTGAACCAGCGCCTGCGCGGCCAGGCGTTCTTCCGCGCGTGCATTTTCGTCCCGACGGTTGTGCCGCTGGTCGCCGCCGGCGTCGTCTGGATGTGGATCCTCAACCCGCAGCTCGGCCTGGTGAACGAGGTCGTCCGACCGATCGGACAGGCGCTGACGCCCATCGCGGCCGCCGCCGAGCACATGCCCACTGATATCGCCGAGCCGCTCGCCGGCGTGCCGACGACCATCCGCGAGATGGCCGCCGGCCCTGCGTGGCTGGACTCGCCGCGCTGGGCGATGGTCGCATTGGTGATGGTGAGCCTCTGGTTCGTCGGTTCGCCGATGGTGATCTACCTCGCCGGACTCCAGGAAATCCCGGAGCAACTCTACGAAGCTGCGCGGCTGGACGGCGCCTCCGCGGCCCGCCAGGTCTGGCACGTCACGCTGCCAGGCCTGAGCCCGGTGATCCTCTTCAACGTCGTCATCAACATCATCGGCGCGTTGCAGGTCTTCGCACTGCCGTACGTGATGTGGCGGACGCGGCAAGGCCCCGAGGGCGCGACGTACTTCTACACGTCGTACCTGTTCGACAACGCGTTCCGCTATTTGAAGATGGGCTACGCCAGCTCCATGGCCTGGATCCAGCTCCTGCTGATCCTCGCCCTGACCGGCCTGGTCTTCTGGGCCAGCCGCCGCATGGTCCACTACGAGAAGCTCTGAGTCGGGAGCCGCTGTGCACGGACGAGCGCTGAAACACGGTCTGCTTTACGCCGTCCTCGGCGTGGTGGCGCTTGTTTACATCCTGCCGCTGATCTGGATGTTCTGCCTCAGTCTCAAGCCCAATCGCGAAGTCATGGCGTATCCGCCGAAATTCTTCCCGCAGGAGCCGACCGTCCGGCCCTATGAGTACGTGCTCAGCTCCGAGCGCGAGACAGCGGCGACCCCCGGCGCCGTCGATGCCGAGCGCGCCGCAGGCGGTGGTTTCCAGTATCTGCTCTACGCGCGCAACACGCTCATCATCGCAGGCCTGAGCCTGATCGGCGTGCTGCTCTCCAGCTCGATCGCGGCCTATGGCTTCGCACGCATCGCCTTTCCCGGGCGCAATCTGATGTTCGCGCTCTGCCTCGCGACGATGATGATCCCCTTCCCCGTTATCATGGTTCCGACCTACATGCTGTTTCAGCACTTGGGCTGGATCGGGACGTTTAAGCCACTGTGGGTGCCGGCGTGGTTCGGCAGTGCGTTCAACATCTTCCTCTTGCGGCAGTTCTTCCTCGGCATCCCGAAGGAACTCGAGGAGTCCGCACTGCTGGATGGCTGCTCACGCTGGGGCTGCTTCTGGCGCATTTTCCTGCCACTGTCGAAGCCCGCACTCGCGGTCGTCGCCCTCTTCCATATTCTCGCGGTATGGAATGATCTCGTCGGCCCGCTGATCTACCTTTCTCACCAGCACCAGTTCACGCTGGCACTCGGGCTGCAATTCCTGATGAGCAAGTCCGGCGACACGCCTTGGAACCAGATGATGGCCGCGACCACGCTCATGGTCGTGCCCGTGGTCGTGCTGTTCCTGTTCGCGCAGCGGACATTCATCCGCGGCATCGCAACCACGGGGCTCAAGGGCTGAGCAACCTCCCTATCGTGCGGCGCGCTTCTGCGCCAGCAGCCACCCCGGCAACTCCGGCTCCGCGTACGCCTTGTCCCACGAGTTGTGTCCGGTCTCCGGATAGAACGTGGCCCTCGGCTTGACGCCGGCGGCCTCGAGCGCGGCGAGGATCTCGCGCGATTTCTCGGGCGCGACCGCGGTATCGTTTTCTCCGTGGAAGCACCAGATCGGCAGCCTCTTCAACTTCGCTGCAATGTCCGCCGGTGCGAGCGGCGACGCATAACCACAGATCGGCACGAGCGCGGACCACACGTCCGGATGCGCCGCGCCCAGCGCCCACGTGCCGTGTCCGCCCTGCGACAGGCCGGTCAGCGCGATGCGGTCCGGATCGATCGAATACGCGCGCTGCGTCGCGGCCAGCATGGCCATCACCGCGCCGTCGAACGTCTCCCAGGGCGCGTTCTCGTCCGGCTTCTGCGGCATGATGACGATGAACGGCCAGCGGTCCGGGTGCCAGATGATGTTCGTGCCAATGCCCTGGCCGATGTGCTTCTGCCCGTCGGTGCCGCATTCGCCCTTGCCGTGCAGGAAGACCAGAGCCGGCCACGTGCGGTTTGGATCATACTCCCGCGGCACGTAGAGGACGTACTTGAACTCGCGCCCCTCGTGCGTCAGCGACTGAAAGACAAACCCCGTTGGCACGTTCGCCGACGGCCGCGCCGTCTCCGGCGGCTGGTCCACCGCCTTCTGCGCACTCAGAGTAACGAGCAAGAGCCCAGCCGCGGAAAGTAACAGAGTCGGATTCATCAGTGCACCTGTTCACAAGGATCGCATGCTCAATGCGCGCAGAATAACACGTTAACACTGATCACGTAACGCCCCGTGGTAGCGATTGGCGCCACAGCGCACCTGCGTGGCGCGCTCATGCTCGCTCCCCGTCGCCAGTTGTCGCTCAGATGATCAGCAGCTCACATGGACCTGGTGCGACTTGCCGTCCAAAGCAGTGGCCGGCACGACGTTGCCCGCGCACGGTTGCCCGTCGAGCTTGATCGTCACGGTGCCCTGGCCGTCCCGCACGATCATGATGTCCAGCTCGCTCCCGCGATACGACCGGCGGACGCGCACTTTGTCCCAGCCCGGCGGCAGACACGGATCCAGCCGTAAGCCATCCCATTCCGGCCGCACGCCGAGCACCCACTCGTGAATTACGCGGTGTAGCCACGCCGCCGAACCCGTGTACCACGTCCAGCCGCCCCGGCAGAAATGCGGCGAGTCGGGCCCGTCCACGTTGCCTGGCAGTACGTACGGCTCGGCCCAGTACCGCTCCGGGTCCTTCACGGCGGGGTTGATCGCTGTCAGCAGACGGCCGACCAGCTCGTGATCGCGCATTTTGCACGCGGCGGCGATGGCCCAGGTGGCGGCGTGCGTGTAGACGCCGCCGTTCTCGCGCAGCCCGGGTGCGTAGCGGGTGATGTAGCCGATCTCGGGTACCGGTCGGTCGAAGGCGGGCGCTAGGAGGAGCGCGCCCGCCTCGCCGACCAGGTACTTGCGCACCGCGGCCATGCACTGCGCTGCACGCTCCGCAGGCGCTACGTCATTCAGGACTGCCCACGTCTGGGCGTTGAGGAAGATTCTCGCCACGCGGTTTTCCGCGCTACCGAGCTTCGCTCCGTTGTCGAGCGTCGCCCGCAGGTACCAGCCGCCGTCCCAGCCGTATTCGTTGATGGCCGCAATCAGCGCCGTTCGCCGCTGGTCAAAGTCGGCCGCCTGCTTCAGGTCGCCGGTGCGGCCGTAGATTTCGGCCCAGTCGGCCAGCAGGCCCGCCAGGAAATGCCCCAGCCAGATTGACTCGCCGCGCTCCTGCAGGCCGGCCGCACTCAATCCGTCGTTCCAGTCGCCCGCGCCGATGTAGGGCAAGCCGCGCGGACTGGTGCGCTTGAATACACGGGCAAACGCGCGCCGCACGTGCTCCACGAGCGGCTGCGGCTGCGGATCATCGATGAACGGCGCCGTGTCCTGCAGTACGCTCAAGTCACCCGTCTCGCGGATGTAGTTCGCGGTCACGAACGCGAGCCACAACAGGTCATCGGTCATCCGCGTGACATGGCCCTGCTCGGAGAGCGGGTGCCACCAGTGGTAGACCGATCCGTCCGCGAACTGGTGCGCCGCGTGCAACTTGATCTGCGCGCGGCAACGCGCCGGGTCGATCGGCAGCCACACCTGCGAGTCCTGCAACTGATCGCGGAACCCGAACGCCCCGCTCTGCTGGTAGTACCCGCAGCGCCCCCACAAGCGCCCCGAGATCGCCTGGTAGCGCAGCCAGTCGTTCACCAGGTAATTGATCGACGGTTCCGGCGTATCCACGCGCTGCCCTGCCAGGCGTATTCGCCAGTCGCTCCGCGTCTCCTCGAGCGCCTGGTCGATCAGGTCCACGCGCAGGGTTTCGTCCAGTGCGTGCTCGACGGCGTCGCGCGACCCTGCCACCGCCAGCGCGTAGCCAAGCGGCCGCTTCTGCCCGGGCCGCAGTTCGATCGCGCTGCGCAACGCCGCGATCGCATCCTCGTGCCGGCCGAAGTGAAGCTTCCACACGTCCTCGCGCAGCGCCTCCGGCGCGGCGAGGCTGCCATAGCGCCCCACGAACGCGGCCTTGTCCCCCTGCGCCGACAGGATCTTCTCCGTGCAGGCAAACGCGCTTTCGTACGGGAACGACGTGTTCCAGTGCCCGTACTTCTCCGTCGGCACCTCCCACATGTGGTTTCGCGCGAAGATCGCCCGCCGGGGCGCGTCGAATTCCGTCTCCAGGAACAACTTGTGAAACTCGCGCCGCGGCGACGGTGCCACCCCGCAGCACCATTCGAGGTACGCACACAGCTCCAGCCGCCGCGGCCGGTCGGTCAGGTTCTGCAGCTCGACGCGCCAGAGCTCCACCGGCTCACGCGGATGGCAGAACAGCGTCCACTTCGCGGCGATGCCGGCGTGGGCGGTCTCGAAGGTCGTGTACCCGAGTCCGTGGCGGCAGGCGTACTCGTCCAGCTCGGCCCAGACAGGCGCCGGTGACAGCGACCAGAGCGCGCCCGTGTCCGCATCGCGCACATACAGGAACTTGCCCGAGGAATCGTGCGCCAAGTCCTGCTGCCAACGCGTGATAACAGCGAGCTGCGAGTTGTCGATCCAGGTGAAGCCGCTGCCGGTGTGGCTGACTGCCAGTCCCAGGCGCGGGGTAGCGATGATGTTTGCCCAGGGGCGCGGCGTCTTCGCGTCGGTGATGCGGAACTCCGAACCGTCGGTGGCGAAGTGCCCGTAGGGGTTGGACACCAGCGGTGCCGCGCGCGCTGCGTCCCCGCTATCCGTAATCGCCTTCACGGCCGTACTCATAAGGCGGCATCCTCGCAAGAGCAACTCAGTCGCGTCTCGCGGCAGAAGCCACGTGCAACTGAAAGCGCTTTCATAGCATACCCCACGCTGCCCCCGAAGTCAATCAAAACCCGTCCGCAGCCGCGATAACCCCCGCCCGTCCACGCGCCGCCTTCGGAAGCGGTACCGCGGACGCTACGGTCGCAGCCGGAGCCGCTCCAACCCACGTCGGGCCGTTTGGTGGCGCATGAACAGCTTCCAGATCAGCCCGGTTCGCGCGTTCTCGATCGCCAGCAACAGCGGTCCGTGGTCGATCCCGACGTAGTCATCGCAGGCGAACTTCTGACCCAGATTGAACGAGTCGACCAGCCCGTAACCGCCCTCGTTCGGGTCACGCCAGACCGCCAACCGGCCATCCGCGTCCTTCAGTTCGCGAAACGCCCGCAACGCCGCGACCCCCTCCGCCGGCGCGAACATGATTGCCGAGCCGGCGGCGTACGGGGCCACGGTTCCCTCGTGCCACTGATCGGTGTCACTCAGGTTGGGTCGCACTTCCGGCACGATGTAGCCATCGCGCGCCGAGCACGCGCTCAGGCCCCAGCGGTCGGGCGCGAACGTCTGGAACCGCCCGATTTGCTCGATGCACCGCTGGCGTTGCGTGAGCACGGCCCGGCGTGAGTTCTCGAACCAGTCGACGGCGACCGCATCAACCTTGAACTTCGCCGGATCGTCGGCGTCCAGCGACCGATAATCGATCCAGCAGTGGCTGAAAAAGTACGTGAACAGCGACCCCGGCCACGACACGACGAACGGTGGCATTTCGGCGTGTCGCTTCACCACGCGCTTCAGCCGGTAGTACATTTCGGGCGCGAGCGCGTGCTCCGCGTTCGGGGCCGCCGCCGCCAGGAAGTAGATCAGCCGCTCTTCGTCGCTGGCCAGGTCCCACTTCGCATCGATGAACTTCCCGGTCCCCGCGACGCTGCTCGGATCGTCCGGCTTCCAGCCCATCGACAGGAAACCCCCCGGCGCAACGGCGTAGGCCTTCCAATTCGTGTCGGCGATCAGCCGGTCGACCAGCCTCGCGACTTCGCCACCAAAATACTCCGCCGCCGTCATCGCGCCCGCGGTGAGTAACGCGTGGTCTACGGTGCTGGCGAGGATCTCGAACCCTTCTTTCGAGAGCCCGCCGGTGTTCATGTCCGGGTAGTGCAGATAGATGCCGAACTTCTTGTTGTCGTCGCGCTCGATGAGGGCCTTCAAGGCCGTGCGGGCGCGCTCGTCGCCTTCGGACCGCGTGATCCAGCCGCGTTCGACGCCGATCGGCAGCGACGAGAGCTGGAAGCCGACCGCTGCGATGCTGGAGACGGGAGCCAGCTTGCGGTCTTTGACCAGGCGCGCGGGCTGCCCGACTTCCTGCCAGAAATACAGGAAGCAAGCGTGCTGGATCTCGCTCAGCAGCGCCTCGTCGGCGGGCGTGAACCGATACTCGAGCGCCTGCCGGGTCTCGTCCGAGCGGCGAATCGCGTCGTCTGCCGGGGCCGCGCCCGCCGCCACGAGCGCGGTCAGGCACGCAAACAACCGGGTGTACTCAAGTTGACAGTTCATGCCCGGCGAGGATATGGTCACAGGGAAGCGCTGTCAAAACCGGCGCTGCGGGGGCAGTTTGGCCGGGTGAGGCCCATGCCCGTTTCGATCGCGGAAGTAGCCAGGCGCGCCAACGTCTCGATCAGCACTGTCTCGCGGGTCATCAACCGCCGGGAGCTGGTGAATGAGAAGACGCGCGCGCGGGTCGAGCTTGCCATCCGTGAGTTGGGATATCAACCGAACGCTTTCGCACGCGGCCTGATGCTGCACAAGAGCGAGATCGTCGGCCTCGTGCTGCCCGACATTCATGGCGAGTTCTATTCCGAGATCATCCGCGGGGCGAACAACCAGGCCCGCGCGTCGGGCTACAACCTCGTCGTGTCATCCGCCCGCGACGGCGACGACAGCCATTCGCTGCTGGACGCCATCCGCCAGCGGAGCCTGCTCGACGGCGTTGCCGTCATGGTTTCCGAGGTGACCGACCGCATCCAGGGCGTGCTGACCGACTTTCGGCTGCCGTTCGTGGTGCTTGATGGCGACATCGACGGCACCGCGCACGACAGCGTTGTGATCGACCAGCGGGCCGGCGCCATCGCGCTGATGCGGCACCTCGTGACGACCTGCGGTGCGCGGCGCATCGTTTTCGTCGGTGGCCTGGAAACCAACGTCGACACCATTGCCCGCTACGAGGCGTACCGGCAGGTGCTGGGCGAGGCTGGGCTGCCGTTCTCAAGCGACGACGTGTATCACCTTGACTACCAGTACGATTCGGCGTACGAGCTCGCGACACAGCGCCTGCGGACCTGGCTCGGGCCGGAGGCGTGCGTGTTTGCCGCCAACGATGAGATGGCTGCCGGCATTGTTGCGGCGGCGGCGACGCTGGGGGTGTCCGTGCCGCAAGATCTGGCGGTGGTCGGGTTTGACGACACGCGCGTGGCGCGGATGACGCGCCCGCCGCTGACAACAGTGCGCGTGCCGATGTCGCGAATGGGGGCGCGGGCGATCGAGCTGCTGTGCCAGCGCATCGCGGATCCGCAGCGTCCGCCGGTGCGCGTGCCGTTGCAGCCTGAGCTGATTGTCCGCGAATCTTGCCGGGCGGCGCTGCGGCGCGCCAGTCAGCAGGGTGGGGCCGGGTTTCGCGCAGAAGTCCGCCAGTAGGGCCGGTTGGGGTGGCACACTTTGCCAGGTCAACCTGTGCGATTCCAGAGCGTGCGGGGATTCTGCGGGTTCATTGAATCGCCGGCCGACATCGGGCGTCCAACAGGGTAGCGGCGGCGTGTGAGCCGCCCGGACCTCCGCGTGGAGGACTGCCCATGGACGCGCACCTGTTGCAGCTGAACCTGAATGTGTTTCGCGCGCGGCTGTCGCGCCGGCTCCGGTGCCAGCTCAGCGTTGCGGACGTGGCCGACCTGCTGCGGAGCGCGGGGTTCGAGGAAACCCCGGTTGGCTGGCTCACGTACGACCTGCGGCCGCTAATGATGACGTTCGTGCCATCGGGTGCGCAACCGGCGTAGAGCCGGTGGTCGAAACGCGGCGTTCCGTCGCGGATGGGCGACGCGACAGTGAGGCACGCTCTCAAAATCGCACCGCGGCGAGACGGTCGCTTGCCGGGTGAGATCGGCGGTCCCACAACGCCGCAGGCCGGCGGAACGCGCCGCCGGCCTGCGGATTCGAGCGTGGCGTTGTCGCCGGGACGATACCCGGCGGTTACCCGTGCCGCACTACGGTGCGTTGCAACCGGCCGGGCACGGGATCGGCAACGAGTGGTTGCTCAGGCACGCCACGAATGGGTTGATGTCCTTAAAGCTGACAATACCGTCGCCGTTGATGTCGCCGTTACCATCGGGCACGCAGGGATACCGTTCGTGGTATACCGCGGGACTGCTGAGCCGCAGCACGAACGGGTTGATGTCGCCGAAGCTGACCTGCCCATCGCCGTTCAGGTCGCCCACGCAGACCGGCGGCCCGGGCTCCGGCGTGGTCAGGATGAACGCCATGTCCCAGGTGCCCTCGGCGTTCTCGATCGGCTGACCGGCCAGGAACGGCTGGCCCGGCAGCGGCGGCAGCGGCGCGAAGATGCGCACGGCGTCGTCGTTCCAGAAGTGCCGGCGGGTCTTCCAGCCCCAGAACTGGTCCGGCGGCGGCTCCAGGTCATAGATGGCCGCGATGCTCAGCCAGAACACCTCGTGCGTATTGGGCTGGTAGAACCAGTCCGCCATCGGGATGGCGAAGTCGTAGCGGAAACACGCCTCGTAGCCGTAGTCTGGATGGAAATCCATGCCGACAAAGTGCTCGTTGAGCGCAGCGCGCGGCACGATCCAATCGCGGATGAGCACACCCGGGTGGCTCCACGGGTTGTCCGGGCTCACCGGCACGTCCGTCCACAAGCCGAGCTGAAAGCGGATCGGCGCGGCCGGCGGCGGCACCGGGTCCATCCAGTGGAGATAGGAGCCCCACCAGTGGATGTCCGCGATCGGACGTGCGTCGCAGCACTTGAAGTCGTCGGCCACAACCTGTGGTCCGATGTACACCGACGGCTCGTTCCAGCCGTAGAAATAGCCCGGATAATCCGGGTTCTCGATCGGCGGCTGGGCCCATTTCTCGTACGGCACCCGGCGCGGCACATGGACGCGATAGCCGTAGCCGTCCGGCTGGTGCGCGTGGTTCGCCGCGCGGTCCACAACCCAGTCGTACGGGTCGTTGGTGTTGCCGATGGTCGTGGTCCAGTCGCTCCACGCGCTCGCGTTCGGGTTGTCGAACTGGAACCGGAACGTCGTGAAGATCGCGTCGCTGCAATCGGGATCCCACCACGACGCCCACCACTCATGGTTGGCGAGCTGGTGCACCGCGAACTGCCAGGTCGGCGGCAGACTCACGTTGGTGTAATTCGCCGGGTTGGGGTCGAAGACGCGCACGTGGAAGTCGCAGCGGCCGAAATCATCCGGCGTCACGTCGTACCAGTAGGTCGGCGGATGGAACGGGTTGATGGCCGAGCCCTGCGGCTCGCAGACGACGCGGTCGCGCGGGACGGACGTGAGCTCGAACGCCAGATCCCAGGAATCGGCCGGCGTCGGGTAGTACAGCGGCCCGCCGGTCACGTACGTCGAGCCGATGGTCGGGGCCGGCGGGTCACTGATCCACACGGCGTCGTCCGGCGCCGGCGAGCCGTCGATGCGCGGGCGGGTCTTCCAGCCCCATGGGTAGTCGACGACCTGTCCGGTTGGGTACAGCGCCGCGATGCTGAGCCAGTAGATGTTGCCGCCGGGCTCCTGCCAGAACCACTGGTCGGGCGTGAGCGCCTGGGTGAACTTGAACGTGGCCTCGGGCGGTATACTCGCGCCGGCGGCCGGGACGCGCGGGTCGAAGTCCCAGCCCGCGAATTCCCAGATGTAATTTGTGCAGATCGTCTCCCACAACACGACGCCCGGGTGGCTGTAGTTGGCCGGCTGGGTGGGATCGGCGGGCACGTCGGTCCAGATCGCGATGTGGAATGCGGGGGGCATTCCCTGCGGCGGCAGATACCGGTGGTACCAGCCGAGGAAGGAGCCCCACCAGTGGATGTCGGTCACCGGGTTGTCGGTGTCGCAGAACCAGTCATCCGCGGCGAGCTGGTAGTAGTACATGCAATACTGGTCCCAGCCGTTGAAGGCGTCCTCGGGGTAGTAGGGCACCGGCGGCTGTGACCACTTGATGCCGGTCAGCCCTTCACTCTCGAGTTGGAAGGCGAGATCGATGGATTGACCCTGCAATTCGTGTCCCGGCGGGTAGCGCAGCTCCTGCCACGGACCTGGAACCGGCAGCGGATCCTGACCCCAGGCCCACACGGCGTCATCGTTCCAGTGCATGAACGATGTCTTCCAGCCGAAGCTCGTGTCAGCCATCGGCAGGGCCTGTACGTCGAGCCAGTAGATGTCGCCTGCAAGTTGGTAGAAGGCTTCGCTCGCGGGGATGTTGAATTCGTACAGCCAGCAGATGGTGTCGCCAGGGAACCACCACTGATCCGGCGGGTTGAAGAAACCTTCCAGTAGACCGGTCGCGAACGGTTGGACCTGGAATGTCCCGGGCGGGAAGTCGCGCAGCCACAGCAGATCGCCCGGCATGCTCCAGGGGACGGGCCCGGCCGGAATGTCGCTATGGAAGCTTAACCGGAACGTCACGTTCGAGGGGTCGCCCGGCAGGAAATCGTCGTGCCAGGAGCCCCAGATGCGAATCCTGGTGATGGGGCCGTCGCGCGAACACAGAAAGTCGTCCGCCAGGATGTATGGGTAGTACGTAGCGTTGACATCCAGGCCAGTCGGCCAAAGGTCGGGTGGTTGGTCCCACTTGAAGGCGCTGGGGCTGGTGGTCAGCTCGAACGCCATGTCCCACGATTGATCCGGCGTGGGCCACCAGAGTGGAAATCCGAAGCCATACTGGCTGCCGATGACCGGCTGCACCGGGTCAAGGATCACGACGGCATCGTCCGGCGCCGGCGAGGTGGCGTCGCGCGGCCGTGTCTTCCAGCCGAAGACGTGCGGGGTCTGCGGCGGGCCGCCGTCACAGGCGGAGATGCTGATCCAGTAGATATTCTGCCCGTTGGGGCCGGGCTCCTGGTAGAAGTACTCGCCCGGCGAGAGCACGTAGTCAAAGCGGAAGCAGGCTTCGTATTCCTGCGTGCGCGGATCGAAGTCCCACCCCACCCATGTAGTTGTATAGTTGTAAGCCCACAGTTCCCAGATGACATAACCGGGATGGCTGAAGCTGTCTGGGGCGGTGGGGTCCGCCGGCACGTCCGTCCAGAACTGGATGTGGAAGTGCTGCGGCAATGGCGGTGGATAGGGATACTTCCAACCGAGGAACGAGCCCCACCAGTGGACATCGGTCACCGGGTCGGGCGTCGTGCACACCCAGTCATCCGCGACCACCGGGCCATTCCACCATTCGGACCATTCGTTCCAGCCGTAGTAGACGTTGTCGGGTTGCGCGGGGTCCGGCGGCTGGGACCATTTCGTGAGTTGCCACTGCGGCCGCACCTGCAGATTGTACCAGTAATTCCAAAGGCCGCCGGGCGGACCGCCGGGTGGCGGTACCGGCATCGGGCCGCCGACCCACTGCGCGTTCTCGTCGACGATGAAGACCTGCGCGGTGGTGATGTCGAAGCCCGGCGTGTTCATGTAGCCGTTGGCCGGTGGCGAGACCGCGCTCAGCCCGGTTTGCGACGCGTGAATGGTAATGGTCGTTCCGACGTTCCACGGAATCACCCCGGCCGGACCCACGTTCCAATACCACGACCGTGTGCGTCCGAGCGCATCGCGGATACCAAACGAAACCTGCGTGATTTGCCCGGTCACACCCCACTGCGGGGGGTACACGGTGACGGTGATGATCGCATTCGACAAGTCGGGATCGTCCACATAATCGAACTTCCACGCGCTCGCGTATTCGCCTGGTGGCAGGCCGGTGTCGGTACCCCACACCATCACCAAGCCGGGATTTTCGGGATACTCGCCGCTGCCGCTACCCTCGTACACGTATAGCTCGGGCGGCAGGAACTGCGTCGGCGGATAGGGCTCACCCTGTTCCAAGTGGTTCTGCCATTGGAACATGTACTCTTCCCACTCGAACGGCGCTACGCCCAGGATGTGTGGCGGGTCACCGTATAGCGCGGCCAACCAGTCGGTCTCGGTGTTCAGCTCGAAATACGGTTCCGCCAGCGCAAGTGGTACGATGGCCAGAATGCACGCCGCGACCCACCCACCGCGCCGGCTCCATTGGTTGCGGTCTGTCATGAGTTCGCTCCTTCGTCCGGGTCCAGGTGTGATTGGCTGACGAGTCAACGCAGTGCGCAGCGCGAAATCTCATCCTGTCCGCCGGCGTGCGCAAAAAGCAACGGGATACACGGTCCCTGGCGAACATGCGCGCTTCGGCCGAACGGGATTCGTTCGCACCCGCGCTGTCACACGGGGCTCGCTCGGCGGTCCGACATGTTCGTGGGTTGCTCCGCCGAGTCCTCGTGGTGCCGGCCCTCGGGGCACCACACCCCTGCAATGTATAGTTAAACCGCGCTATGGGTAAAAGCAACTATTTCGCGCGCGAACTGCCGCGTCTCGCCGGCGCACATTCCCGGTCGATGATTCTGTGCGGTTGCCTCGTGACCTGGCGGAGTACCGCGCAGCCTCGGCGCGGAGGCGTTGATCCGTCGAATGTTCCGGCACTGCAACGGGTGCGGGCGGCAGCGGCTGGCCGGGCAGCGCGCAACGAAGCAGGCCGGCGGAGTACTCCGCCGGCCTGCTTCAGTCGGGCGAGCAGCTATTGGACTGACTGCCCAGACTCACCCATCCCTAAGGGCACGGGATCGGGAGCGGATTGTTCGCCAGCAAAGCAACGAACGGGTTAATGTCGCTGAAGGCCGGGTACAGGCCGTCGCCGTTGATGTCGCCGTTCTGCGGATTGCAGCCCGGATACGTCGTCTGCCACAGCGGGAAATTCGCCAGGTAGAGCACGAACGGGTTGATATCGCGGAAATCCACCTGTCCGTCACAGTTCAAGTCGCCGATGCAGACCGGCGGCGGGCACGGGAGGTTGCCGCTCAGGGCGAACGCGAGATCGATCGACTGGCCTTGCAACTCGTGTCCCGGCGGAAAGCGCAGCTCCTGCCACGGGCCGGGGTACGGTTCGGGCCCCATGCCCCAGACCGCGTCGTCGTTCCAGTGATTGATGGAGGTCTTCCAGCCAAACTGCGCCACGGTGGCGCCGAGCGGCTCGGCCTGCACGTCGAGCCAGTACACTTTCGGTTGGTCCGGATTGCCTTCCTGGCAGAAGGCCATGTTCGGGGGCACCTGGAAGCGGTACATCCAGCACACGGTGTCGCCGGGGAATTCATAAGACTGCGGATCGCGCGGGTCCCACCACCCTTCCTGGATGTTGCCCTGGTAGGGCATGGCGGTGAACGATCCGGGCGGGAACGTCTGCACCCAGCGGATCACGCCGGGCCGGCTGTACGTTTCCGGGGTGGCGGGGATGTCTTCGTGGAAACTCAGCGTGAACCGCACCTGGGTGGGGTCCGGCGGGAGGATGTCGTGCCGCCACGAGCCCCAGACGATGATGTCGGTGATCAGGCCGCGCTGCGTGCAGAGGAAGTCGTCGGCCAGCACGAGCGGCAGGGTGTCGCGCACGTCGATGCCGCGCACTGACAGATCGGGCAACTGGAGCCACTTCGCCTCGCAGATATCATCGACGCCGTTGCCGTCCAGATCGCCGAGGCAATGTGAGCCGATCCCCTTCGGGACGCCGCCCATCTGGAGGCAGTCGGGGACCAGGAGCATGAGGCACGAGCCGTCGGGCAGGCAGCAAGCTTCCGGGCGCTGGACGGGGATTTCGCAGATGTCGGCGACGCCGTTGCCGTTCAGGTCATCGCAGTTTGTGCCGGGGCCCTTCCAGATGCCGAGGAACTGCTGCTCGCACGTGATCTGGTCAGTGATGATGCACTGCGGGGCGGCGGTGCCGTAGCAGCAGGCGCCGAGTTCAACCATCGGGCAGATGGTCTGCACGCACAGCGTGCCCGGGCCCATCGGCTGGCCGCCCTTCTGCAGGCAGTTGAAGGGCACCAGATCTTCACAATGACCGTCGAGGAAGCAGCAGGCCTCGGTGGGCTGGGCGCCGTGGATCTCCCAGAACCAGCGCTGTTCGGGCAGGCCGTGGTTATTGATGAACTGGACGAGCTGCCGGGCGACGAGGAAGCCGCCGGGCTCGATCGGCGTGGGGAACAGCGGACGGAAACCGCCGCCGCGGCCGAACGACTCGAGGAACACGTCGAAGAAACTGTCGGGCGCCATGGGCAGCGGGCGACCGGGGTTGATCGGTTGGCCATCCGGGTAGACGACCGGCACCCACGGCCAGGACTGTTGTGGTCCGAACTCGGAGAGGTCTGCCAGGTTCGGCGGCATCCCCGGTGGGAACGGCAGGACGTCCATCTGCATGACCTGCAACTCAAATGGGCTCGGCGGCCACGGCGGCAGCGGCGGGAGTGGCTCGGGCAGCGGCGGGGTGATGGGGATGTCGCCGTTGCCGATCGTGATGATCTGCGGAGAGCCGGTGTCGGCCACGTTAAAGCCCATGAGCGGCACGTACCCGCCGTTCAGCAGGTTGCCCATGATCTGGCCGACGGGCACGCCGTTGCGCGTCCACCAGCCGATGAGGTCGATGATGACGTTGGCCGCATCGACGTCGAACAGCAGGCCAAGGTGAATGACGTTGCAGTAGGGGATGTAGATGCCGGGCGGCAGCCACCAGGTGGCCTCGAACCAGTACCAGCAATCGTCGCCGGGCATCTTGGTGATGGTGCAGGTGAAGTTGGTGAACGGGCCGTCGATGTGGGAGATGACGACGGGGACGGTGCCGTCATTCGAGCAGATCAGGCCCTGGATGTGAAAGTCGTTGGGCCACAGGGCCTGATCCAGAATGTCTTGGTGGATGTCGAGCGTGATCCCGGCCTGGATGGCTAGGGCCGGTGCGCTGCCGAACGCGGCGAGCGCCCCGAGGACCATGAGCAGAACCGATCGACGTGCAAACATGCCAGCGCCTCCTTCGATACGTTGCGGTTCGCGTGCGAACCTGGACTTGTGACTCCTGCTCCCCACGTGCCTGCCAGCCGGCGCGCGAGGAGAAACCTGACCCGTACGACCGTCGCCCCCGGTACTTCCCAGGCGCGGCGCGAGAGCCCACGTGACGCCAGAACTCCATTGCCATCCGGGGGCGGCGTCTGACCACCGGCGACCGATGCTTCTTTGGCGCTTCACTTCACCTACCGACCCGCGGCCAGTCTGCTCCGGCGGGTCGGGGCTCGCGGCCACGGTCGAGCAGCTGTTCGAGCCCTTGATCACAACCATATAGACCGCTCCCGAAGTCCTTTGACAGCGCGGGGCAAAATCCGGGCCGGCGCTGCAAACATGAAACTCCGGGCCGTGGATCGGGGTTTTTCAGGGTGCGATATTGCGGATAGCGGGCGGATTGGCGGGCCATTGTGAGGCTGGGGGCGCACGCACCAAGATGCAGCAGGCCGGTGAAGTTGTTCACCGGCCTGCTGTGTCAGGAGTTCAGATCAGGCGTCGTGTTGCGACGCGCGGCGCGTTAGTACCCGCAGATGATCGGTAAGGGCGCACCGGTGAGCAGCGCGACGAACGGGTTGATGTCCTGGAACCCGACGGAGCCGCTGCCGTTGATGTCGCCGTTGCCATCCGGGCAATTCGGGTAGGCTGCGAAGTAGTTGCTCGGATTACTGAGCCGCAGCACGAACGGGTTGATGTCGCGGAAGTCGATCTGCCCGTCGCAGTTCAAGTCGCCGACGCAGATGCACGGATTCGGATCGCACACCGTGCCGGGCCCCTGGAACACGCCGCCCATGGCCGCGCAGTCCAGTTCCGGCAGCACCTGGCACACGGAGCCGGGGAAGCAGCAGGCGCCCATGGCGTTGCAGGTGATCGTCAGGACGCCGGGGCCGGCTGTGCCGTCAACGCTGCCGATCTCGATCAGGTATCCGTGGGTCGCGGTGACCGGGATGGTGCACACGACCGGCGCGCAGCACATCGTCATGGGCTGCGTCGGATAGCAGGTGCAGTCGTGGTACACGCCGAGCATCGTGTTGTACGCGCTGCCCGCGAGGCTGATGGTGGCTGTGCCGGTGCACGACGCCACGTAGCAGTACCAGACGTTCGGGCCGTTCATGCACCAGCCAGGCCCGTCAAACGTTGCGTTGGTGGTGTCGAAGTTGTAGACGCCCTCAATCACCGGCGTCTGCAGCGGGCAGTTGTCGTTCGGCGGCGGGCACATGTCGCACGTCGTGCCGGGGCCGAGCCACAGCGCCGTGCAGTCCGCCTGTGCCGTGATCGTGCAACTGCCATCGGGGTAGCAGCAGGCACCGACCGCCGGTGGCAGGCAGATGTGCTGGATCGTGCCTTCGATGACGTAGCCTTGGCCACGAATGTCGAGCGAGACCCACCGCGGGCAGAACGGCAGCACAAAGGTATACGTGTACGTGCCCGGGGCGGTGATCGCCTCGAGGAACTGGCGCTCGATGAACTGCTCCTCGTCGGCGAGCGGCGGACGGTCCGGCAGCGGCCAATCCGGCGTCGCCCAGTTCAGGGCCACTTCGAGGTTGCCCGGAACAGGGAAGCCGACGTTGAAGAAGATCGTGATCTCCTTCTGGCGATCGAGCGCGAACTCGTTCGGCCACCACATGTTGTACCAGGGGCCGCTCGGCGCGTTCGGATAGTAGATCCATTCGCCGTTGTAGCCGGTGCCGCCGAGTACACCGGTGTTGATGTCCCAGTAGTAGTCGATTGGTACGCACGGGTTGGGGAAGCAATGGCTGCCGGGGCCCTGCCAGATCCCGCTTTGCGCGTTGCAGTCGGCGAGGGTCAGGTTCGGCGTGCAAACGGGACCGATGCAGCAGGCACCGACCACCGGTGGCAGGCAGATGTGCTGGATCGTGCCTTCGATGACGTAGCCTTGGCCACGAATGTCGAGCGAAACCCACCGCGGGCAGAACGGCAACCGGACGGTGTACGTATACGTGCCTCCGACCGTGATCGCCTCCAGGAACTGGCGCTCGATGAACTGCTCCTCATCGGCGAGCGGCGGACGGTCCGTCAGCTGCCAATCCGGCGTTGCCCAGTTCAAAGCCACTTCGAGGTTGCCTGGGACCGGGAAGCCCACGGCGAAGAAGATCGTGACCTCCTTCTCGCGATCAAGGGCGAATTCGTTCGGCCACCACATGTTGTACCAGGGGCCGCTCGGCCCGTTCGGATAGTAGATCCACTCGCCGTTGTAGCCCGTGCCACCGAGTTCGCCGGTGACGGTGTCCCAGTAGTAGTCGATCGGCACGCACGGGTTCGGGAAGCAGTCGCTGCCCGCGCCCTGCCAGATGCCGCCCTGGGTCGTGCAGTCGGCCAGCGTCAGGTTCGGCGTGCATGTGCTGCCGATGCAGCAAGCGCCGACGGGATCGCACGCGATGTTGAGGTTGAAGCCGCCGCAGCCGGTGCTGTAGGAAGCCACGCGCACGTAGTACGTGGTGCCCGCGACGGCCGCGAATGTCAGGCGCGACCAGTTGCCGGTGCCGCTGTCATCATCGCAGGCGATCTCCGGGCCGTCGCAGGACGCGTAGACGCTCAGCACCGTGTCGCTCTGGGCGCTGCCCTCGGTGTCCATCACGACCTTGCCGGTGCAGGACGCCGTGTAGGCATACCAAACGTCCTTGTTGGAATTGGCCTGGCACGAGGCCTCCGCCCAATCCGTCGCACTGGCGTCGCAATTGTTGCCGGTCGCGGCGGGCGTGCCCTCGCCGACCGCGATGGCCGTCGGGCAGTTGTCGTTGGGCGGCGGCTCAGGGCACGGGCTGATCGTCATGGTGAAGCCTGAGCAGGGCGGGCTCGGCCAGGTGTCGATCATGATGTAGTACGTGCCGGCCGCCAGATTCACCTCGGTGATCGTCGGATTGCCGGCCGAGCTGTTGTTGTAGGCGAGGCAGGTCGCGCCCGGCGGGCAGGCGACGTCGATTGCGACGCCCAGGTAAGTCAGGACGCCATCGACGGCGATCTTGACGCACATGGGCTCGGTGACGGTCACCTCGTAGAGGATGTCTTCGCCACCGTCGTAGTAGCCGAGGCAGGTGTTTGAGTAGTCGTTGACCCGGCCACACGTGGTGTCGGTGTCGACGTAGGGCAGAGTTGCCAGCGACAGCGTGATCGGCTTCGGGTTGCTGCAGTCGTTGCCCGGCTGCGGGCAGGGATTCGGGTCGCAGACCGTGTTGTCGCCGAGGTACACGCCGCCCGTAGCGCAATCGCCGGGGTCAATCACGGTGCTCATCTCGCAATGCCCGTCGGCGAAGCAGCAGGCGCCCGGCTGCGGGCAGGGATTCGGCGTGCACGTCGTGCCGTCACCCAGGTAGACACCGCCCAGGGCCTGGCAGTCCGCCGGCGTCGCGGTTTCCTGGCAACTGCCGTCCTGGAAGCAGCAGGCGCCGCCCGGCGGCGGCAGGCAGATGTGCTGGATCGTGCCCTCGATGACGTAGCCCAGGCCGCGGATGTCGAGCGAGACCCACCGCGGGCAGAATGGCAGCACGACGGTGTATGTGTACGTGCCCGGAGCCGTGAGCGCTGCGAGGAACTGGCGCTGGATGAATTGCTCTTCGTTCGCGAACGGCGGGCGCTCCGTCAATTGCCAGTCCGGCGTGGCCCAGTTCGCCGCCACTTCGAGGTTGCCCGGGATCGGGAAGTCGACGGTAAACGTGTAGATGATTTCCTTCTGCCGATTGAGCGCGAACTCGTTCGGCCACCACATGTTGTACCAGGGGCCTTGCGGCGCTTCCGGATAGTAGATCCACTCGCCGTTGAAGCCGGTCCCGCCCATTTCGCCGGTCGTGGTGTCCCAGAAGTAGTCGATCGGCACGCACGGGTTCGGGAAGCAATCCGTGCCGGCGCCTTTCCAGGTGCCGCCTTGCGCGGTGCACTGGGCCTGTGGCAGGTTCGGCACGCACGCGCCGGAACTCAGGCAGCAGGCCCCGGTCGGGCAGGGCATGATGACCATGGTTCCGTTGATGCAGTTCGGCGTGGGCCAGGTGTCCACCATCACGTAGTACGTTCCGACGGGCAGATCGACGCCCGCAATGTGGGCCACAGTGCCGCTGCTACTTGTGGCCGTCGCGAGACAGGTCGTCGGATCTGGCGGGCAGGAGTCATCGATCAGAACGCCGATCCAGTTGTCCGCGCTGGTTGCGCCGGTGACGGTGATATCGAGGCAAACCGGCTCGACCACATGCACGACGTAGATGACGTCTTCGCCGCCGTCGTAGCTGCCGAGGCACGTGTTGCTGTAGTCATTGCCGTGCCCGCAGGTCGTGATCTGACCCTCAAATGGATCGGAGCCCGGCCCGAAGAAGCCGCCGTCCGCCGGGTTGTCACAGTCATCGCCCGGCTGCGGGCAGGTATTCGGCGTGCACGTGGTGCCATCGCCCTGGTACACGCCACCCAGGTTCACGCAGTCCGTCTCGGTTGCGGTTTCCTGGCAACTGCCGTCGGGGAAGCAGCAGGCACCCACGCAGGGATTCGGTGGACCGCACGTCGTGCCGTCGCCCTTGTACACGCCACCCTGCGCCAGGCAATCGCCGGGCAGCATATCCGGCACGCAGGTGATGCCGAAGCAGCAGGCCCCGACGCAGGGGTTCGGCGGGCCGCAGGTCGAGCCGTTGCCCTTGTAGGTGCCGCCCATGTTGGCGCAGTCGACCTCGGAAACGTCGGGGAGGCAGTTCGCGCCCACGCAGCACGCGCCGGTGGTGGGCTCGAACACCGTGAACTGGAACCAGTTGATGTCGAACGGTCCGGTCTTGGTACTGGGGACCACCACGGGCACGCCCGTCGCGTCGGTGATGGAGAATTGGAGATTCAGGGCGGTCGATGTGCTCGAATTAGCGGCCGAGTCCGGGAAATCCATCACGCTCCCGCTGCGATAGTCATCGTCCGCGGGGCTGGGGAGATTGTTGGCCACGTTCCAGTTCGACAGGGCCAGGTAGTACACGCCGGGCGTGTAGATGCGCGTGAGCGTGGACTGCGAGTAGGTCGCCCCAAAGGTGTCATCATTCCCGTAGTCGGGAATTGCATTCAAGTTCTCGTCGTACACCCACATGTCCGTGTCGGTGGTATGACCCTGCCCGTATGTGGTGATCGTGATCGTGCCCGCCTGGAACGAGCCTGGCACGACCGTGACCGGCACCGGTTCGGTGCTCAGCGTCGCGTTATACACGGCCGTGGTGGTGGATGTTCCGGTCACCCGGTAGTAGATCGCCTCTTCCCGGCCGAAGCCGTACCACTGATTGAACCGCGGCGGCGTGGTCGTGGTGGACGTTGTTTGCACAGCGGCGTCGGACGTCGGATTGATCACGCCGGCGCTCTGCGTCAGGCCGCGGATCGTGCCGGTGTGGCCGACGATGTCCGAGGTGAGCACCAGCTTGTGCTTGTAGATGCCGAATGGGAGTGGGCCGGTCTGGACCAGGAAGTAGTCGAGGCCGGCACCCGTTGAGCTGGTTGACGTGCCCTCGATGATGTCGCCCGCGACCAGCACGAACGCGTTGGCCGCGGCTTTGGAATCGTTCCCCTCGGCTTCGACGTACGTGGCGCGCGGCCCGTCGGCCGGTTGCGCCTGGCTCCCGGCGATGCCGCTACACAGCAGCAGCGCCGACAAAACGACGAGTGCTTTTCTCATGAGATCCTCCTTTTGCGAGATGAATTCCGCGGTCCCCCGGCGCTCAGGGCCGTTGGCGCCCACCTGCCCATGCGACCACGCGTCCGGAGCCAACCGGTATACTGTCCCCATGGCGACAATCGAACCAATTTCGCTCGCCCGGTTATGCCGAGCGCGGCGGCTCGTTCCCCAATCCGCCGACATGTACTCGCGATCCCGCCCAACCTTCGCCGGGAACCTGCTACCTTGAGGCGCACTACTCGACGGGAGCGCATCCTCGTTGCACGACGTTTCCCGTAGCTCTTACCCTCCAGATGTGTCCGAATGGTCCTCGGCCAACGAACCAGGAACCGTAACTATAAGAGCTTTACATCCTTAAGCTTAACGTAACTCGCCCCGCCACGCAATGTTTTTCTCGCCCGGGGCCCGGGGGGCGGTCCGGGGTGCAACTGGCGGCGCCGAAATGGCTTGTGACACGCGGCCGACTGCGGGACAATGAGCGCCGATGAGCCAGGCCGACTCGACCCGCCTGACGTTTCTCCTGCGGCTCCGCGACCGTGCGGACAAGCTCACCTGGCAGCAGTTCCATGATCGCTACGGGCAATTGCTCTACCGCTACGCCCGCAGCCGTGGCGCCCGCCATGACGACGCCGAGGACATCGTCCAGGAAGTCGAGATGTACCTGTTCAAGGCCATTGGCGATTTCGAGTACGACGCGCGCAAGGGTCGCTTCCGCACCTACCTGCGCTCCGCAGTCGTCCACGCCATGGCGCGCCGCGCCATTAAGCGGGCCGGTCAGCCGGCGGCGCTGGATCCGGCGACGTTGGATTACGTGGCTGGCGAACAGGAGGCGAGCGCCGACGCGCGCTGGGAGCGGGAGTGGCAACTGCACCGGCTGCGCTGGGCGATGCGCACCATCGCCAGCGAATTTGAGCCCCTCACGATCAGAGCCTTCGAGCTGCACGTCCTCGCCGGGCAGCCGGTCAGCGACACCGCCGCCGAACTGGGCCTCAGCAAGGCCAGCGTGTACCAGGCGCGCAGCCGGATCCTGAAGCGGCTGCGCGAGCAACTGGCGGCGCTGGATCCTGACGGTGACGTGTAAGCCCCCCGCCAGGGCAGTCATCAGGCACTGAAGCGCAGTTCGCGAACACCCGCCGGGTTCAGCGTACCGTGTCGGTCGGCCAGCCTGACGTAGGTTTCATCGACGGCGCTCGCATCGGTCAGCCCGAGTTGGGCGCGGCGTGCCAGGAGTGCGGCCTGATCGTCGGCCTCCAGCTCGACGAACCAGCCCAGCAACGGCAGCTCGTCGATCGTCGCAACGCAGTCGGGCCAGTGCCAGGTTTCGCGCCGTTTTTCGTACATGATTACCGGCGCAAAGCCCAGCCGCGCGAACACCGCCAGCAGCGTCGCCTCGTCCGCCGCCGCGGTCTCCAGCTCTTCGCGGGCCTTGATCCCGCGCTGCGCCAGCGCCGCGTCCCGCGGACCCTTGAACGTCAGCGTCACCTGCGCCGGCCCCGGCGGCGTCACCGGCCGCGCACTGCGAATCCGCAGCCCGCAACCGGCATTCAGCAGGCGGCGCTCGGGCGTGTCGAGAATGTGGTTGACCTCGTGCGCCAGTGCGTCCCGCACAGCGCCCGCCGCCACGAGGCGCTGCCGCAGCCCCGTCGCATCGTCGAGCCGGTGTTTAACTTCGATCTCGCGTGACATACCTGATGCTCAATGCGTGGTGCGCTCGGCATCCTACCCCGCGCGCCACGGGCTCACCAGCGCTGCCAACTGCTGGGCCGCTGCGAATCCCGCCCGGGGCGCACTTGCGGCCGGCGATGTTCTCGGCAGAATGCTCGCACGTCGAGAACCCACGCGAGGCCCCGCATGCGTCTCCCACCCACGTCTACGTCCCCAGGCCGCACCCGCGGCGCGGGATTCCACGCCCTTTGGCTGGTGAGCGTGCTGACCGCGCTGGCCGCCGTCCAGGAACCGGGCGAGTGCCCGCCGGCCGCCTGGCCGCAATGGCGCGGGCCACTGGCGACCGGCGTCGCGCCCCACGCGGACCCGCCGGTCGAATGGAGCGCGACGCGCAACGTGCGCTGGCGTGTGCTCCTGCCGGGGCGCGGGCATGCGACGCCGATCATCTGGGGCGAGCGGATCTACGTGCAGACGGCCGTGCCCGCCGATGTGTCGCCGGATTCGCGTCCCGCGGCGAGCACGAGCCCGACCACCGTGGAGAGCACGGGGCGCACGTACAAGTTCACGCTGCTGGCACTGGACCGGCAGACGGGCCAGACGGTCTGGGCGCAGACCCTGTGCGAAGGTGGGCTGCATGAGCGCGGCCACAACGACGCCAGTCCCGCCTCGAACTCGCCCCTGACGGATGGCGAGTGCCTCATCGCGTACTTCGGCTCGCGCGGCCTCTATGGGCTTGACCTGGACGGCAAGCTGCTCTGGTCGCAAGACCTCGGCGACATGGAGACGCGCCGCGGGTTTGGCGAAGGCAGCTCGCCGGCGCTGCATGGCGACTTGGTCGTCGTCAACTGGGACCACGAGGGCGATTCATTCATTGTTGCGCTGGACAAGCGTACGGGCGCGGAGCGCTGGCGCGTACCGCGCGACGAGCCGACCTCCTGGTCCACACCGCACATCGTTACGGCCGGTGGCCAGGTCCAGGTCATTGTCAGCGCCACGCGAAAGATTCGCAGCTATGACCTGCAGACGGGCCGCATGCTGTGGGAATGCGGCGGTATGACGCAGAACGTGATTCCCACCCCGGTAAGCGATCGCGACCTCATCTACTGCACCAGCGGCTTTCGCGGCAGTGCGTTGCTGGCGATTCGCTATGCGGTCGCGCAGGGCGACATCGCCGGCTCGGCCGCCGTGGCGTGGACATACGAGGGAAAGGGCACGCCGTACGTGCCGTCGCCGCTGCTGTATGAGGGTCGGCTGTATTTCTTGCAGGAGAACCGTGCCGCGCTTTCGTGCGTGGATGCCCGCACCGGCCGCGCGGAGTACAGCAAGCAGCGGCTGGAGGGGTTGCGCGATGTGTACGCGTCGCCGGTGGCCGCGGATGGCCGCGTGTACATCGCGGGGCGGGATGGCAAAGTCGCAGTGATCCAGGCGGGACCCGAGCTGCGCGTGCTGGCGGTCAACGAGCTGGCGGACAGCTTCACCGCGTCGCCCGCGATCGTGGGACGCGCGCTGTACCTGCGCGGCGCTGAGCACCTGTACTGCATCGCGGAGCCGGAGCCGAAATAACCGCCGCGTGCCTTACGGCGCGATGAACACCCAGCGGGCGGCGTCGGCGTAGACCCGCTGGTTCCACGACGGGTGCGGCTTGCCGCTGACGGTCACTTCGGACACGTTCACCGAGCCGGTCTCCGCGGCCTGGCCGGCGTTGAACCGGTATTGCCCGAGCGAGACCCACGTGTTCGCGTTGGCGCCCTCCACGCCCTCCGGAATCTGGTCGACCAGCAGCACGGTCTGGCCGTCCGCGTGCCGGATCGTGTATTGCGCGTCGTAGCAGTTCGCCCCCGTGCCCCACGTCACGAAGACCTCGTAGATGCCCGGCACGACGATCGCCGGCACGAAACTCGCGTTGTCCGTCCCGGTGTTCGGCAACACATACGTGATGTAGCGGCTGCCCGAGCCCGACAGCTCCGGCACTTGGCTCTTGGCGGTGCTGTTGTGCCACGTGCCGCTCTCGACGTACGCGGGCGGCGGCAGCACGGCGCCACTGGCATCGCGGACCTCGAGCATCACGTCGGTCGCGGTGAGCAGCGCGTCACGCCGCCGCAGCCGGGCAAAATCCGCCAGATCGACGTCGCCGTCCTCGTCGAAGTCGAGCGCTGCCGTGCAATCCGCCGGCGCCGCGATGTCCGGCCCCGGCATGCACGTCGTCCAGCCGGCCAGGTCGTCGCCTTCCACGTCGCCGTCGTGGTCCACGTCGCCCGCCCAGAACGCCAGCTCGTCCGCGCCGATCTCGACACTGCCGCCCTGGACGCGCGGCTGATGATCGCAGTCGAGCGCGGCGCCGGCCTCGACGTAGCCCGGATTGCCGGCGTTGACGCACGGCGAATTGCGCCGGATGTGGTAATCGCCCGTCGCCGGCGCGACGAAGCCCGGATCGGTATCGATGTTGCCCGTGCCGGCGTTGCCGCCCTGCACGGCGCAGTAGCGCACCGTGGCGACGCCGGACTGCTGGCTGCCGCCATTAGCCCACAGGATCGTGTTGAACAGCGAGCCCGCGCCGCCGGAGACGTAGACGCCGCCTGTGCCGGCGCCGGACGTGTTCTCAACGATGGTGCAGCCGGTGACGACGAGCACGCCGCCGCTGGCTGCGATCGCGCCGCCTGCGCCGCTGGCGTGATTGCCCGCCAGCAGGCTGTTCTGCACGAGCGTCGTGGCGCTCAGTGACAGGATGCCGCCGCCGGTGGTGCTGCTGTTGTCGCGGAAATCACAATTGCCCGCCGTGGCAGTGCCAACGCCCGCATCGCCGACGTTCACCAGTCCGCCACCGGAATTGCCGAAAATGCGGTTCGGTGTGGCGTCGGCCGCGCCGCGCATAGCGAGCGTGCTGCCACCGATGTGGTCGGCGCGCAGGCCTTCCAGCGTGTTGAAGCTGACGCGCAGTCCGCCGGCGATGTCCCAGGCGGTATACGCGCTTTGCAGTGCCAGTCCGCGGGTCGCGCTGTGCGTAACCACGACGTTGCGCGCGGTGACTGACTGACGGCACGAGTCATCGTTGCCCCAGGCCGACGTGCGCTGCAACACGGCCGCGCCGTAGTTCGCGTCGGTGCCGCCGAAGCGCGTCGCGGCGGTGCGCGCGTCCAATTCCGGATTGGTGGGCACGTTGCCGGGCAGGCTGCCGGCGATGGTCACGTTTTCCAGGGTCAATGTCCAGGCGCAGGCTTCGCCGGACGGGTTCTGCTCGTCGATGACCATGCCGTATGCACCAGTCGCGTAACCCGCGGAAACGAACTGGGGCACAACGACCAGGTCGCGCAGCGTGTAGTGATGCTGGATGGGCACATCGAGATACAGCGCACACGCCCGCGCCCACTCGGCCGCGGCCCCCGGCGTCACCGCGAGCGTGACGGGCACGCCGTCGCCGTCGGCATCGCCGTTGATCGTGAGATCATCCCGGACGTTCAGTTCGAGACAGCCGGTCTCGGTGAGCGTGTTGCAGGTGATATCGATGGCGTCCGGGGCTTCGGATTCGTGGGCACGCAGCCACGCGAGCGCGCTGCGCACCGAGGCGAAGCGGCCGGGCTGGCCGCCGACGCCGTCCACCTCCGTGCGGTTGTCGAGCACGAACTTCGTCGCGTCGCCGCGGAACACGTGGGCTCCGTCCGTCGGCGTGGCGGTGAAGTCATCCCACACCACCGTGCCGGCCGTGCCGGCGTTGAACAGGAATGTATCCGGGCCGATGGGTACCCAGGTGTTGAGCAGGGCCGCGGCATTCTGGTCCCAGGTGAACCGCGGCGAACCCAGCAGGTCGTTGACCGTGACGCCGACGCCCTGCACGTTCGGGCTGCTCTCGTTGCACGTGACGTACACGCGATACCAGCCGGTCTCGGGCAGGCTGGGTCGGAACGTGCACGTCTCATTGCGCGCCGCGGTCACCCAGTGATAGCGGCAGTCGCCCGGCCGGCAGCCCAGCGCGGAGCTGTCGAACTCGGAGCTGCCGGTCATGCCGACGTCGGTGTAGTACGGCGCCCCATTGTCCGTCTCGACGATGTGCTCGGTGACATCGACATTCTCAAGCAGGCCCGTCCGGCGAATGCCCTTGGTGATGTCCGCGTCACTGTAGGCGGTGCGCCAGCGGTGCACGATGCCGTAGTCGGTCCCGCGGGCTTCGTACACCTCATGCTCACCCCAGCCGTCCCCCGCGAGATAGATGTACGTGTGGCCGCTCTGGTTGTTGTTGTAACGGAACACGATCGCGTCGCCGTAGAGCAGGCTGCCGCGATCCACCTCGGTCCAGTACGGCCCCGGGGTGACGATGAACTCAGAAGTCGAGTAGCCGTGAAAGTCGACGCGGTAGGGCGTCCACTTTGTCAGCGACCACGCCTTGCTGACGAAGCCCGAGCAGTCGGCGCCACCGTAGCTGCGATCGAGCGGATCCCAGTTGCCGCCGCCCCAGACGTAGGGCGAGCCGATGCCCGTGGCGGCGTAGTTCAGAATCTCCGCGCGGGTCTTGTCGGGAATCTGGGCCTGGGTCGCGGCTGTGGCAAGCAGGATCAGCGCAGCGACGGTGCAGCGTGTGGCCTTCATAACGCGGCCCTCGCGGCGGCGGTCGTCGGCAGGGTCCAGCGCACGAAGCGCACCTCGTCTTCGGTCGTTTGCATCTGGATGATCTCGCCCGCGCGCGAGACGGCCAGCTTGCGGTAGTGGTCGGTAACGTAGGCGTCGGACAGACAGAGCGTGCCGGCGAGACGGCCGTCGGAGTCGATCACCGCCAGGACGATGTCGGACTTCCACGCATCGCGGGCGGCGTCACGTGGCGTGGTCACCGCGACGTAGAGGTGGCCGCGCTCGTCAGACTCGATTCCCACAATGGCGTTGACCGGGCGCGCGAACTGCAGCGACAGCGGCTCCGCGCCCGCCGCGCATGCCGTGCGGATCGCCACACCATGCGTCCCGGCCTTCGCGGCCTGGATCGGTGCACCGCGAGCAGCCAACGGCCGCCCTGGCAGCGTGTCCAGCACACGGGCGGGCGCACCGCCGGCAATGCCGACTTCGTACACGCGGCTGTGGCGCTCCTCAACATACACGTGCTCGCCCACAGCCAGGACCGCCGACGGCAGGTGCAGCGTGTCGGGCAGATCGGCCTGTGCGATCCGTTTGCCGTCGGGAGAAAAGATGCGCAGCTCGCGCCGGACGAAGGCATCGAGCACAATGATGCGGCCGCGCTCATCGACGGTCAGGAAATCCGCGGTCTTCGTGCCGATCGGCACGACAGTGCGGAATCCGCCGTCCCAGCCGAAAAGTTGCACGCGGGCATTGACGGGGTCGAGGACATATAGGCCGTCGTCCGTCAGGGCGAAATCCATGGGCCCGGGCCGCGACGCCTCGTCGGTCTTCCCGAACTGCCCGGGTGCGGTGCCCCAGGTCCCGCGGACCAGGACTTCGACCGCGGCGGTCGTTGTACCTGGCACATCGGGTACCGCGATGGTCTGGGCGCAGAGCGGCGGCGCCAGCCACAATGCGACAGAAGTCCCCCACGCCAGCCGCAGCCAGTGCGGCCTGAACGCATGGTGCTGCATTTGCTCATCCTCGTGGCCGGCGCGGCCCGCGAATACTCACGGGCGTGCGGCACGCCAGCACCTCCGATCGTACCAGAGGCACGATGCCAAACCAAAATGAATGTCCCGGCCGGTCGCCGAGCGAGGGCATCTCAGCCCCGGCACTGCCACGCCAAGTCCCGCCCAACGCCGCGAGCCGGTCGCGGGACGTGACCCGCGCCGGCTCGCTGAGCGAACGGGGCTGAAGTAAGGAGGAGACTTGGTTCGGTGCCACCGTGTCTCGACCCTCGCCCGGCCCCTCCCTGCCAGGCAGGGGCGGCGGACTACCCGCGACGGCGGAGATGGAGCAGCGCACCCGCCAGCACCAGGGCCAGCGAAGCCGGCTCGGGAACCGCGAACGTGCCGCCGATCTGGTCGTTGCCACAGCTCGCGGCCGCGTGCAGGCCGAGGTCGAACGTGCCCGCGGTGGACAGGTCGTCCAGGCCAATCGTCCAGGTCTGGAGGTACCACGTCCGGTTCTGGTCAACCACCGAAGTCTGCGTCAGGCCGGCGTCGCCGAGATCCGTGCCGCCGGCGGCGTAGGTGCGGAGATCCAGGCCGTTGGGGGCGATGCCGCTGTGATACGCGCCGGTGCCGCCGGTGAGGGCGATGTCGCTGTCGCTGGCCAGGCGGACGAGGTGGCCTTCGAGGCTGCTGTTCATGTTGTTGCCGACGTGGAATTCCTGCGCGGCGCCGTAATAGCCGCCGTTGAGGGACAACGGGTTGCCGGCGGTGTCGCGACCCCAGGTGTTCAGCAGTGCGAAGTGCTCCACGCCGTTGCCGCTGGTGACGTCGACGAACAGGTCGCCCTGGCCGTACCAGCTCTTCCAGCCGCTGTGGTAGTAGCCGGCCTGTGGATTGAGTGCGGTGGCCAGCTGGAACACGATGTTGTGGCCGTCGATCTTGATGCCGAGCACGCCCTGGTCGAACTGGGCGCCGATGCTGCCGCCGGGGCTGGGGACCTGGCCGATGCCGTTGGGATAGGTGACGCGGTCCGGCCCAAGCACGGCCAGGCTGGTGCCGGTCGTCGCGCCACTGAGCGGCTGGTTGATTTTGGTGTCGGAATAGTAGGACGACTGCAGGCCGGAGACGCCGATCTCGGAAACCGTCTCGAAGCCAAGGAACGCCTGGAACAGGTCCGCCCGGGCGATCGGGGCCGCCACTACCAGCACCACCAAAATCGTCAGCAGATTCGTACGCATGCCAAGCTCCTTTCCCAACGCCATCCGGCGTCCAATCGGCGAGGTCCGTTTTCCGGCAAGGTCTTTGTGACCAGGGGGTGGGTCAGACCTGGTCAGCAATCGGCGAGGCAGGGGAGCATAGGCCCCGGTCCCGCGCGATTTCCACCGGTTTTCGCGAAGATTCTGGTAGCCGGCGGCGTTCTCGGACGGTGACGGGCGGTGTCCGAGAGTACGACCGCGGCTATGGCCCGCAGGGGGTCTTGGCACGGCCGATAGCGGCGCGGCGGCCACGGTCTTCGATAATCTACACGCGACGACGCCGGCGGCGATGGGCACAAGACTCTACCAGTGCCGTGTCGAACGGCTGAGTCTGTCGAGTCGGACGTGGGCAATGTGGGCGGGCGTACTCGTGATGGGACCGCCCGCGCGGTGGGGCCCGGCCGTATGGCGGCGGACGTGCAACGCGTTTGTGTGAGCGAAGACCGGCCGGTTGCGCTGGCGCGGCTATGCGCCGGATCGAGCTGGCGGGCCAGCCGGTCCGCGCCGCCCCGGGGCGCGGCGGATCAGCTTTTGGTTTCGGGCGCCTCGCGGAGAACTTCCTTGATGGCGGAGCGGTTGAAGCGGATCTTGGCGTTGGTGGCCTCGTCGACCTTCACGACCACCTCGTTGTCGCGGACATCGACGACGGTGCCGAGGATGCCGCCGATCGTCTGCACGCGGTCGTTCTTCTTCAGGCTGGCGAGCATCTGCTCGTAGCGCTGGCGCTCCTTCGTGCGGCCGCGCGACATGAACCACCACAGGATGATCAACCCGAGGATGACCGGGATGAATGGGCCGCGCAGGAAATCGCCCGGGCCAGGGGCGACGGGCTGCGACGTGGGAGCGGTCTGCGCGAGCAGGGTGATGAGAGCGATCATTCGTCTTCCTTTGTCTCGACCTCGGCGCCGACTGGGCCGGCCTCGAACGCACGTCGCCACGCGGCGAATGTCCCGGCCACCAGCGCGGCGCGCATCTGCCGCATCAGCGCCTGGTAGAAGGCGATATTATGGAGCGAAACCAGCGTCGCTCCAAGCACTTCCCCCGACAAGAGCAGGTGGCGCAGATAGCCGCGCGCGAAATGCCGGCACGTGTAACAGTCGCACGCCGGATCGAGCGGCTCGGCCGACAGCTTGTGACAGGCGTTGCGCAGCCGGCGGGCGCCGAGGCTCGTGAACGCATAGCCCTTCCGCCCGTTGCGGGTTGGCAGCACGCAGTCGAACTGGTCGATCCCCGCGGCGACGGCGGCGACAAGGTCGCGCGGCGTGCCGACGCCCATCAGGTAGCGCGGCCGATCCGCGGGCAATTCGTGGGCGAAGGCGTCCAGGAAGGCATGCATATCCGCGGGTGGCTCGCCGACCGAGAGCCCGCCGAGCGCGTAGCCGTCGAAGCCGATCGCGACCAGCTCCGCCAGGCAGGCCCGCCGGACGTCCAGCTCCAACCCGCCCTGCACGATGCCGTAGAGTGCCTGGTCGGGCCGCTGGTGCGCTGCCCGGCAGCGCCGTGCCCAGGCGATGGTCCGTTCGATGGCGGCCCGCAGCGCGCCTGGCTTGGCCGGCAATGGCGGGCATTCATCGAGTGCCATGATGATGTCGGCGCCAAGCTGGTTCTGGATGGCGATGGCTGACTCCGGCGTGAGGCGCACAAGCTGGCCGTCGATGTGGGAACGGAATGTCACGCCGTCGTTGTCGAGTTGCCGCAACTCGGAGAGCGAGAACACCTGGTAGCCGCCGCTGTCGGTCAGGATGGCCCCGGACCAGCCCATCAGCCGCTGCAGGCCGCCCAGCGCCGCAACGATCTCCGCACCGGGGCGCAGCATCAGGTGGTACGTGTTGGCGAGCAGCACCTGGGAGCCGGTTTCGGCGAGTTGCGCCGGCGTCAGCCCCTTTACCGCCGCACGCGTCCCAACCGGCATGAACGCGGGTGTATCGATGTCGCCATGCGGCGTATGGATCACGCCGCGCCGGGCGGGGCCGCAGGTGTGCTGGACGGTGAACGCGAAGCCGCTGGCCACCGGCGGGTCAGCTCGTCTTCTTAGGGGCGAGCTGCAGGCCGTGTTCGGAGAGGCGCGACTTGATCTCGTTGAGCGAGGTTACGCCGAAGTTCCGCGTGGCCAGCAGGTCGGACTCGGAGTACTGGACGAGGTCGGCGAGAGTCTGGACGTTGAGGCGCTGGAGACAGCGGCGCGCGCGGACGGAGAGCTCGAGTTCGCTGACGGACTTGGAGAGGATGGCTTCCTGGCCGGGCGGCAGCGCCGGGGCCTTGGGCACCGCGATCTCCTCGACCACGGCCAGTTCGAGCTCGTCCGGGCTCTGCCCCAGGCGCAGGCCCTTCTTGGTGAGCAGGGCCTTGATCTCATTGAGCGAGGTTTCGCCGAAGTTCTTGTACGCCAGCAGCTCGGCCTCGGTCAGGCGGATCAGCTCGCCGAGCGTGCGGATGTTCATCTTCTTGAGGCAGTTGCGGGCGCGGACAGAGAGCTCGTATTCGGAGAGCGGCGTGTCCAGGAGGCGCGCGCGGGTATCGCCGTGGTCCTGGCCGGTCTCGTCAATGACCATTTCGAGGCAGCTTTCGACGTCCTTGAGGAACAGGCGGGCGCGGGTATGGTTCGGAAAGGCGCGCAGCACGCGGCGGAGGCACTGGGCGGAGTCTTCGTAGCGGCCGATGTCCTCATAGATCACCGCAGCGTTGAGCAGTGCATTCACATGGGCCCGCGGCTGCAGCGCGAGGCGCTGGTACAGCTCGAGCGCTTCGGCGTCGGCCCCGCACAGGTCATAGAGGCGGGCACAGCGGAACATGGCTTCCGCGTGGTCGGGGTCCAGCGTGAGCGCCTTCTCCAGGTACTCCAGCGCGGCCTCGTGCTCGCCTTGCGTCTCGGTCAACATGCCCTTGGCGTAGTACCAGTCGGCGCGGTCGCGGCCGTCCTGATCGTGTTTCTGGATGAGCCGGGCCGCCGCGGCGTGGTCGCCCGCGTGGATATGCACGACCGCGCAGCGCATGTCGACTTCCAGGGGGTCCCAGCCGTGCCTGCCGGCCTGGCGGAGTTCCTCCAGGGCGGCGTCATGGCGGCCCAGCGCGCTGGCGGCCTGGGCGGCGAAGTAGTGTCGCTCCTTGCTGGCCGGCGCTTTGGCGAACCATTCAAAAGCGTCACGGAAGCGCCCCAGGATCAGCAGGCCCAATGCCAGCTTGAGGGGGTCGCCCTGGCCGCGCTCGACGCGCTCGCAGTACTCCTGGACCAGGGTACCGAAGCGTTCCTGGGCAGCGCCCGAAGCATGGCTGGCATCGCCATACCGCTGGAAGGTCTCGACGTTGACCGCAGCCTCGAAGAAGCTGGACAGTTCCATAGCATCGGTCGTCATCAGCACGTGGCTCCACCTCGCAGGCCGGAACTCCGGGCAGTTTTCGGCAATCCCGCTATAATACGCGACGACTTGCGGAAGGCAAGGGCCCCCGGGCGCCTCCGGCTGCCGGTCGAGCCGGGCGCTTGCGGGCCGCCCGGACCGGGCCGCCGCAAGCGCGCGGCGTGACCGGGATTGTCGAGGCACCACCTTGCCGGACGCTGATTGCGCCTTCCTGCGACTTCTCGCCGAACGCGTGCTGGTCTTCGATGGGGCGATGGGCACCAGCATCCATGCGCTCGAGCTGCCGCTGAGCGACTACCGCGGCTTGGAGAACTGCTCCGAGGTCCTGAACGAAACGTGCCCGGACGTCATCGAGCGGATCCACCGCGATTTCCTCGACGTCGGCTGCGATGCGGTCGAGACCAACACGTTCGGGGCCAACCGCGTCGTGCTGGGTGAATTCGGCCTGGCGGAGCGCACCTACGACCTGAATCTGATGGCGGCCCAAATTGCCCGGCGGGCCTGTGCGGCCTATGCCACTCCCCAGCGGCCGCGGTTCGTGGTGGGTTCGATCGGGCCCGGGACGAAGTTGATCTCGTTGCGCCAGATCGGCTATGACGAGCTGCTGGCGAGCTACCTGGAGCAGATGCGCGGGCTGCTGGACGGCGGGGTCGACGTACTGCTGATCGAAACCTGCCAGGACATACTCCAGGCCAAGACGGCGATCCAGGCGGCGCGGCAGGCGTTCGAGCAGTGTGGCCGGCGCGTGCCGCTCATGTGCCAGGTCACGATGGAGACGACCGGCACGATGCTGATGGGGACGGAGATCGCGGCCGCCGTGGTTGCACTGGAGGCCTTTCCCGAGGTGGACGTGATCGGGCTGAACTGCGCGACCGGTCCGCAGGAGATGAGCGAGCACGTGCGGCACCTGGCCCGGCACTGCACGCGGCACATCAGCGTGCTGCCGAACGCGGGCCTGCCGCAGGTGGTGGACGGTCGGCCGCATTTCCCGCTGACGCCCGCGGAGCTGGCGCGCTGGCTGCGTGAGTTCATAACGGTAGACGGGGTGAACGTCGTCGGTGGATGCTGCGGGACCACGCCGGCCCATCTGCGGGCCGTCGTCGATGCGGTCGGGGGCTTGCAGCCGGCGCGGCGTCAAATCGTGCATGAGCCTGCGGTCAGCAGCCTGTATGCGGCGGTGCCGCTGCGGCAGGACACGAGCTTTCTGATCGTCGGCGAGCGCTGCAACAGCAACGGCTCGCGGCAGTTCAAGCGACTGTTGCTCGAGGGCGACATCGAGGGCCTGGTCGAGGTGGCCAACGAGCAGCTCCGCGAAGGCGCGCACGTCCTCGACGTCTGTGTCGATTGCGTCGGGCGCGACGGCGTCCCCGACATGCACAAGGTGATCGACCGGTTCGGCAGCGACATCAACGCCCCGCTGATGCTCGACAGCACGGAGCCGGCGGTGATCGAGGCCGGGCTCAAGCTTGCCGGCGGCAAGTGCATCGTGAACTCCGTCAACCTGGAGGACGGCGAGGCGAAACTGGCGCGCATTTGCCACCTGCTGCGCCAGTACGGCGCCGGCGTGGTGGCCCTGACGATCGACGAGGACCCGCGCGAGGCCATGGCCAAGACGGCTGAGCGGAAGCTCGCCATCGCCACCCGCCTGCACGACCTGCTGACGCGCAAGTACGGCATCGCCGAAGAGAACATCTTCTTCGACTGCCTGACGTTTCCGATCACGACCGGCAACGTCGAGGATCGCCGGCTGGCGCTGGAGACGCTGGACGGCGTGCAGCGCGTCATGGAGCGTTTCCCGGGCTGCCAGTCGCTGCTGGGTGTCAGCAACGTCAGCTTCGGCATGCAGCCGGCCGCGCGGGTCGTGCTGAACTCGGCCTTTCTGTACGAAGCGTGTCAGCGCGGCCTGACGGCGGCGATCGTGCACGCCGGCAAGATCCTGCCGCGCAACCAGATCAGTGACGAGCGCTGGCAGGCGGCCCTGGACCTGATTCACGATCGGCGGACGAACGGCGATCCGCTCGAGCAGTACATCGGCCTGTTCGCGGCCGGGGAGCAGCTTGAGGACAAGGTCCGCATCGCGGAGTTGCCGGTCGAGGAGCGGCTGAAGCGGCGGATCATTGATGGCGCCCGGGTGGGGCTGGAGGCGGACCTGGACGAGGCGCTGACGAAGTACCAGCCGCTGTTCATCATCAACGAGTTCCTGCTGGAAGGCATGCGGGTGGTGGGCGAGCTGTTCGGCTCCGGGCAGATGCAGTTGCCGTTCGTGCTGAAGTCGGCCGAGACGATGAAGGCCGCGGTGGCGTACCTCGAGCCGCACATGGCGCGGACCGAAGGCCAGTCGCGCGGCAAGCTGGTGCTGGCAACGGTGCGCGGCGACGTGCATGACATCGGCAAGAACCTGGTTGACATCATCCTGACCAACAACGGCTACACGGTGTACAACCTGGGCATCAAGCAGCCGATCAACAACATCATCAACGCCTGGCGCGAGCACGAGGCCGACGCGATTGGCCTGAGCGGGCTGCTGGTCAAGTCGACGCTGGTGATGCGCGCGGACCTCGAGGTGCTCAACGAGCAGGGGATCACGGTCCCGGTGATCCTGGGCGGCGCGGCGCTGACGCGCAAGTACGTGGAGGGCGAGTTGCGGCAGGTCTACCGCGGCCCGCTGCACTACGCCAAGGACGCGTTCGAGGGCCTGAATCTCATGGCCCAATTGAAGGCGGCGCAGCAGAGCGCGGCGTCCCGGGCCGCCGCCGCGACCACCGAACCGGTCGTTGAGGCGCCGACGCCGGACCGGCTGCGGCGCATTGCCGAGCAGCGTTATGGCCTGAAGCCGCTGGACGACGAGGCGGCGGAGCGGGCGCTGGCGGCTGAGGCGGCGCTCGCGGACGAGGAGGCGGCGCTGGCGGTGGAGCAGCGCGGCTTGGAGCCGGTGCGGCCGCCGGCCCGCTCCGACATCGGCCATCACACGCCGGTGCCGCGCCCGCCGTTCTGGGGCGCGCGGGTGCTGGAGAAGATCGAGCTGCAGGCGCCGTTGGCGTACATCAATGAAACGATGTTGTTCCAGGTGCAGTGGGGCTTTCGCAAGAAGCGCCGCGCGCCAGAGGAGTGGCAGCGCTACGTGCAGAGCGAGATCCGCCCCCTGTACCGACAGCTTGTCGAACGCTGTCAGCGTGAAGAGATCCTGAAACCGCAGGCGATCTATGGCTACTGGCCCTGCAATTCCGACGGCGACGACTTGATCATCTTCGAGCCGCCCAGCGGAACGATCGACCGGCCCGAGCACCACCGCGGCGAACTGGTCCGCTTCCGGTTCCCGCGCCAGCGCAAACACCCGTACTGGTGCCTGGCGGATTTCTGGCGACCCGCCAGCGCCGGGGTGGTGGACGTGGCGGCGTTTTCGCTCGTCACCGCCGGCCGCCGGGTGAGCGAGGTGGCGCGGCAGTGGTTCGAGCAGAACCAATACCAGCAGTACCTGTTCCTGCACGGCCTGGGCGTAGAGCTGGCCGAAGCGCTGGCGGAGTATGTTCACAAGCAGGTGCGCGTCGAGCTGGGCATCGCCGGCGGCGACGCGCGCGAGCTGGGCAGGCTGTTCCAGCAGGGCTACCAGGGCAGCCGTTACAGCTTCGGCTACCCTGCGTGTCCGAATCTCGAGGACCAGGTGCCGCTGATGAAGCTGTTGCAGCCGGAGCGGATCGGTGTGCGGCTCGGCGAGGAGTACCAGCTCGAGCCCGAGCAATCGACCAGCGCGTTGATCGCGTATCATCCGGCGGCGCGGTATTTCAACGTGCGGTAGGTGGCGCCCCGCGGCCTGGGGGCAGGAGTTTGCGTGATTGGTCGCATCCGCGAGCTCGTGCAGATCGTAACGTGGCCGTGGCTCGCGCCCCTGTCGGCCCGGCTTGCCGCGGCGCGTGAGCGGTTGGGCCGCGCACCGCGCCGGCTGCTGGTGCTGAGCGGGGTGGTGGCCGTGCTGCTGGTCACGGCGACGCTCGTTTCGGCCTGGTCGGGTTACGAGGACGCCGCGCCCGACGACGTCTTCGTGGGGTTTTACTGCCCGGCGTGTCAATCCGCATTTCAGTTGAGTGACCGCGAGTTCGAGCGGGTTCTTGACCGGCGTGAATTCACGCACGCCGGCGCGCAACACGCGATGCACATTGTGTGCCGGCGCTGCGGGAAGATGACGGCGGTGCGCGGCGACGGTCCGCCGGCGTCGGCACCGGCGGCTGCGCCGCAGCCGCGCTGAAAAAAGTGTGTGCGTTTTGGGGGCCGCGTGTGCTATCATTCAAGGCTGCGAGCGGCGTCCGACCGGGACGCGGCTGATGGAGGCCCCGGTCGGCTGAGAGCGCTACTGATGTTGTGGCGGGGCAGACTGCACGGGCTGGCGGTGCCGGGGCGAAGCCGCCGGGGGTTCACGCTCATCGAGCTGCTGGTGGTCATCAGCATCATCGTGCTGCTGATCTCGATCCTGTTGCCGGGGCTGTCGGGCGCGCGGCAGGAGGCGAAGAAGGTCAAGTGCCTGGCCAACCTGAAGCAGATCAGCGCCGCCATGCTGGCGTACTTCGGCGAAGAGCGCGACTGGTTTCCATTTGAGAAGCGGAACGAGGTGCTGGCGGGCTACGTGCAGCCCGTGTTGCACGGGTTCTACTTCGGTGGGCATCCGGGCCGGCAGGACGCGCCGGGCTCCGTGCAATGGTGGGGCTACGTGCAGCCGGAGTTCCGCGACACGCCGGGCGGCCGGCCGTTCAACCGCTTCATCTATCCGGGGCTGCCCACATACGACGTGCAGCCGGATGATCCGCTGTTTGAGGCGGTGCGCGACCTGCCAGTTTACGAATGCCCCTCCGACGACGGCAGCTTCTGGATGTACGAGACGGGCGATGTGGTCAACGCGCGCTCGTTGTACTGGTTCGCGGGCAGCAGCTACGACTCGAACTACCACTTCGCCCGCAACTGGGCGGCCGGAGCCCATGCCGCGGAGTCTCCCAGTCGCTGGCTGCAGCGCGCCAATGCGTTCGTCCGCCAGCAACTGCTGCGCAACTCCAGTGTCTTCGTCATCATCTTCGAGGATCCGTTCGATTCGGCGCAGTGGAATCGCATCCCCCGCCGTGGCTGGCACCGCAAGTGGAACCAGCACAATCTGCTTTTCCTGGATGGCCACGCCGCCGCGGTCGTGACGCGGACCACGCAGGGGAGCCGCGGGCTGGGTTGGAGCACCGCGTCCGGGAACGACCCCGCTGACCCGAACGCGTGGTGGAATGATCCCACCGACCCGGATTATCAGTACCGCGACATCATGCCGCTGCCCGGGCCGTAAGCGGCGTCGGGCGGCGATGGGGCGCGGACTTTTTTCCGCCGGCCAGTCGCCGATACACGCGCGGTTCGGGTATCTTGTCCCGCGACATGAGCCGACGTCCGATGGCGAGCGCGCGAAGCATGTGGCGAGCAATCCTGGTTACGACCTTGCTGGGGGCCACGTTGTGGGGTTGTGCCGCGCCCGGGCCGCAACTGGGACCGCCCCCGCAGCCGGTCCTCAGCACCCGGCCTCCGCGTCAGGTGCCGGCGATTCCGCCCCCGGAGCACCCGGCCCCCGCGCCGCCGGTGGTGCCGAGTGACCAGGGCCTGCGTGGCACGACGGTGGTGGTCGACGCCGGCCACGGCGGCAAGGACCCCGGCGCGCTGGGACGCGGGTCCGTGCCGGAGAAGGTGATCGTGCTGGACATTGCCCAGCAGGTTGCCGGGCTGCTGGGTGAGCGGGGCGCGAACGTGGTGATGACGCGCAGCTCGGATCGCTTCATCGAGCTGGACAGCCGGGCGGCGATGGCGGAGCGCGCGCGGGCGGACCTGTTCGTGTCGATCCACGCGGACTCGGCCAAGCGGCTGAGCGCCTCGGGCATCACGATCTACGTGAGCCGCAATGCGACGGCGGCGAGTCGTCAGGCGGCCCAGCACGTGGCGGCGGCACTCAAGCGGGCGGGGTTCGAGTTGCGCGGCGTGCAGACGGCGGGGTATCGCGTGCTGGTTGGACACTCGCGACCGGCGCTGTTGATCGAATGCGGTTTTGTGAGCAATCGGACGGAGGCGCAGCATCTCAGTACGCCGTCATACCGCACGCGGATCGCGGAAGCGATTGCGGAGGGGATCAGCGCGCATCTGGGCCGATGATGGGGCTGGCTGGCCGGCCGGCGGGTTCCGCTCTACCGCCGATCGCCGTGGGCAATTGCCCATTGGAGGTGATCCGCCCCTCCTGTAGGCGGAGCGTGCGCTTGGCGCGGGCCGCAGCACGGGGATCGTGCGTCACCATGACGATCGTGCGGCCTTCGCGGTTGATATCTTCGAGCAAGTCGAGAATCTGTTGGCCAGTCTCTGGATCGAGGTTTCCCGTTGGTTCATCGGCCAGAATGATCTCGGGATCATTCGCCATGACGCGGGCCAGCGCGACGCGCTGCTGCTGGCCAATGCTCAATTCCGGCGGCTTGTGGTCCAGCCGATCGCCTAGCCCGACGCGCTCCAGCAGCGCCGAGGCGCGCTGTTTCTGGACCGGCCCGTCGACGCCAGCCAGATACAACGGGATTTGCACGTTTTCCAGCGCCGTCAGATACGGAACCAGGTTGAACGTCTGGAATACGAACCCAATCTTCTGCCGACGCAGCTCAGCTCGTTGGTTGGGCGACAGCTCGTAGAGTGAGTGCCCGTTGAGGAAAACCTTGCCGGTGGATGGGGAGAGCATTCCGCCGAGTACAAGCAACAAAGTGCTTTTGCCGCTGCCACTCGGGCCGACCACCGCCACGAAATCGCCCGCGGCAATCTCCAGGGACGCGTTATCCAGGGCTGCGACTGTCCGGCCTCGATGCAGATAGCTCTTGCTGACGGATTCCAATCGCATGCCGTTTCACACCTCCTGAAGCGTTGCACAGGGATCGAGGCGCGCGGCCCGCCGCGCAGGGAAGTAGCTGGCTGCTAGGGCGATCACGACCGAGATGCCGATCGCCCACACGACAAGCACGGGCATCGGGAGCACTGGAATGCCCGCCAGGCGTGGCCCGAGCGCCACGGCCAGGACGGTGCCGAGCAGGTAGCCACAGACGCCGCCGGCGAGGCCGAGCAGCAGCGCTTTCAGCAGAAACATCTTGAGGATCACGGACGAACCGGCCCCGAGTGCCATCAGCGTGCCGATCTCGCGCCGGCGTTCATACACGTTCGCGTACATGTAGTTCGCGATGCTCGCGCCGCCGACGAGCACGATGATGCCCAGGAAGATCATCGACAGACGGGCCATCATGCCGTTCGTCTTGACCTGCGTGTCCACCACCTGCGTGACGGTGACGACCTTCGCGTCGGGCAGGAGCTTGTTGATCTTCTGCACGAGCCCGGCGGAGATCTCCTTGCAGCAGCCGACGATCTCGATCGCGTTGATGACCGGGCCCTTGCCGGCCATTTCCTGGACGGCGTGCAGGTGCGCGAAGATGCGCGAGTCATCCACCGTGCCGGTCTCTGGCAGGACTGCCGTGACGCTGAAGGTGCGACCAAGCACGTCCAGACTGTCGCCTTCCCTCATCCCGAGAATCGCCGCGACGTCGGCGCCGATGAGCACTTCGGTGTCGCTCAAATCGTCGATCACGCGCTGGCGGACCAACGTCTCCTTGGCCGCGGGCCGGAACGCGCCGGGAACATCTGCGACGGTCCCGCAGCCCTCGGCGGGTCGCGCGAAGATGCCCGCCCCGGCCCACATCGCCTTGGCCTGGAACTCGCTCTTCGGCAGTATCCCGGTGAGCGTAAACCCGCGGCCCTTCAGCTTGACCGGCACGGACAGCTTGGGCGACAGGTTGTCGAGCCCCTGCAAGTCTGACATCGCCAGGCGCTGCACGTATTCTTCGGGGAACTCGTCATTCTGCATGTCGGCGCTGTAGTAGTCCTGCAGCGACACCGACTTGGGCAGGACGAGCACGTTCGCGCCGAGTGCATCGAGCTGCGCGGCGACCGCCTTCTCTGAGTAGAAGGTGATGTTCTTGATCGAGACGACGACCGCGATGCCGAGTAGGATCGCCAGGAAGCTGGTGGCGAGTTGGTTCTTGCGCTCGAACATTTCGCGCCAGACGAGCTTGCGCAGATGCATGGGGGATGACCTCGGTTACGGCTTCTTCTCGGAAGTGCCCCGCTGCGGCGGCTGAGGCTGGCCCTGTGGCTGCGCTGGCGCATTGGCCGGCTTCTTGGGTGTGCAGCAACCGCTCTTTGGGTCGCAGCCCTTTGCTGCCGTCTTCGCCGCGGCCATAAGCACGTCCTTCTTCGTTTCACCCGTGTACGTGGCGACGGTCGCGCCCGGCGGTGCCAGGAACACCGTGACCGCCTCTTCGGTCTTCGGGTCCACCTTGAATTGCTTCAGGAGGCTCTCTTCGGCGGTGTCGGTGGGGTCGATGGTGATGATCTCCGTGGTCTTGGCATACTGAGGATCGGCCGCAAAGTCCCGCACGCCCTGCAGGGCCTCTGCGTTGTGCTGCGTGGTGCCGTTCTGCACGCACAGGAAGGCCATCTTGCGGTCCTGGAGCGCTTTGAGGCACTTCTGCATGCCGGGGCTGACGAACGCGGTCTTTAACTGCTCCTCCGTAAACCGCACGGGGAAGCTCCGCGTGACAGCACCTGTGGGCGCCATCGCCAGCACGAGCGGCATGGGCGAGCGCGTGAGCTGGTACTTCGCCACGAGGGCGCGCTCCTGCGGATCGGCGATGTTCACCGCGGCCGCGTTGGCCCGCTCAGCGAGCTTCTCCATCGCGGCGTCGAATGTCGTCCGCGCCGCCAGCGTGGCTTCGTCCTCGGCCCGGTAGAAGAAGATGAAAATGAACTTGTTCGCCTGGGCGGCTTCATGGATGGCCGTGGCCGCCGGGCTGATTGGCGCAGCGGCTCGGACGGGGGCCGCCGCCGGCGTTGGCGCCACGATACCGGAGCCGGCCTGCTCCTGTGCAAACGCCGTGGTCGTCATCGCCAGCGCCAGAAACAACGTGCCTGTGATTCGGTTCCTCAACATTCATGTTCTCCTGCCTTGGGGCTTCTTTCACTCCGCCGGTCAACGGCCGTGGTTAGTCGGCATATATATCGAGGCGGTTCACCGGAATGTGCCCGTAGTTTCATGCACGCTGCAGGGCACCTTTCACCGCCTCTCGACATGCGCGAGCAGCGCCTTGCGGTCGCCATTGCAGGGAGCGCACCTGCTGCCGCAACGTTGCGCGGCCCGCTGCAGCTTCTGGAGGGCTTTCAGGTCCGCGGCCGCCTGCGGCAATTCGGTCGCGGCCTCAGCGAGCCATTCAAGGATGCGCTTGTGTGTCACGCCCTCGGGCATCGCCAGGGTGTAGTACATCCAGACGCCGTTGCGACGATCATCGACCAGCCCAACGTTGCGCAGATAAGCCAGATGCCGGGATGCCTTCGACTGGCCGACGTCGAGCACGGCCATGATGTCGCAGACGCACAACTCGCCGCGCACGAGCAGGTTCAGAATGCGCAGGCGGGTCTCGTCGGCGAGGGCTTTGAAGAGTTCGGCGCTGTTCCGCACGGAGCGACCTCCGAAGATACCCGTATATTCGGATAGACGGATATATTCACTGAACCGCGGCAGAAAATCAAGCGGAATCCGGCCGCAACGTATGCCTCACAAGGCCCCTCAAGACGTGCGGACCGGTGAAAGAGGTGAGCGTAAACATTTGCCACATTGGGAGTTGTAGCTGCGCGACCCGATGGCCCCCTGGAGCCCGGGGTCGTCGCTGGCCAATAACTGGAAAGAGGCGGCCCCGCACGTGGCGGGGCGGGCCGCCCGCGCGGGTTCAGAACGCGAGCTGAAACTGCACGCGGAAGATCAGGGCGTCGTCGTTCACGTTGGCCAGGCTGTGCGGCGAACTGGTGATCGGCACTTCGCTCACCTTCGTCACGTCGGCCTGAAGCTTCACGTCGTCGCCGCGGAAGTACCAGTTGACGCCCCCGGCGTACTCCCATGTGCCTTCATGCCCGTTGGCGACCGCCGCGATGCCACCGACGCGCCCAACGATTTCCAGCTTCCGCTCCAGACCGGGGATCGGCAGCATGTAGCCGCATTGGACGTACGCGCCATGCTGGGCGGCGGTGTCGCGCTGGCCGGTGAGCTGAGTCCAGGGGGCGAGGGGGCGTTGGCCGCGCGGGTCAACCAGGCGGAGCACGTACTCGCCGGAGGCTGACAGGCCGCGATACTTGAACATCGCATCCCAGCCGAACTGGTGAATCTGAAGGCCGTTCGTGCTCGTCAGATCAAACCCGCCGGGACCGTGGGGGTCAGGGCGCGGCAGCGGGATGCGGGTCGTGCGCTGGTCGCCGGCGTCGTCGTTGAACGCGTACTGGAAGCCCAGGTCCAGCGCCGGGTATTGATGGATTTCGTGATCCGCCTGCCAGGCAAAGTCCTTGCCGGGCTGCTCGCTGAGTGCGTGCCAGAGTGCATGGAAGACGATGCCAGGATTATTGTCCATCTCCGCCGGATCGGGTGTGATCGTCGCGGTGGTAAAGCTGTTGAACGAGTTGACGACGTCGAGGTAGTAATCGACACGTTTCCTGAACAGGCTACCCCAGAGGCGCACACCGAGGCCGCGGTCGAACTGGAAAACCGCGTCCTGGACCGCGCGGTCGACGAACTGGAGGTTGCCGTCCTCGATCATCTGGGCCCGCACGGTTGGCATCTTGAAGACGCCCAGCTTGATCTGGAACTCTTCGGCGACGCGGTAGTTGACCCAGGCAGTCTGAATCCCGGCGTCGTATCCGCCGGGCGCGTCCATACGCAGATCGATGCGATACGTCAAATCCGGGCTGTACGCGTGGCCCGAGAAGGTCAGCCGGATGCGCTGAAGGTCGAGGCCGGCACGGTCGTGTCGGCGAAAACCCGGCGACAGGTAGCGGTTCTCGCGGCGTGTCTGGTAGTAGGTCCAGCGGGTCTGAATGCGCCCATTGATGCGCAACAGGAACTTCTCGTCGGTGCTGCGCATGACGAACCCGCGGTCGTAGCCGGCGGCCGTGGTTGACGGACAGAGCGCCTCCCGGAACTCCTGCTCAGCCAAGACCTCACGCACCTGCGCCCGCAGAGCGTCGGCGCGAGCCGCCGCCAGATCCTGCCGCCGGGTTTCTTCCAGCTTGGCTTCGAGCGCAGCGCTGCGCGCCTGCTGGATTCTCAAGCGCTCTTCGAGCTGGGCGATACGCGGCTGCGCGGGGTCATCCCCCCGCAGCTCCGAATACCCGACTCGACCCGCCAGAATCAGCAGCGCCGCGGCAATCAGAACATGGCGCGTGCGCGGTGTCATGCTCGTGATCGTGAGCGGCGACCATTGGCCCCGCAACGCTACTGCCGCCGTGGTCAGCCGTGTTTTCCGGTCTGCTCGGTGCACCGCGCCGGTGTCCCATTCGGCCAGCCACCCATCGGGGCACGTACAGGAGAGCCGTCACCAGGAAGCCCACAACCCCTGCGCCGGCAAAGCCGACCGGGCAAGCCTGCGATCCGCAGCACGGGCAGACGGACGCGCCGCCGCCGGCGACGAACGCAAACACCGCGCCCCAGCCAGCCAGGAACCGTCCAATCGCTCCCAGTCGCAGCTTGGCGAAATAGCCCGTCATGCACGCTGCTCCGCGACGACGCGCCCCGCGCCCGGCGTCGCCGCTCCCGCCAGACGCATGAACTGTAGCACGATGGTCAGCGCGAGCACCAACGTCAGCCCGGCATCGAATCCGGTGTATGCCAGCCGCGTCAGCGCCGGCCAGGCCTTCAGTTGCAGGAGCATCAGCCCGCCACACAGGCCCGTTAGCACGACTGTGATCCACAGCAGCCACGCGAGTACTGGCCGCACGCGCGAGGGACCGCGACGCGGTCGCAGCGTCGTGACGATGGCCCCCAACAGAATTGCGGCCGCGACCCAGAAGTGTTTGGCATCGAGCGTGAAACGGCTCGCCAGCATGTAGCTCAGCAAGTCGGGCGTGCGTGCGGCCAGCACACCGCCAAGTACTGCGACGATCAGCAGCGCCCCTGCACCCAACCGGGCCTGACCGGCGGAAAGCGCCTCATTCCGAACGGCCGCATCGCGCAATCCGGCGACGAGCCACACAACTGCCAGGACCGCCAGCAACAGGTACATCAGCGGCTTGAGCGACTGCTCCCGGAAAGCGCCGGCCCGAATCCACGCCGACCCGAGGCCGAGGATTTCGTGGTTCGGTACCCAACGCGGCTGCCCATCGCTTGCCTGAAACGCCTGCGCCAGCAGGGGCCGATCGAAAAAGGGCGACGGCGCGGAATGGCAGTCGGTGCAGCCACCGGCGCCGAGCGCCGCCCGCGCGGGAGCAATGTCGTGCGAGAACTTGTACACGGAGGCGTAGGCGGTGGCCTCGTACTCTTCGTGCGGCAGGTCACGGTACTCTGTCGCTGAGTAGTACGCCCGACTGTCGCTGACCCAGACAAGACGCTTGCCGTCGAGCGGGAACTTGGTGGCGGTGAGGTAGTCCTTCGTAGCCGCCAGCAAGGCGTCGAGCTCAGCGGGCCGATTCACCTCGGGGGCTCCATCGCCATTGTCGTCCTTGATCTTTGCAAGCTGTGGATACTTGGCGGTCGGGTCAGCCCGATGCTCCTTCCACATCGTGAAGAAGTCCTTCATGAAGAGCTGGTGCAGACCCGGCTGGCCCGGCTCCTCGTAGCCCACGAAGGTGCTATGCACGCGGTTGGCCGGGTAGATCTTGCCCTTGTAGCGAACGAGCGTCGGCTGTGTGACGTCGGTCGGCTTATCGTGCGCGCTGAAGAGGTCCAGCTCGCCGTAGTGGTTCCAGAACTTCATCTCTTGGTCGTAGAACGTCCAGATGTGCTTGCCCGGTGGCGAGATCCGCGGCGCGGCGTTGTACACGTCGCTGGCCTGCACGAGGGCGCTCTTGACCGCCCGGTTCGGAATGTGGCAGGCCTGGCAGGAGAGTTTCTCCAGGTGCATCGGCGGCAGCCACTCGTGCGTTGCCCGTGGGGCGTTCCGCCAGCCCTCCAAGTGACACGCTTCGCAGGTCCGCACGGTGTCGTCCAGATCGTTGCGTACAAACCCCGATGGATCGTCGCCTTTGCCGAACTGGTGTACTTCCTTCCCGCGGATGCGCGGATCGGCCGCCCGGCTTCCCGCCGCGTGACAGTCCACGCAGAGCAGCCCCGCCGCCATGTGCACGTCCGTGCGCGTCGAGTAGCCCGCGCCGCGTTTCTTCCAGTCCGGCTTGAAGTGGCAATTCAGGCACGTATCGGTGCGCGGCTCCGGCACGATGTGGAGCATCACGTTGCCTTCCGCATCGAAACGAGCCGCGTCATAGGCCACGGCCGGCGATTCGTTCGCAGCCACCTTACCATTCACAGTAGCAAGACCGGCGCCCGCCGTGGCGGCCCAGCGGAAGTTCAGGCCAGCTAATTGAGCGTTTCGGCTCCCGAAGTCGTATTCGGGCGCGTGGCAAAGCAGGCAGTCGGCCTCGATCACGCCGGTTTCCGACCAGCGGGCCTTGAAATAGTCCCCGTCGAACCCGTTGTCGCCGCCCGGCGTCAGACCCGCCGCCGGGTCGCGCATCCGCTCGTCGTAGCGGTGCCCATCGCGGTCGAATTCCAGCGGACCGCCGCCGGGATGGCAGTTTCCACACGTCGCCGTCACAAACTCGAACGAAGTCATGTCGATCAGCCGCGCGCTGCCGTTCTGCTTGGCGGCCAGCTCGCGGTAGAGCGGCGCCGGCGAGCACCAGTTACCGCCATAGTTGCCGGGGAACTTGACCCAACCGTAGCGGGCAGCGTACTCGGGCGGCAGCTTCTCGCCCTTGCCCTGCGTGAAGTGGAATCCCTCGGTAATCAAGTCGTAGTTATGGCAGCCGCCGGCACCGCAGGTCTGCTTGGGCGAGTACGGCACGGACGCGTTGACGCCGTTCCGCGGATCGATGATCTCGCCCTGCTCATCGCGCAACTTGAACGGCGGACAGACGCCCTGCGGCGGCGGGACGGCCGACACGTGGCTGGATGGAGCCGAACTGGTGGGTTGGTCGCCCGCGACGGCCAGGGTGGCAAGTGCAAGCAAGCCCACGACAAACGTAATGGGAATGGCCATGATCAGCCGGCGGTTCATGTGCGCGCCTCCTGAACAGGTGCTGTTGGTGTCCCAAAGTATCGCCTTTGGAAGAACAAGGCCACATTCACCAGTCCAATCAGCACCGGCACCTCGACCAGCGGGCCGATGACGGCCGCGAACGCCGCCCCGTGCCCAATGCCGAACACGGCGACGGCGACGGCGATCGCCAGTTCGAAGTTGTTGCTGGCCGCGGTGAATGCGATCGTCGTCGTCTTCGAGTAGTCGGCGCCGATCTTCTTACCCATCCAGAACGACACGAGGAACATCAGCACGAAGTAGATGCACAGCGGAATCGCGATGCGGACCACGTCCAGGGGAAGCTGGATGATCTTCTCGCCCTTCAGCGAGAACATGACCACGATCGTAAACAGCAGCGCGATAAGCGTAATCGGCGAGATCTTGGGGATGAACTTTTGCTCGTACCAAGCGCGGTCCTTCACGCGCAGCAGCACAAACCGCGTGATCATTCCAGCCAGGAACGGGATGCCCAGGTAGATGAACACGCTCTGGGCGATCTGGCCGATCGTCACATGAACTTCCGCCCCGCTCAGTCCCAGGCGCGGCGGCAGCACGGTGATGAAGAACCACGCGTACACCGAGTAGAACAGCACCTGGAAAATCGAGTTGAACGCGACCAGGCCGGCGGCGTACTCGCTGTCACCCTTGGCCAATTCGTTCCACACGATCACCATCGCGATGCAGCGGGCCAGGCCGATCATGATCAGGCCGACCATGTAGTCCGGGTAGCCGCGCAGGAACAGGACGGCGAGTGCGAACATCAGGATCGGGCCGATCACCCAGTTCTGCACCAGCGATAGGCCCAACACGCGGACATTGCGGAACACGTCGCCGAGTTCCTCGTACTTCACCTTCGCGAGCGGCGGGTACATCATCAGGATCAGGCCGATGGCAATGGGGATGTTGGTGGTGCCAACCTGAAAGAGGTTGAGGAAGTCCTCGACGCCGGGCCACAGCCACCCACCCAGCACGCCGACGGCCATCGCCAGGAAGATCCAGAGCGTGAGGAAGCGGTCCAGGAACGACAATCGGGTTGGGCAACCAGCATCCATGTGGGGCTACTCCGGCTTGCGGGCCGTCACGTTCAGACTCGTCACGAAATCCGCCGGGCGCGTGCCGGCTGGCAGCGCCGCGGCGATCTTCTGGTAGAGCGGGTCCTCGAACGAGGTCATCGATTCGATGTAATCGCGCTTCTGCTCAATCTGGATATCGACCAGCCCGGCATCACGGGCGAATCGCTCTGTGTCAGAGACAAGTACCGCCCCCGCCACGCAGCCCACGAGCGCTTCGACCATGCGGCGCACGGCCGGAGGCAGCGGCCGGAGCAGCGCCAGGTCGGAGACCGCGACGCGCCCGCCCGGTTTCAGCACGCGGGCGATTTCGCGCCACACCTGCGGCTTGGCGGGCGACAGGTTGATCACGCAGTTCGAGATGACCACGTCCACGCTGCCATCCGGCAAAGGCAGGTGCTCGATCTCGCCCAACCGAAACTCGACATTGTCGAGGCCCGTCCGCTGGCGGTAGGCGGCCACGTTCCCGCGCGCCTTGCTCAGCATCTCGGGTGTCATGTCCACCCCGATGACGCGACCAGACTTCCCCACGCGCGGGCCAGCCAAGAAGCAGTCGAAGCCGCCGCCGCTGCCCAGGTCCAGCACGACCTCGCCGGGCTTGAGTGACGCCAGCGCGGTGGGATTGCCGCAGGAGAGCCCCATGTTGGCGCCGTCCGGCAGCGTGGCCAGCTCGGCCTCGTTGTAGCCCAGCTTCTGCGCCAGGTCCGTGGCGCTGCCGCCCGCCGGTCCGCAGCAGGGCGAACCGGAGCAGCAACCGGATTGGGCGGCCGCGCCGCTCAGGCCGCCGGACTGGGACACCTTCGCATATCCCGCCCGCACTTGCTCGCGGACGGTCTGCGCATCATTCACCTGAGACGAATCTGACATCGCTAACTCCCTTGTTTCAGCGCGTTTTCCAGAGCACCCGGCAATTGCCCGACAAACGCGCGAATCTCGTCGCGCACACGGCGGTAGTGCCGCAGGGCATCTTCTTCCGTTTTCGCCTCGCGCGCCAGCCGCGGGGGGTCGTCGAAGCCGACGTGTATGAGCTTGGTCCGGCCGGGAAACAGCGGACAACTCTCGTGCGCGTGATCGCACACCGTCACCACGTAGTCGAACGGCACGTCGCGGAGCTCGTCGACGTGCTTCGAACGCTGGCCGGAGATGTCCACCCCCGCTTCGGCCATGACCTGCACCGCGCGCGGGTTCAATCCGTGCGTTTCGATTCCAGCCGAATACGGCTCGATCACGTCGCCTTTCAAGTGCCGCGCCCAACCCTCGGCCATCTGGCTTCGGCACGAGTTCCCCGTACACAGGAACAGAACTCTCAGCTTCGGTAGCACGCTGCCAACTCCTGAAGGTCCTTGCGTCGCAGACTTGCAACCCGCTGCAGGTCTTTGCCCAGCGCGACATCCTCGGCGCCCGCTGCCAGGACCCAACGCAATGCGCTGCGCACCACAGGATCGGCGTCGCGCTCGGCCAGCCGGAAGTAGCACCATCGTCCGTCCTTGCGGCGCCGGACCAGCCCGGCCTGGCAGAGGATGTCCAGGTGCTTCGACACGGTGGAGGGGGCCAGCTCGAGCACTCCAACCACGTGGCACAGACACAGTTCCCCGTCCCGTAGCGCCAGTAGCGCCCGCAAGCGCGTCTCATCGCTCAACGCTTTCGCAATTCGCAGCACCGGGTTCACGCCGCCACTCCATCACTTCGCCAATCAGCGAATTATTATACCGGCTTGCACGGGCGGGGCAACTATGCTCGCCCGTGGGATCGGCCTCGGGACGGATCAGCGCGCCATGCGCACGGCCACCTCTGCCACGCGCCGGCCCAGGTTGCGGACCGTGTTCAGGCCGAACTCATCGCCGGAGATATCATCCTGGCCGTCGTTGAGCACGGTGGCACCGGTGTGCGCCGTGGGACTGCCGTCGCCGACGACGATCATCTCCTGGCACATCAGGGCCGCCTGCACCGATTCGAGCGCCAGTTCCTGGCCACCGTTGCGAACCCCGCCGACCGCCACCACGCCGGCCACCTTGTTCTTCAGGGCGAAGTTGTTCTTGCGAAAGACCATGCACTGGTCGATGAACGCCTTGCACAACGACGACATGCCACTGAAGTAGACCGGCGTGCCGATGATGAGCCCGGCCACGGCGGCGTCGGCGAGCTTCGGTTCCAGAGCGGCGAAGTCGCCTTTGTTTGGGTTCACGGGGTCGAATACGGGGATGTTCATCCCCGCCAGCTCGATCAGCTCGGTTCGAATGTCCGGGCTCACGCCGGCCGCCGCCTCGAGCGCCACCTGCACGGCCGCGGCCGTCGTCTTGCCCTTGCGCGGGCTGCAGGCGAGGCCGATGATCCGGATCTTCCGGCCGGTCGCCGGCGGCTCCTGGGTCTGGGCGGCCGTGCCGGTGATGGCACCCGCCGCGACGGCAATCCCAGCGGTTTTCAGAAAGCCACGTCTTGATACGTCCTCCGTCATGCCGCGCCTCCTTGGAGCTCTCGCGCGCCGGCGGCGAGCCGTGTTCGCCCCAAGCACGGCGCGCATCAAACGAAGAAGAGTACCCACACACCAACCGCAATAATCAAAACGCCGGCGATCCGCCGGAGCATGTCCGTTCCGCGCGTCCAACCCTTCGAGTCAGCCAACTTCTGCACGAGGCCGATGGACGTGCCGCCTACAAGGACCAGCCCGCAATGCCCGAGGCTGTACGCCACCAGGAGCGTCAGGCCGAAGAACTTCCCGTACAGCGGCGTCACGATGATGAGTGCGGCCAGCACGGGCCCGGCACACGGCATCGAAATCAGCCCGAAAAGCAACCCCAGCAGCAGCGCGCCCACAAACCCCTTCTGCTTCGGCTTTACCCCCGCCGGCACCGGCAGCGTGAAATGCAACGCACCCAGCAGATGCAGCCCCATCAGCAGGCACACCACCGCCGCGATGTATTTCCACCAACTCGTGGGCAGCAGTGAGCTCGCCGACCAGACGCTGAACCAGATCAGCGCGAACATGATCGTCAGGCCGAGCGCGAACGTCAGCGAAAGCAGAAACGAGCGAGCCAGGCTCTCGGCCGGTGGACAGCCGCCGGTCGAGAAGCGGGACATCCGCGAACCAACGTGCGCCGATCTCACCGCTGTCGACCTTTTCCCTTTGCCATCCGAGGAAGCTATTGCACGCATCCTTGACCGTTGGACCGGCGTACGATAGCGTAGATAATCGCGTTGGCCGCCCGGCGTGAAGGTCCGCGGCCACGGCGTGGTATCGTTCGAGAGCGGCCGTTGGACCAGGCCACACGCCGAAGAAATGCACACGGCCACGGACCTTCTTGCGCCACTGACCGTTCGGATGCGCGGCTAGCGCGAACGATGGATGCGGCTTATTCGGCTTCTTGCGTGAGGTCTTCGCCATGACTGCAACCTCGACAAGCCGCTTCCCTTAATGCCGCAAGACCAGTGTAGGGACCGGACAGGTTGTCGTCAGGGTTGTCGTCGCAGAAAAATGCGGATCGCGTTCAATGCGTAAGTGTTGTATGTTCAATGACTTGGAGAGGTGACCGAGTGGCTGAAGGTAACGGTTTGCTAAACCGTCGTACGGGGTAAACCTGTACCGCGGGTTCGAATCCCGCCCTCTCCGTTCCATCCAAGACGCACTTCGCAAGCTCTTGTCGTTCAGTGTGAATGGCGGCTGAATATTGCAGCGTCTGGCGGGCGAAAAGTGCAGCACTGATGGGTTCAGGATAGAGGTTGAAGAGAAAGATGTCGAGGGGGCGCAGGGGTTGGAGCGCAGAGGAACTGGCCGGGGGTTTCCGGAGGAGGGGAAGAAGCTCGAGGAGGGGGTGTGGCGGAACCTGCGAAGCCGGTTCCCCCATGAGGGGGGTCTGGGGGGAGTCCGACGGCCGCAGGCTATCGCCCGTGTCGTCCGCCGTTACGCGGGTGGCGGTCGCCGGCGGCGGTTGGCGTCGGCCAGGCGGTAGCCTTCGCCGTTGCATTCGAGGATGTGGCAGCGGTGGGTCAGGCGGTCCAGGGTGGCGCCGGTGAGGCGTTCGGAGCCCAGCACCTCGACCCAGTTCTCAAAGGGTAGGTTGGTCGTGACGATCAGGCTCGTGCGTTCGTAGGCCGTGCTGATCACGTCGAAGAGCAGTTCGGCGCCGAGCTTGCTGGCGGGTATGTAGCCGAGTTCGTCCAGCACGAGCAGATCCAGGTGGGCGAGCTGCTTCTTGATCACCCCGCCGCGCGAACTCCTCGCTCCACGGCACGGTCATGATCTTTGCGTACTGCCGCCGTGTTTCGGGTGGCGCGCTCGCCGGCAGACGCACCCCGTCTACGCCGAGCGCGCCACGCGTGCCTGGTTTGCGGTCCGCGGTGCCGCTCAACGGCATCAGGTGCTCCAACATGCGGTCACGACGCGAGGTCATGATGTGCGTGCTCAACTCTCCTTTGCCCGCACTCGTCCCCTCGCCATAGCACGTGCGAACCGATGAACGCCAACGTCATCCCGACCCGCGCGGTACCCGCGCGAGCTCCGGATGTGCCGCGCGTACGCGTTTCAGGATCGCTGTCAGGTCGCGTCGGATGTGTGCGTAGAAACGCTTCAGCCCGGGACACAGGTAATTCAGTCCGGGCTCTCCGTCCGGCGTGCGCACCAAGCGGTTTTTCGGGCACTCGCCCCAACACAGCTTCAAATACTCACAATCCCGGCAGTACCGCGGCAGCGTGTTGCGTTTCGCGAAACCGAATTGCTTCTGCCGCTCGCCGTACGCGAACTCCGCCCAATGCGTGTGCTGCAGGTTCCCCAGCCGGTACTCCGGGTACACGTAGTGATCACAGGCATACACGTCGCCGTTATGCTCCACGGCCAGCCCCCTGCCGCAGAACTCGGCGCTGACGCAGCGCTGCGCCGGCAGACCGAGTGCCTGCACCACCGTCGTCTCGAACAGGTCCACGTGCACCCGGCCGTAGTCCTGCCGATACCACTCGTCCCAGACCGCGCACAGGAAGCGGCCCCACTCATCGGGATCCACCGACCACTCCGTCACAACCGCGTCGGGCCCCCCGGGCCGGGCTTGCGCTGTACCCACGACCGGCAAAAGCAGCGGGCTGAGCTGCTGGGCGACCACGGTGCGGAACGCCGGCGGCTCCACGCACGGGATGAACTGCACGCGCCACACTCCCAGCTCGCGCGTCAGGAAGCGGTACACGTCCACGGGGCATTTTGCGTTGTCCCGGTTGACCACGCACAGGGCGTTGAACGGCACGCCCTGCTCTCTCAGCAGCCGCGCCGCCGCCAGCACCTGCGCGTGTGTCGGCCGGCCACCCTTAGCGACGCGGTACCGATCGTGCAGGTGTCGGGGCCCGTCGCAGCTCAAGCCAACGAGGAAGCTGTAGGTTTTGAGGAAGCGTGCCCAGTCGGCATCGAGTAGCGTGCCGTTCGTTTGGAGGTCGTTCTCGATCCGCTGGCCGGGCTTGCGGTATCGCCGCTGCAACTCCACGACCTGGCGGAAAAAGTCCAGTCCCATCAGGGTCGGCTCGCCGCCCTGCCACGAAAAGACGACTTCGTCACCGGTCTGCGCCTCGATGTACTGGCGGATGTGCTGCTCCAGCACTTCGGCCGACATGCGCGGGGCGCGCTGCGCCAGCAGTTCTTCCTTGTGCAGGTAGTAGCAGTACGTGCAATTGAGATTGCAAATGGCGCCGATCGGCTTCACCATGGCGTGAAAACGATGCGCGTAGCCGGGCGGCTGCGGTCGCAACTCAGACTTGGGTGGAGTCGCTGGCATCGGCTCGATCCCGCTTCGGCTGGGATGACGCGCGCCGGACGTGCCACATCTCGGGCGTCATTACACACCGGAAACCCAGATGCTGCAATCCCGTGTCCGGCGGACATGCCATGCGGGCGCTCGGCCGATATGGCGGTGACCTGCCCCCGGTCGGCGCGCCGCTTGCGGAGAGGTGGTGGCAGCCGTCAGCCGGACGAAGCGACGAGGATGTCACGACGCCACTGAGAGAAGGGACGCAGGCACGGAGAAGCCACGAAGCGACGAAGCCACGCAGCCAGGGTGGGGAAAAGAGGAACCTTCTGCTTTCTTGCCTACGAGGCCGTGTATCCGTACTGCAACTGGCTCAACGGCGAATGCGACGGCAACGGCACGGTGAGCTTTGCCGATATCGGCTGCTTCGTCAATCTGATCGGTCAGGGCGGCAGCGGTGTGACGCGGGCCTATACGTGGGACGCCGAGAACCGCCTCACCCGCGTCGGACCGCCCGCCGGCGGCGAGGTCGTCGACGACATCCAACTCACTTTCCGCTACGATTACCTCGGCCGGCGGGTCGAGAAGCAGGTCTCGACCTGGAGCGGCACGGCGTGGACCGTGACGCAGACCCGCCGGTACGTCTGGGACGGTTGGCGGATGCTGCTGGAAATGGATGGCAGCGGCACGATTCTGCGGAAATACACCTGGGGCCTGGACCTCGCCGGCCTGAACGGGCAGGTGAACAGCCTGGAGGGGGCCGGCGCGATCGGCGGCCTGCTGGCGGTGCAGGTCGTGGGCGGCGCGGTCGGCGGCGGCGACCTCAACTACGCCTACCTCTACGACGCGAACGGTAACGTCGGGCAGCTCGTCGATTGGGCGCACGATGCCAACGATCCCGCGGGCGCGTTGGTCGCGAAGTACGAATACGACCCGTACGGCGGTGTGACGGCGGCGACGGGCAGCTACGCCGCGGACAACGTCTGGCGCTTCAGCACGAAGCAGTTTGACGCGGACACCGGGCTCGGCTACTGGGGATACCGGTACTACAGCCCGACGCTGGGACGGTGGATCAGTCGGGATCCGATAGAGGAACGTGGGGGACCTGCGCTCTATTGCTTCGCCGGTAATGAACCCGTAGCCGCGGTGGATCCACTCGGCTTCGTCGCCGCACACCAGTCAACGACAACGCAGGCCTGCGCGTGCTGCTGTTGTTGCGCTGAGGACCTCACGCTCGATAATGTGAAAATACTCAAGTTCGGTGATTCCATTAGCCACGGGGGGCGCACATACCCAGTAAAAGAAGGTCAGGTTCACCTATTCCTAAACGTGGCAATGTCGATGTCATATCGATCCAACGAGGGCGGCGATTGCGGCCTCAGTTGGGAGGAGGCCGTTACCTGGACGCCATCCGCTCCACCGAAAAGCGAGGGCACTCATGACTTTCGATCGGTTATGGATAAGCCTGGCGTCGTCGCGTCTGACTGGAACAATCGCGGACGGATGCCCTGTAGCGGTTCGCGTCGCCTTGTCACATTTGATGCACCCAACATTAATACTTACTTGGGGCCCAACAATCCAAACACGCAGACAAAGTACATAAGCTACTATATTGTGCTTTCGAGTGGATGCCGTTCAGGAGTATGCAGCTGCTCTAAGGTGAAACTCGTTTTTGATGCTGTTCTCGATGTGCAGAACGGAAAATTGACTAAGGATAGTACCGTCTTTTATGTGGCAAAATCCTGTATTAAGTAACAAGTGACATCCGAAGGCCTGCCCGAGTGCGAGATCGTGTTTCGCAGCAGAGTGGCTAATTCGGAGCGAATTCACCGTAGGTACTCGGTTGTATTCGCATGCAGCGCTTTTGCCAGACGGACTCTCAGAGTCATTGTCTTCTATGTGCGACCGGCGTGGTGAGCTGGAGATTGTGTTTGCCTGAAGGAATAAGATGTGTGTCGGGGAAGCGTCATTCGTAATACCAGCATAGGGTTCTTCCTGGCAACATGTCTTCTGTTAGGCTACAGCTTTGTGGGACACATCGTATGGAGCTTGGGGAACTTATCTGGCATCGTCATCATCAATGGCGCGATTACATTCATCTCGCCAGCTCCGCAGCCGTATCTCATCAACGTGGATGAGGGGTTCTGGTCACCGTGGTTTTCGGTCGGGCGAGGACCCTGCTATGCTTCGGTCCAAACAGTATGGCACCGCGTGCTGTGGCCCCGGCGCACTATGGGCTGTAACATCGTTGAGACCGTGATTCCGCTTTGGATTCCTTTCATTTTGGCAGGTATCCTGCCATTCGTGCTGGTCCGGCGAAGCCGCGCGCGCCGCGCACGGCTTGCCGGACGGTGTCGAAGTTGCGGATACGACCTAACGGGCAACACGTCAGGAGTCTGCCCAGAATGTGGGACTGCCATGCCCGCTAATGATTGATAAAGGGGACATTCTAGAATGGCATTAACTTAAGCGGCATTAGGCTTTTTTCGCAGGGTTTTCCGCAGCGTGGCGCGAGGTTGTTTCATCAAGGGGTATTCGAGCGGGCGGCGTTTGCGGACGCGCGGCTCGTACCGGTCGGGCCGCAACGGATTGACCCACAGCTCCGGCGGCGCGGTCGCCACGAGCGGCCAGCGCAGGTGCCGCAACGCGTCCACGAAGCTGATCCGCTCACGAGCCACGCCCTGCCGGGCCGCGGCCATGGCGCTCTGCACCAAGTTGTGCAGCAGCGCGAAGCCCAGGATTTCCTTCTCCACGCCGGCCACGGTCTCGCTTTTGAGCACGGCTAGGCCGAGCGTCTGCTTCAGGTGCCGCAGGTTGGTCTCCACCTGCCAGCGCTGGCGGCATTTCAACTGATAGATGACGGTCTGTGCCGGCGGGCGGAGGACTGGCCGTGGTCCAGCCTGGCGTTGCGGCGTCAGCGGAGTACGCTGCTTACGGCGTCGCCGGTGGCGCTGTCGCGGAACTGGACGGCGCGCGTGAACCGGCCGGAGACGGATGCGGAGTTGGTCGCGGTGCGGCAGAGCGTAGTGCGTGGGGCCCCGTTCGGCACGTCGGCGTGGCGCGTCCGCACAGCGGCGGCGTTGGGCCTGGAGAGCGCGCTGCACCCGCTTGGTCGTCCGCGCCAGGCATCACGTGAGTAGGCCGAGTCGGCGAGACTGGCCGAAAAGTAGAAGGCCCCCCTGTAATTCGCGGCCGACCGCGCCGACTGCAAGTAGCCAGGCGGGTCAACGCCGCTCGTTGCATGCGTCACCGAGCGGCCCGAGATTCTCCCGCTCCCAGGCCAGCGCCGCTGCCCGCCGCCCGGCTCCACGCACGATCTCCCCGCATGGCCGGCGCAGCACAAACTGTAGCCCGTGCCGCCACCAGGAGCGCGTGTTGTTCGCGCTCGCCCAGCCTTCGCTGTTCCGCGACAAAGCTTCGAGGTCATCAGCCGCCGCACAACCGCCAGCGCGAAGCGCACCGCGCTGCGCCGTCGACGACCGGGCTTGGCGGGCATAGAATCCTAACGGGCTTGGTCGCGCGGCCTGAGGACATGCGCGCTGCGAGGCTGCGAAGTGCGTCACAGGATCTCCGCGGGCCACTTTGCCCAGACGGCGGTTGGACCGCGGAGCGCCGCGGAAAGGCAGACATGGAACTTCCCCGCCGTGCCCGTGGTGATGAACTGCTCCCCCCGGGTGCGCTGGCGGTGGTGTGCGACCGGCTGCGGGGGCTGGCCCGTCATCAGGATTTGGTCTCGGTCGTGGCGTGCGCGTTCGATCATCGTACGCGCATGTTACCGTTCATCTATGCCGATACGCGCATGGCGCCGGCCGGCGCGCGGGCGATCGGATCGGCCCTGGTCGCGGCCGGCTTCCCGAAGACGCGCATCGTTCTCCAGCAGTGGAACCCGAATTTCCATCCGGCGGAGATGCGCCTCGACGGGCGCCGGCCGGATCTGTTCCTGGTCTCCAGCATGCAGATCCATACTGCGGCTTGCCACGCGCTGATCCGCGCTGCCGGCCGCATCGATGCGGCGCACCGGCCGTTGATTATCGCTGGCGGCCCGAAGACGGTTTACGAGCCGTGGGACGTGTTCAGCGCGGACGCGCACGATCCCTGGGGCGCCGATGTGGCCGTAACCGGCGAAGAGTACGTCTTGCTCAGTCTGCTGGAGCGGCTGCTGACCCTGCGTGGCCGCGATGAGCCGCTCCGCGCCAGCTTCCTGCGCGCGCGGGACGCCGGGCTGCTCGACGACATCCCGGGGCTCGTCTACGCCCGGACCGGTCCGACCGGCGTGCCGGAGGAACTGGTCGATACCGGCATCCAGCGGCTCGTGGGCAATCTCGATGAGCTGCCCCATCCTGCGATCGGGTTTCGGCTGCTCGAACCGCCGAGCCGGCGAACCACGTTGCAGTCCCGAGCACTCGCGCCCGAACAGGTGCGTCGCCACAGCCCGATTGCCTCGCTGGTCCTCACGTTTGGCTGTAAGTTCAATTGCCCTTATTGCCCGATCCCCGCGTACAACCAGCGGCAGCACCGGGTGAAAAGCGGCGCGCGCGTGGCCGATGAATTCGCGCGACTGCATCGCGAGTACGGGCTTCGGTACTTTTTCGGCGCCGATGACAACTTCTTCAATCACAAGCAGCGCACTCTCGACATCGTCGAGACGTTGGCGCGGACGGAAATCGATGGCGTGCCCATTCGGAAGAAGTTGCGTTGGGGCACCGAAGTGACGGTCCACGACACGCTTCAACTCCGCGACCATTTGCCGACCGTGCGGACCGCCGGTGTGCGGGCCCTGTGGCTGGGCGTCGAGGACATGACCGCCACGCTGGTCAACAAGGGCCAGAGCGTGGACAAGACCACCGAGGCATTTCGCCTGCTGCGGCGACACGGTATCTGCCCGATGCCCATGATGATGCACCACGACCAGCAGCCGCTGTTCACCCGGCGTGGCGAGTACGGGCTGCTGAACCAGGCTCGGTTGCTCCGCAAGGCCGGCGCCATCAGCCTGCAAGTGTTGATGATGACACCGGCCACCGGTTCGCGATTCTACGAAGGTGCGTATCGTGCCGGGCGCGTTTACGCCAGTGCCGGCGGCCGGCCCGTCGAGCCCTACATGCTGGATGCCAACTACGTCGTCGCGTCGGAACACCGGCAGCCGTGGCGCAAGCAACTCAACATCATGGCCGTGTACCTGTATTTCTATAACCCGCTGCGGTTCCTGCTCGCCGTCGTGCGGCCGAAGAGCAAGCTGTACTTCGCCGACGCATTCGTGCAACTCATCGGCATGTGGGGGCTGTCGCGCACCGTCCGGCGCACCTTGGGTTGGGCAATGAGACTGCTGCGCGGCGACATCCGCCGGCAGGTGACTGCTCCGGCCAGCGCAGTTCCGATGCGCGCGGTCGACGGGCGGCCCGCCGACCACGCGCTGCCGCTTCTGGCCGTCGAAAGCGAGTTGCGGCCGGAAGATGCGGCGCTACAGCGGACGCGCCCCAGGTTGGGCGACCGGGCGGGCCCAGCAGTGACCAGCGCTGTCGATGCCGTTGTGCCCCCCGTGCTCACGTTGCCCTTGAGAGTCGACCCTACGACATGAAACTCAGCGCCGCCCGATCGGAATCGACCCGAGTCTGTGGCGGTCGGCGGACGGAACACCGTCTCCGCACCGATCGGTGATGCGTTTTGGCGAGGTGCGACAGTGATCACGCCTCGAATTCCAGGCACGGGACTGCGGCGGTCGATTGTGCGCGCGGTCGTCGAGCAGGTCGGCGCTCGCATCGGCGTGGTGAGACGCGCCGGTGCCGGATCGAGCTTCACCGTGAAGCTGCCGGCCAGCCGTGGGGCCACGGACCAGCCGGTCGTCCGCGACACACGCGCCACGCAAGTGGTGCTCGAGACCCCGACGGACGCTGCCATCGGTGTTGACGGCGAGCGCCTGGCCCAGTGGAACCGGCCCCTCGGCAAGCCGTTGTTCGAATCTTCGCAACATTCGCCGTCGCCGTCTGGCAGGTTCCGGGTCGTTCGTGCCCGCACGTTCGCGTAGAATCTCAGGATGAACAGCGCCCGGGAAACCGGGGAGCGGATGCGACGGTCGGGTGCTCCCCGCGAGTGCCAAGGTATGCCTGCTGCCAAGAAGCGAATGAAGTCGGCGACCCGCGCGAACACGTACCAGGTCATCCTCGACTCCATCGCGGACGGCGTGTTCACCGTCGACCTGGACTGGCGGATCACGTCGTTCAACGCGGCGGCCGAGCGGATCACCGGCGTGACGCGCGCGGAGGCGCTGGGCCGGCATTGTTGCGACGTTTTCCGGGCGAGCATCTGCGAAACTGAATGCGCGCTGAAGGGCACGCACCGGACCGGCCGGCAGGTGGTGAACAAGGCCGTTTACATCCTGAGAGCGGACGGCGAGCGGATTCCGATCAGCGTCTCGACCGCCGTGCTGAAGGACGAGCGCGGGCGTGTGATCGGCGGCGTGGAGACTTTCCGCGACCTGAGCCAGGTTGAGGAACTGCGCAAGGAGCTGGAGGGGCGCTACACGTTCGCCGACCTCGTGGGGCGCAGCGCGGCGATGCAGCGGCTCTTCGAGTTGTTGCCGCAGGTGGCCGACAGCGTCAGCACGGTGTTGATCGAGGGTGAGAGCGGCACGGGCAAGGAACTCGTCGCCCGCGCGATTCACAATCTTTCGCCGCGCAGCCAGCGCCGCTTTGTCGCCCTGAATTGCGGCGCGTTGCCCGACACGCTGTTGGAATCCGAGCTGTTTGGCTACAAGGCGGGGGCTTTCACGGATGCGAAACGGGACAAGCCGGGGCGGCTGGCGGTTGCCGATCGCGGCACGCTCTTTCTGGACGAAATTGGAGACGTTTCTCCGGCCATGCAGACACGACTCCTGCGCGTGCTCCAGGAGCGCGTCTACGAGCCACTCGGGTCGGTCGAGCCGGTCCAAGTTGACGTACGTGTCGTGGCGGCAACGCATCGTGACCTGGACGAGCTGGTGCGCGGCGGGAAGTTCCGGGACGACCTGTACTATCGCCTCAATGTCGTCCGCCTCCGTTTGCCGCCGCTGCGGGAACGCCGGGAGGACATCCCGCTGCTCATCGAGCGCTTCATCACGCGCTTCAACCGCGTGCAGAACAAGGACATTGTGGGGGTCTCGGATGCGGCCCTGGCGATTCTGATGGCCCACGATTACCCCGGCAATGTGCGCGAGCTGGAGAACATCATCGAGCACGCGTTCGTGTTGTGTCGTGGCGGGCTGATCGAGCCGCAGTGCCTGCCGGCGGCGCTGCAGGTTGCGGTCGGCAAAGTGCCGCGCCGCCTGAAGACGGCCCTCACGCTGGCTGAGCTGGAAGCCATCCACATCCACGATGCGCTGCAGCGCCACGACGGCAACCGGGCCGCCGCCGCGCGGGAGCTGGGCATCAATGCCAGCACGCTGTTTCGCAAGCTCCAGAAGCTCGGCGTCCAGGACTCCGCGGGGCCCGGGCCGCGATCACGCCGTGCGCGAGGTGGCTGACAAATCCCGCGCGCGACGCACCGGGCGGCTGTCTCGTCGAACTCACTCAGCGGGGAGCTGACTGCGCCCGCGCACGCGGGCCGTCTGATCGTCGACCGCCTCCAGCCAGCCAGTGCGTGCATCGGCGCGGTAATCGAAGCGGGGCACATAGGGCTTGATATCGAGCAGCGGCGTGCCGTCGAGGATGTCGACGTCCTCGATGTGTAGAACACAGTCCGCGCGGCGAACCAGGCGGACCAAGCTCAAGCCGATGGGATTGGGCCGCGTCGGGGCCCGGGTGGCAAATACGCCGTGCGTGGCATCCTGGAGGAACGGCTGCACGGTCAGGCGCGCCGGGCCGGCCTGGTGGAACCAGTAAACCAACCAGAGGTGGGAGAAGCCCTCCAGATCCTCAAGGCCCGCGGCGTATTCCGGCAAAAGCTCGGCCCAGCCTTGGACACCTTCCGCAAAGACCGGCTGGATCGGCGTCTGCTCGGGACGCACATGCGGACTATGGATGACGCCGATGGCGTGGAGGGTCAGTCCTCCGGCGGCGTCGCGCTGCTCAGCCATGTCGAATCTCCAACCGCGGGACTGCGGCGATCCACCAGGCCACCGGGCCGCGAGCGCACTGATCTGTGCAGCATACTGAGGCGACTGGGCGGCTTCCAGATCGGGTCCGAGCGCGATGCACGCACGCCGGCCCCACGAACGGTGGGAATTGCATTCTGCAATGTGCGCAGGAAAATGGGATTGCATAATGCAATGCTATGAAACTTCGGAGCCTGCCCGGAGGAAAGCTGTAAATAATTTTTTGGCAATGCATTATGCACATTCATCGGTGCCAGTCCGCGTGCTGGTACGCGCCGTGCATGTATCGGTTGTCATGTACGTTGCGATCCCCGTGCTCGCGGACCGCGTCTCGCCCGTGTTCGACGTGGCGCAGACCGTCGTGCTCGTCGAACTCGACGCGGCGCGCGAAGTGCGTCGTCAGACGGTTCCCCTGCATTCGCAGGATATCGCCCGACGCGCCGCCGAGCTGTCGCAATACGGCGTGAACGTGTTGATCTGCGGCGCCGTCTCTCGGCCGCTCGAGGAATTGCTCTGCGCCGCTGGCATCCACGTCATCCCGCAGACGTGCGGCCCCGTCGAAGAGGTCTTGCAGGCGTTCGCAACCGATCGACTCGACGAGCGAGCGTTTCTGATGCCGGGGTGTTGCGGGGGCAGACGCCGCCGCTGGCGCGGGGCCGGTGGCTGTGGACGCGTGGGGCGCGCACCCGGCGGCCGGCGCAACCGGAGTAGTGAGGGTCGCGGACAAGACCGCGGGGGACGTTGAGCGCTGCACAGCGCGCTGGAAGGAGTAATGACATGCCTGGTGGAGATCACACGGGACCGCTCGGACAAGGCCCACGGACCGGCCGCGCGGCCGGTTACTGCGCGGGTTACGACATGCCTGGGTATATGAACCCCATCCCCGGCTACGGCTTCGGGCGCGGGCGCGGCGGCGGCTGGGGTGGCGGCGGGCGCGGTTGGCGCCACCGCTTCTACACGACCGGCCTGACGGGCTGGCAGCGTGGGGGACGCGGCCGTGGGTGGCGCGCGTTTCCGCCGTACCTCGCGCCGTACGACATGCCTGCGCCCACGCGCGAGCAGCAGGTAAGCATGTTGCAGGCGGATCTCCAGTGCTTGGAGCAGAACGCCGAGCTGTTGCGCCGCCGGATCGAAGAGTTGAACGCGCAGCAGGCCGAGCAGACGACGCCGTAGTGGCGCATGATCAGAGCGGCGGCCGGCGGGCGCGGCAGAGCGTGCCCGCGCCGCCGGCAGGAATGAGGAAATCATGAGAATTGCAGTGACGGCTGTGGAGCCGCAGCTCGACGCGGCGGTGGATCCGCGTTTCGGCCGCTGCCCGTTCTTCCTGCTTGTGGAGACGGACAGTCTGAGCTTCGAAGCGCTCGACAACACGAACCAGGCCCTCGGGCAAGGTGCGGGGATTCAATCCGCGCGCCTGCTGGCCGAGCACGGTGTGAAATGCGTGCTGACCGGCAATTGCGGTCCCAATGCGCATCAGACGCTGAGTGCTGCCGGGATTGACGTAGTGGTGGGCTGCGCCGGAACCGTTCGCCAAGTCGTGGAGCAGTTCAAGGCCGGCCAGTTGAAGCCAACAGCGACGGCAAACGTGCCTGGCCACAGCGGACTGGGGGCGAGCAGCGCGCCAACGCCGGGTCCCGTGCCTGCGCCGGGCGCGCCCTTCACACCTGGTCCGCCGCCGGCCATGGGCCCAAGCGGCGGCATGGGCCAGGGCGGCGGCATGGGGCGCGGGATGGGTCGTGGCCGCGGCCAGGGCGGTGGCGGCCGCGGGCAAGGCGGTGGCCGTGGGCAAGGTGGCGGACGTGGGCGTGGACGCGGTCGCGGTTGCGGCGGAGCCTGACACCCGAACCCCTGCCGATTGGAATGCCCGGCCAGCAGAAGTGGGGCTGGCGGACGGACAGATAGAAGGCAGCTTCCGTGAAAATTGCAGTCGCAAGCGGCAAAGGCGGCACCGGCAAGACGACGGTCGCCACGAATCTCGCAGTGGTCGCCGCGGAGCTTGGCCGCCCCGTGGCGTACGTCGATTGCGACGTCGAGGAGCCGAACGGCCACCTGTTCCTCAAGCCGACGATTGAGCACCGTGAGCCGGTTACGCTGCTGGTGCCGCAGGTGCTTGGGGACGCGTGCGACCGGTGCGGGCACTGCGCGCAGGTTTGCCAGTACAGCGCGCTGGTCTGGCTGGGCGACAAGCCGCTCGTCTTCCCTGAACTGTGCCATAGTTGCGGCGGTTGCGCGCTGGTCTGCCCGAAAAAGGCCATCCTCGAGGTGCCCCGCGAGATCGGCGTAGTCGAGACCGGGCGCGCGGGACGCGTCCGATTCGTGCGCGGTGTGCTCAACGTCGGTGAGGCCAAGAGCCCGCCGGTGATTCGCGCCGTCCGGGCGGCGGCGCCGGATGACCATTGGCAGATCATCGATGCGCCGCCGGGGACATCGTGCCCGGTGGTGACCACGGTGCGCGACACCGATTTTGTCCTGCTCGTGACCGAGCCGACGCCGTTCGGCCTGCACGACCTGACGCTCGCGGTCCAGACCCTGCGGCAGGTCGGCGTGCCGATGGGGGTTGTCATCAACCGGGCCGATGTCGGCGACGAGCGCGTGGCGACGTACTGCGCCGCGGAAGGGATTCCGGTGCTGCTGACCATCCGCGATGACCGCGGGATCGCCGAGGCGTACTCGCGCGGCGAGTTGCTGGTGACGGCCCGGCCAGACCTGCGGGCCGCGCTGGCAGGCCTGTGGGAACAGCTCGAGAGGGTAGCCACGGCGCAGGCGAAAGCGAGCCACACAGCATGAAGGAACTGGTCGTCATCAGCGGCAAAGGCGGCACGGGCAAGACGAGCCTGACGGCATCGTTCGCGGTCCTGGCCGGCCACGCGGTGGTTGCAGATTGCGACGTGGACGCGGCGGACTTGTCGCTCGTCCTCTCGCCCGAGATCAAGGTGCGTGAGGAGTTCCGCAGCGGCCACGAGGCGGCTATCCGGCAGGCGGACTGCGTCCGTTGCGGGGCGTGCGCCACATACTGCCGCTTCGAGGCGGTGGACCAGTACATGGGGGGAAATGGCGCGCCCGGACCGCGCGGCCAGCATGCCGCCTGCAAGGGTTGCGACTTCTGCCAGCGCTCCTGTTCCTTGCGGACCTACGAAATCCTGCGCGAGATGTGGGAAGCGTCGGGTGCGCCAGGGCAACCTGTGTTCGCCATCGATCCGTTGGCGTGTGAAGGCTGCGGGGTCTGTGTCCGCTTCTGTCCCGTGCATGCCATCGACTTCATAGAGCGCGTCTGTGGCGAGTGGTTCGTCTCGGACACGCGCTGCGGGCCGCTGGTCCATGCGCGGCTCGGGCCTGCGGCTGAAAACTCGGGCAAGCTGGTGAGTGTCGTGCGTGCCCAGGCGCGGGACGTCGCCAAGAGCACGGGGCGCGAGCTGGTCATTATCGACGGTGCGCCCGGCATTGGCTGTCCGGTGATCGCTTCGCTGACCGGAACGGCCGCGGCCCTCATCGTTACGGAGCCGACCGTCAGTGGGCAACATGATCTGGAGCGCGTCGCCGGAGTGGCCCGGCATTTTGGCGTGCCCACGTGGGTCTGCGTGAACAAGTGGGACCTCAATCCGGATATGACGACGCAGATCGAGGCCGCGGCGCGCCGTCACGGCATGCACGTCGCCGGTCGCGTGCGCTACGACCAGACCGTCACGGCGGCCCAGGTGGCGGCGCGCACGATCGTTGAGTTCACAACCGAGGGCGTCGCGCGTGACGTGCGGGCCCTGTGGCAAACACTGGATGCGTGCCTGAGAACGTCGGATGCGCAGCCGGCATCGGGTCAAGACGCGGTGCCCGGACCGGCCGTTGAGTTGAGGAGCACAACATGACGGATCGTTGCCCGAGTTCATCCCCGAGGCAGGTGGATCCGGAGCGGGAACTCGAGAACGAGATTCTGCGGGGACGCATGGAACGCATCGGGCAGAAACTGCTCGTACTCTCCGGCAAGGGCGGTGTGGGCAAGAGCACCGTGGCCGCCAACCTGGCCGTGGCCCTGGCCGCCGCCGGCTCGCACGTCGGGCTGCTGGACGTGGACATTCACGGCCCGAGCATCCCCCGGCTGCTTGGTCTGGAGGGCCGTCGGCCGGAGGTCGTGCAGGGGCTGCTCGAGCCGGTGCGGGTCAGCGAGCGGCTGGCGGTCATCTCGATCGACTTCTTTCTTCCGGACGAGCGTGCCCCGGTCATCTGGCGCGGGCCGCGCAAGTTTGGGGCCATCAAGCAGTTTCTGAAGGACGTGAACTGGGGCACACTGGACTACCTGGTCGTGGACTCGCCCCCTGGCACCGGCGATGAACCGCTCGCGGTCGCGGAGCTGGTCGGGCAGCCGGCCCAGGCGGTCATCGTGACCACCCCGCAGGAGCTGGCCGTGGCCGACGTACGCCGTTGTGTCTCGTTCTGCCGGTCGCTGAGCCTGTCGGTCGCCGGCGTCGTCGAGAACATGAGTGGGTTCGCGTGCCCGAGTTGCGGGCACGTGGTGGACCTGTTCAAGAGAGGTGGCGGGCAGCGTCTGGCCGAAGAAACACGTGTGCCGTTCCTGGGAGCGATTCCCATAGATCCGCGCGTGGTCATCGGTGGCGACGCCGGCGCGCCTGTGGCCTCTGGTGCGCAGGACAGCCCCGCGGCGCGGGCCTTCGCGACCATCGTGCAAACGTTACTGAGCCTGCCGGCGCGAGCCGCGGATGATAGGCCGGCATATTCCACGGAGGATTGCCTTATGAAGATCGCCATCCCGGTTGAGAACGGTCGTCTTTGCACGCATTTCGGTCACTGTGCCGAATTCGCCGTATACGACGTCGCCCCGGGCGCCAAAGCCGCCCGCGCCAAGACGGTGCACCGCGCGCCGCCGCACGAACCGGGTGTGCTGCCGCGCTGGCTGCATGAGCAGGGCGCCAACGTGATCATCACCGGCGGCATGGGGCAGCGTGCGCAACAGCTCTTTGCCGAGAATGGGATTCAGGTGATCATGGGCGCACCGCCGGAACTGGCCGACGACGTGGTCGCTGCCTACCTGGCGGGCACACTGCAGACGGGAGCCAACCCCTGTGACCACTGACGTCGGCCAGAGCCTGCTGGAGGAAACCCGGGCGCGGGCGCACGGCCGCTGCGTCGTTTGCGGTCACGTCAACGGGCGCGCTCCGCGATTGCACTTCGCGGTAGCGGATGACGGGAGCGTGCAGGCGACGTTCCAGCCTGAGCCGGCGTACGAGGGTTACAATGGCATCCTGCACGGCGGCGTGATTTCAACGCTGCTGGATGCGGCGATGACCAACTGCCTGTTTGCGCAGGGGCGCCACGGCCTGACCGCTGAATTGTGCGTCCGTTTTCGGCATCCGGTGGTCAGCGACGGTCTGCTGCAGCTACGCGCATTTGTGGAACGTGCGTCGCCGCCCCTGTTCGTTTTGCGCGCGGAAATCCGGCAGGCTGGCCAGGTGCGCGCGACAGCCATCGGGAAGTTCCTGGAAAAAGGGCGCTCCATGACTACACCTGAACCTACTAGGGCGTGCGTTGAGCGACAGAGTTGAATGACGAGGAAAGCGTGAGCGGCGAAGTTGCGAAGTTCTTCGAGCGGTGGACGGTGGACCGGCTTCAGGCGAACGACCCGGCACCGGAGATGGCGGGCGGCGGCCCGGCGTTTACCCATGTGCCGGAGGTGATTCGCGCGCTCGCGCACGTGCGGAAGCCGGCATGAACGTCCGGTGAAGGAGGCACACGTGACACGAATGACCAGGTGCATACTCATCGGAGTCGTCGGCAGTCTGCTGGGTGGTTTGAGCGGTTGCGAAGGCTGGCCGCTGCCGTGGCTGGAGTCGGCGACAGACCGCGCGCAGCAACCGGTGGGCCTGGTGCAGTTGATCGAGTTCCACGACATCCAGGGGCTCCGAAACTGGGCCTACGCGCTCGAGCGGCGGAACCTGAAGGCGCTGATCTATGTGCAGGAGAACATCCTCGCCGCTTACCCTGCGGACATCCGGTGGCTGGCCGATCAGGGACACGAGATCGCGGGCGGGTATGCCGAGGAACCGCTGTGGGATGTGGCGTACGACACGCAGTATCAAGTCATGAGCACGACGAAGGCGCTGGTTGAGGAAGTGACCGGCAAGCCTATGCGGGCTTTCGGCAGCCGGTACTTTGCGTACGATGAGAACACGTTGAGGGCGGCGGACGCGCTGGGGGTGGCGTATATCCTCGCGCGCGGCACCAGCGACGTCGAAGCGCTCATCTACGATCCGGACGAATACGCTTGCCAGCTCATCTCGGTCAGCAATGTCACCTTCGAGGACATGGGCCACGGCAGCCTGTGCGACTACTCGCTGTGGGCGCGCGGCTCAACGGCGGAGGAGTTCGCCCAGGTGCTGCAGGAATCGCTGGCGAAGCGACCCAAGCGGATCATGGTCGCATCGCACGCCTACCTGGGGGGCATGAAGCAGGCCTGGTGGACGGTCTATGAGAACCTGCTCGACAGTGGCGAGATTCAATGGGCCGAGAGCTTCGACGCGTGGGTGACGGCCGCGAGCGGCGTGAACATCCAGGTGCCGTTGAGCATGATCCCGGTCAACCGGGAAGTCCTGTACGACACGCCGACGCCGGCGGTCCCGCTCGAAGAGCTGGAGGACGTGGATCAATTGTACAACCCGTGTGGCGCACCATGAGAGCTTGGCCGGTCGTCGTTCTGTTCGTCGCCCCGCTGCTCGCCGGCTGCCCGGTGACATCGGCAGGATCTGAGCCACCAGACCCGGATGTCCTGCTCGTTTTCCACAACAACAGTGGGCCGATGTGCCTGGCCGCGCTGGCCTGGCTGGCGGACATCGGGGACGCGCACCCCACGTTGGTGATCGAGGAGCACCTGACGTATGAGTCGGGGGAGGCGGCGCGGCTGGCGCAGCACGAGGCGCTGCACTCCACCAGCCAGGGCGTATCCGCCAGTTTCGCGTACCTGCCCATCATCTTCTACCAGGGGCAGGCCTTCTCGGGCTTCGACGACGAGACGGCCCAGGCCCTGGAGGCGTTGCTGGCGGCCGCTGAGAGTGGTTCGTAGGGAGCCCGGCCCGCTTGTGTCGGGCCCGGTGTGTGGCGTGGACAGCTCATGAGCACCGTACGTATCACCATCCTGGTTGACAACTACGTGCGGCGGCGAGGTCTGCTGGCCGAGCACGGCTGGGCATGCTGGGTCGAGACGCCCACCAGCCGCCTGCTGTTCGATACAGGACCGGGGGCGGCACTCCAGCCCAACGCCCGTGAGCTCGGCATTCCGCTCGAGACGGCGAACGCGATTGTGCTGAGCCACGGTCACTATGACCACACCGGCGCGCTGGGGGTGATGTTGAACCTGGCTCCAGCGGCACGCGTGTTTGCGCACCCCGCGGCCCTGGAAGCGAAGTACAAGCGTGCGGCCAATGGCCACATTCGCGCAATCGGGTTACCCGTCCCTTCCGCGGACCTGCGCACTCGACTCGCGGCGCGCCTGGTTGCCACGCGCAGTCCGACCGAGATCAGCCCCGAGCTGTGTGTTACGGGCGAAGTGCCACGCGTGACCGATTTTGAGCCGGACGACGACAGCTTTTACGTGGATACCGCGGGCGAGCAGGCCGACGCGCTGAGCGATGATCAGGCGTTGATTGTGCGCGCGGCGGACGGCATGGTGGTGGTGCTGGGTTGTGCACACGCCGGCGTAGTCAACACGCTGCGCCACGCACAGACGCTGTATCCCGGTCTTCCGCTTGTCGCCGTTCTGGGCGGCATGCACCTGCAGAGCGTATCGACGAAGCGCGTCACGCGAACCATCAATGAGCTCGCTGCCCTGGGCGTGAACAGCGTGATTCCGACCCACTGCACGGGCTTGCCCGTTTTGGCGACGCTCGCGACTGGATTGCCGCGCCGCTGCACGCCTGGCGAAGTGGGCGCGGTATTCGAATTCTCAACAAGGACCGGACAATCACAAAGCCAATGAAGGAGCGACTCATGACCGACGAAACATGCCGCATGCCGTTGATCGGCGACAAAGCCCCCGAGTTCGAGGCCGAGACCACACAGGGCAAGATCCGTTTCCCTGCAGACTACAAAGGCAAGTGGGTCGTGTTCTTCTCGCACCCGGCGGATTTCACGCCGGTCTGCACGACGGAGTTCATGACGTTCGCCAGCATGGCCGGCGAATTCAAAGCCCTCAACTGCGAGCTGCTCGGGCTGTCGATCGACAGCACGTACAGCCACATCGCCTGGCTGCGCACGATCAAGGAGAAGATCACGTACAAGGACCTGAAGGGTGTCGAGGTCACATTCCCGGTGATCAGCGATCTGACCATGGAGGTCTCGAAGAAATACGGGATGCTCCAGCCGGCGGCGAGCAACACGCAGGCCGTACGGGCCGTGTTCATCATCGATCCGCAGGCCATCGTGCGCGCGGTCTTGTATTACCCGCTGGCCAACGGGCGCAACATGCAGGAGGTGAAACGCCTGCTGGTGGCCATGCAGCACTCAGACGAACACAAGATCGCGACGCCCGCCAACTGGCAACCGGGCGACGACGTCATCGTGCCGCCGCCGGGCTCCTGCGGCGCCGCGAAGGAGCGCGTCGAGAAATCCGCGGCTGACACGAAGGTCCTCGACTGGTTCCTGACGCTCAAAAAGTGCCCGCACGGAAAGTAGGATGGTTTGGCACCCGGAAGTGCAATGCAACACGTGTTCGGTCCGGTAGCGTCGCGTCGCCTTGGCCGCTCGCTGGGCATCGACGTCGTGCCGTACAAAACGTGCACGTTCGACTGCGTCTATTGCCAACTGGGCCGCACGACCTGCCAGACGATCGAGCGGCAAGCGTGGTTTACACCGGACGAGATCCTGGCGGACGTGCGCCGCGGGCTCGACGCCCGCCCGGACTATGTGACGATCGGCGGCTCCGGCGAACCGACGCTCTACGCCGGTCTCGCCGAGCTGATTTCGGAACTCAAACGGTTGACCACGACTCCCGTGGCGGTGTTGACCAATGGTTCCCTGCTGTGGCGTGCCGACGTACGTGCGGCGCTGCAACAGGCCGATCTCGTCATCCCATCGCTCGACGCGGCGGACGAGGTTGCGTTTCAGGTGGTGAATCGACCCCACGCGGCGCTCTCCGCGGAGCAGGTCTGGCGCGGGTTGGCGGAGTTCCGGCGCGACTACCGCGGGGCGTATTGGCTGGAGGTGTTCCTCATCGACGGGCCGGCCAGCGCTGCGCCGCGCGTGCGCCAACTGGTTGAGCGTGTCGGCCAGCTGGGTGCTGACCGCGTGCAGTTGAACACGGCGACCCGCCCGCCGGCGGAATCCTGGGTCACGCCGGTCTCCCCGGAGCGTCTCGCCGAAATCGCACGGGCTTTCACGCCGCCAGCCGAGGTGATCGGGCCGCACCCCGTCTCCGCCTGCGCCGCGCTCGGCCGGGTGACGCGCGAGGCCGTGGTCGCGCTGCTGCAGCGTCGTCCCTGCACGCTGGCGGACATCGCCACCGGTCTGGCGGCTCATCGGCATGAAGTGATCAAGATCCTGGATGGTTTGATGACCGACCGCCGAGTTGGCGTGGAGATGGTCGGCGAACAGGCCTGTTTCATGTTGCGCAAGTGAGCAGGGGCATGAGGCGAAAAGCGAATCTTGTGATCATACGCAGACTGGGGTATGCGCGCAGACCTGAACTTCCGGACCGCGAATGCAAGCAGCCGGCCGCTCGTGCGCGGCCATGGGGTGTGCGCGGAGCTCAATCGTGATGCAAGTGTCAGCCATTCAGGATTTCTATCCCGACGACGTTGTCTACTGCTACGGCTGCGGCCGGCTCAACGAGCACGGGTTGCATATCCGCAGTGCCTGGGATGGCGACGAGACGGTCTGCGCAACCGGACGGTGACGTGGACTTCGGCGACATCAATCCATTCGTGATCTTGCTGAGCGCCCGCTGATCCCCCACACGTCCCACGAGCCCGGCCGGCGTCGCGCTTGCCCGCGCGGCGCCGGCTGCGTGCTCATACCGCACACACACGATGCTCAGGTTGGAGGGGCCGATGCTCCCGGCCGCTACGGCGCCGCCGCGCCGCTGAGCAGCATGACAAACGGGTTGATATCCGCGAAGGACGGGTAGAGCCCGTCGCCGTTGATGTCGCCGTTCTCCGGATCACAACCCGCGTACTGCGTCTGCCAGTTCTCAAAGCTCGACATGTACAGCACGAACGGGTTGATGTCCTTGAAGTTCACCACGCCGTCGCAATTCAGGTCGCCGGTAATGAACACCGGCGTGCCGAAGAACTGGACCTCGCTCAGCATCAGATAATGCGTGCTCGTTCGTCCCAGGTAGACTTCCAGCGTGCTGCCCTGGAGATCCAGGCCGGAATATGTCAAGGCGAACGGCTCGCCCCCCGGCGGATCGACCGGCGTGTACTCCAGCACCTGTCCACCCATCGTCAGGCGCACCAGCGACGGCGGATACACGCCACCCGCGCCATTCGAATCATCAACGTGCAGCACCACGGTGTGAATCCGCATGTCTTCCGCGAAATGGAACGTGATCGTCGGCATCACCGTGTGCCAGCCGACGTAGGGCAGGTTCGCGACATTCCAGTTCTGCGTCGCGATCACGCCGTTGGTCAGGTCGCCGAGCCCGCCGCTGAGCGGCGAGAGCGCCTGCTGTGGATTGCCGGACCCGTTATAGGTGTCGTCGTAGTAGGTGTAGTTGCCCGTCTCGCCGTTGAGCATGTCGTACGAAACCGGCATGATCATCCCCACGGTCTTGAAGCTGCGCGCCGCCGCGAACGCGCCGTCCCCGCAGCCGTTCGTGGCACGCACGTGCCAGTAGTACCATGTCAGCGACTCGAGCGCGTTCACCAGTGTGTAGTTGGTATCCGTGGTCGTCGCCGCCGCGACAATGTTGGTGAAGCCCGTATCCGTTGCCACTTCGACGGTGTACTCCATGGCACCGGTGACGGCCGCCCACACGAACTGGGGCCGCAAGGCCACGTCCGTCGCCCCGTCCGTGGGGCTGGTCAGGGCGGGGGCGCTGGGCGCCCCGGCGGCGACGTACAGCCCTGCCGCCACGCTGCGCGTCGCCGACGCCGAAGTGCCTTGGATGTTCAGCGTGTAGTTGCCCGGCGGCACGCCGCCCGTATTCCCGACGGTGAGGACCGCTGAGAACGGCGGGACGGCATTGTTCGCGCTGAAGGTGATCGTCGCGCCCGGGGGCGCGTCCGGCACGCTCAGGCTTACGACCTCCGTGAAGTCACCCGCGGGCTGCACGTCGATTGTGTAGACCGCGTCCTGCGGCGCGCACACCGCGGCGGACTCCGGCGCGACGAGGAGCCGGAAGGCATTGCCGTGCGGCAGCAGCAGGGCCGGGTCACCGAGGATGACGAACTCCTCGAAGAAGTTCCGGCATTCGTCGAGGTGGTTGGGCGGCTGCTGGTTGAGATTGCCGGACCAGCCTCCATACGACGCCAGGAAGCGGTACAAACCGTCGAGCCAGGCGGCGCCGAGTTCCCACTCGTTCTTCTCGAAGAACGAGCCGAAGAACGCCTTCTCGAGATGGACCGACGGCTGCCAGGCCTCCCAGCTGCCCCAGTAAATGTAGTTGGACGCCGAGATGTACGCCGCCGCCCCCTTCAGCGGTGCGCGCAGCCAAGTCTCGCCGAAGCACTCGCTCAGCGAGTAGTTGGCCGTGTTGCAGGAGAAGCCGAACACCAGGCCGTACAGGCCCGTGTTTGTCAGCGCGTTGACGTTGCTTTGTGTGAACGACGGGCTCCACCAGCCCGACGACGAGCTGTGACCGAAGTAGACCGTGAACAAGCAGCCCGTGTTGAGGGCCGCGGTGACATCCGCCGTGTCGCCGCCCTGCGACGCGTAGATGCGCACCCCCTCGTAGTCGTGCGGCTCGAAGTAGGTGTCAATCACCCAGTCGTGCGTGGGTTCCGCCGTGCCCTGCGTGTCCGCGTTCGCCAGGAACGCCCCGCGCCGGTAGAAGTCCGGATTGGGGAAGTTCCCCGCCTCGACCCACAGGGTCTTCGTCACCACGTCGCCCAGTGACGCGACCGAGGCGACGCTGAACCGGCCGACCGGAATATCGGGGTACCAGTCGATGCCGCCCGGCATGCAGCCGTACGGCCAGTCCGTCACCGCCGACTTGCTGCCGCCACCGACGAAGTGCGGCACCGTGCTGTTCGTCGCCGACGTTCCGCTCGTGTCGCCGACGATCAGAATGTACTCGGGCTGGTTGAGCGTGCCCCACAGGCCGAGCACGTAATTCCGGATCGACGTGTTCGTCTGCCCGCTGGTGGCCACGTAGGTCGTCACGCGGAACCCCGTTGCCTCGCGGTGCGCGATGAACTGATTCAGCGGGGCGCTGTTGGCGTAATCCTGCGCCGTGATGATGAGGTAATTCCGCGCCGCGTGGGCGGGCGCCGCCGCCCCAAGGATCGTAAGTGCCGCCAGCCAGAGGCCAGGTCGCAAAAGAGCCCAACTCCGCCGCATGATCCACCTCCAAAGATGATTGTGCCGCCGTACTGCCAGCACTGCGCACGCCGCGGCGGCTCTGGCATGTCAGTAATCCATATCGATATCAGAATAGCACAGTGACGGCCGCGGGGGAATTGATTTCTGGCCCGCGGGACCAGTTCACGGCCGCACGGGTGGCAATCACGCCGTATTCCGGTCGCGTGGGCCGGCTTCCGACGACGACCTTGCGTGTGCTGCCGTGGGTGGGATGATAGCCGATCGGGTCCGCGATCGGTGGTCGTCGGGTTGCATCGGATCGGTCAGGGCTTTGTATATATGCGCGGGAACCCGGTGGGTGGCACGGCGTCCAATTGCGTGGTAGCGCCGACAAATCCGGGTTCAATACCGCGTCCGGCACAAAGGGAGTGGCCATGCGCTCTTTGCTGACGGTGTGTCTGTCCGGTCTCGTGACGTGCGCCGGCGTGCCCTCGCTATGCGCTCAGCCGGCCGCGCCGGCCGAGGCGCGCGGCTACGAGGCGTTGAAGGCCCGTGCCGAAGCGTTCTTCGCCGAGGGCTCATTTCAGAAGTGCAACGAGGTGTACGCAGAGGCCAGCCCGCTCGAGCTTCCACCGGCCGATGCGCGCTGGGTGCGTTTTCGCCTGGCGGACACGCTCTGGCGGTCGCAGGCGGCGACGGAAACGGCGGACGACACTCCGTATGAGCGCGCCCGGCGCGAGTTGGAAGCGCTGGCCGGGGAAGTTCAGCGGCCGGAGGACCGCGACCAGGTCTGGGCCGAGGTCCAGGAATCCCTGGGCGACTATTGCTGGCGCTCGCCGCGCTCCCGCGACTGGCAATCCGGCTGGCAGCATTACCAGGGGGCGCTGGAATGGTGGGGCTGGTCGGCGGACCTCGCCACGGCACGGGTGCGCTATCTGGCGATCGTGCGCAAGGCCGTGCAACCGCCGGGACAGGAAGACTGGGGCGACTACTGGTGGTACGCGCAGGTTCCCGTCAACGTGCTGGACAACGCGCTGAAGGTCAGCGAGACGCCCGACGACATCGCGTTTGCCCACTTCGTTCTGGCGATGGCGCTGCGCCACCACTCCACGTTTGCGGCGCAGCAGCGTGTGCCGGTCGAGTTCGAGGGTGCCCTCCAGGCGGGCAAGTCGACCGCGTGGTACGACGACGCGTTGTACGCCTACGCCGAGTGGCTGGCCAGCCGCGGCCCGGCGAAACCGGCGAAGGCGGGCGGCTTCACCAACGAACCCGATTACGTGCAAGCCCTCGGCCTGTTCCAGCGTCTGACCAGCGAGTTCAAGGAAGGGGAGTCGCAGTACTGGCCGCGCGCGCGGGACTTCAGCGAGCAGATCACGGCACCGAACGTGTACGTGTCGGTCGGCACGGCCTTCTTGCCGGACTCGTTGATTCAATTCGACGCCGGTTGGCGAAACGTGTCGGAAGTGACGTTCAACCTCTACCAGGTCACGCTGATCGAGGACGCCGACTTCACGAACAAGGACGCGGGCGAGCACGGCATCACGGTGGGCGGGCGCCCGAAGTTGAAGACCTGGACGCGGGCGATTGAGGACAAGGGGGATCACCGGCCCGGCCGCGACGCGATCACGCTCGCTGAGCCGCTGCCCCCGGGGGCCTACATGATCGAGATTGCCGCGGCGCATCACAGTGCCCGCGCGCTGATTCTTGTGACGGACGCCACATTGGTCCTGAAGACAAGCGGGCGGCAGGCGCTGGCGTACGTGTGCAATTCGTACGACGGGGCGCCGCTCGCCGGGGCGTCCGTGCTGCTGTGGGAGTACTACGACCATGACGGGCAGCGACAAGCCCGCAGTGTGCGCGGCACGACCGACGAAAACGGCTTGGTCCGTCTGGATCTGCAGTTCCGTGACGACTGGCGCAACATCTACGCCGCAATCCTCGCCGGTGACCGCCAGGCGTTCGCGAGCACGTATGCATCCCGCCATGGCCAAGCTGAACCCAAGTGGCGCATCTACGCCTTCACCGACCGTCCCGCCTACCGTCCGGGTGACACCCTGAAGTGGAAGCTCACGGCGCGCCTGTACGCTGCCGGCCAGTACTCCACGCCCGCCGGCAAGCAGCTCAAGTGCGTGTTCGAGGATGGCCAGGGCGCGAGGCTGAAGGAGGTGCAGATTGAGCTCAATGCGTTCGGCAGCGCCTGGGGCGAGCTGCCCGTGACCGAGAAGATGGCCCTTGGCGAGGTCAGCATCCGTCTGCTAGACGGCAATAAGGAGATCGGCGCGGCCGAGCTGTGCCGGTTCGAGGAATACAAGCTCCCGGAGTTCAAGGTCACGGTCGAGACGCCCAAGGACGAGCAGGGCCGGCCGAAGGTGTTCCGCGTCGGCGACCGGGTCGAGGCGACGCTCCAGGCGGAGTATTACTTTGGTGGCGCAGTCACCAACGCCGATGTGACCGTACGAATCCACCAATCGCCATTCCAGCATTCCTGGAGTTCGCCGCATGACTACCCCTGGTTCTACGAGGATCCGTGGGAGTTCCGCCGGTGGTACCGCGATGACGAGCAGGTCATCAAGGAAGACAAGCTCAAGACCGACGCGACCGGGAAGGCGACGGTCGTTTTCGAAACGCCGGCGAATGCGGAACGGGATTTCGAGTATCGCATCGAGGCCCGCGTTGCGGATGCGTCCCGGCGCGAGATTGAGGCCGAGGGTGTGGTCCGCGTCACGCGCCAGAAGTACTACGTGTACCTGACGCCCGCGCACAACATCTATCGCCCCGCGGACAAGGTGGTGGTCGAAGTGCGGGCGCTCGACGCCAGCCAGAACCCGATACCCGCGAGCGGGGAGATCGCCGTGTCGCGCCAGCGCTACGTCGAGATCTGGCTCGACCCGCGCAACCAGGAGGTGCGCGGCGACGAGTTGCAGGCCCTGATCGCGGGGAACCGGGGCTGCTGGCCGCCGGTGCTCAAACCGGGCGAGGCCCCGTGGCGGCTCAAGTTCCGCGGCTACGAGCAGGACGACATTTTCACGCAGCCGGTGCAGACGGACGCCGAGGGCCGGGCCGAGTTCACGTTCCAGCCGGAGCGCGACGGCTACTACAAGGTGGCCTGGCGCAGTGAGGACCCGGGCTACGACTACATCCGCGCCGAGAGCTTTGTCTGGATCGCGACCGACGCAACGCACCAGACCGGCTTTCGCCCCGGCGGCGTCGAGATCGTGATCGACAAGGACACGTTCCGCGCCGGCCAGACCGCCGCCGTCATGCTGACGGTGCCGACCAACGATCGTTACGTGCTGTTCACCGTCTCCGCCGAGGACCTGCTCAGCTACCAACTCGTCCACGTGACTGGCAACGCGAAGCTGCTGCAACTGCCGATCACCGGCCAGTACGTGCCGAACATCTACCTCGGCGCGGTGCTGGTGAGCGGCCACCAGCTCTTTCAGGATCAGAAGGAGGTCGTCGTCCCGCCGGTCGAGCACTTCCTGACGGTCGAGGTGCAGCCCGATCGCGAAATCTATGAGCCACAGCAGGAAGGCACGCTGACGGTGCGGACGAAGGACTGCGACGGCAAGCCTGTGGCGGCCGAGGTGGCGTTGAGTCTCGCGGATGAGTCCGTGTTCTACATCCAGCAGGACCTCGCCGGCGATCCGCAGCCGTTCTTCTTCGGGCAGAAGCGTGACAGCGGGGTCCGACTGGCCGCGACGGCGGCGCAGTTGGCTTACCGGCGGCTGGTGCACGGCCCGGACGGCAAGGTGCTGGACGAGCGCGCGCTCGCAACACCCCAGCCCGGCGAGCCGGCGGCGAGAATGAACCAGCAAGCTCAGTACGGATTCGACGTTACCCAGGGCTTGGGTGACATCTCCAGCGACTGGGGCATGTTTGGGGAAGGTGGGGGCGCGGGCTCGGGCATGTTTGGTCAAGGGGAGGGATCGGGTGGGTGGGCGCGCCGCGGGGTCTACTTCGCCGAGATGCCAGCGGCCAGTGAGCGCACTCTCTCTCTTGTGAGCTTGGGCGAGCCGATGACGCCCGCGCTGCTGCGAGTGCCAAGTTCCACTGAGGAGCAGGACGGCGATGGCGGTATCGATTACGTGCCCGCGGCCAGCATCCAGGTTCGCAGCGATTTTCGCGCGACGGCGTTCTGGCAGCCGGATGTCAAGACTGACGCCGACGGCGTCGCCACCGTGAAGGTCAAGTATCCCGACTCGGTCACGGCGTGGCAGGCCACGGCCCGCGCGGCGACCACCGGCAGCCAGTTCGGCATGGCCACGGGCAAGTCGCGTACGCGCCAACCGCTCATCGTTCGGGTTCAAGCGCCACGGTTCTTCCTCGTCGGCGATACGGTGACCGTCTCGGCGGTGCTTAACAACAACACGGACGCCCCGTTGAAGGCGCTGCCGGGACTGAAGGCCGAGGGGCTTAGCCTCGAGGGCTGGCTGCGCGATGGACAACTTGCTGCCGGCGAGCCCGCCGCGGTCGAAGTGCCCGCCCATGGCGAGCAGCGCGTCGATTGGCGCATTCGCGTCGAGCAGCCCGGCACCGCGAAATTGACCGCCCTGGCACGCGGCGAGAAACACGCCGACGCGATGGAACGCAGCCTCCCCATCTTCGCCCATGGCATCGAGCAACTCGTCGCCAAGTCCGGCAAGGTCCGCGAGGGCGACGTCACCGTGAAGTTGGCGATTCCAGCCGAGCGGCAGCCCGACACGACCACGCTCACAGTGCAGGTTGCACCCAGTCTCGCAGTGACCATGCTGGATGCGCTGCCGTACCTGGTCGATTACCCCTATGGCTGCACCGAGCAGACGATGAGCCGGTTCCTGCCGGCGGTCATTACCGCGAAGACGCTGGGCGACCTCGGCCTGTCGCGTGAGATCGTGGCCAACCGCCTCTTCGGCGGCATGGAACACCCGGCCAGCCAGCCGAGCGATCCGAACGCCGAGCCGTCGCGGGGCGCGTCGCTCGCGCGGCTCGACGAGGTGGTGAATCAGTGCCTCGCGCGGCTGTACGACTTCCAGCACGCCGACGGCGGCTGGAGCTGGTGGAAAGGCGACGCGACAACGCCGAGTGATCACTTCATGACAGCGTACGTCGTCTGGGGGCTGGCGCTGGCGCGCGACGCTGGGATTACCGTCGAGGACAACGTGCTCAAGCGTGCGGTTGCCTTCCTGGAAACAAAGCTCGTCGAGGAAGAGAACGCGCCAGACATGCAGGCGTGGATGCTCCACGCGCTGGCTGTTTATGACGCGCTGTCAAAGACTGAGCGGGGGGCGAGCCAGCAGCGCGCCTATGCCAACATCCTCAAGCAGCGCGAGAAGCTGAACGCCTACACGCGCGCCTTGCTGGCACTGTGCGCCCACGCGTTCGGGAAGACGGATGATGCCCGGCTGCTTGTGCGGAACTTCGAAAACGGCGTGCAGATCGACGATCGGCCGGACACGTCCGTGATCATGGAAGGTGTGCAGCAGTCACACGACGCCGTCCTGGCGACGGCCCACTGGGGTGCGGACGGCGTCTACTACCACTGGTCTGAGGGCGGCGAAGAGGCGACCGCGTTCATGCTGCGGGCGCTGCTGGCCATCGAGCCGGACCACAAGCTCGTCGAGCCGGTCACCAATTGGCTCATCAAGAACCGCCGCGGCGCCCAGTGGCGTAGCACGCGCGACACGGCGATCGTGGTCTTGGCGCTGAACGACTACCTGCGCCGGAGTGGCGAGCTCAAGCCGGACGTGGCCTACGAAGTGCTCGTGAACGGGCAGTCCGTTGCGCAGCAGAAGGTCACGCCGGCCGACGTTTTTGCCGCCCCCAGCCGGTTCGTCGTCGATCCGAAGCTGATCCGAGATGGCGACAACGAAATCCGGATTCGGCGCACCGGCGGCACGAGCCCATTGTACTTCGCCGCGGAGGCCCGCTTTGTCAGCCTGGAATGCCCGCTCCAGCCGACCGGCAACGAGATCTTCGTTCGCCGGCAGTACTACCGGCTCGCGGAAAAGCCGACACTGCTGCAGGGGCTGGTGTACCAGCGCGTGCCGCTCAATGACGGCGACAAGATCATCAGTGGCGAGCGGGTGGAGTCGGTCATCACGCTCGAAGCGAAGAACAATTACGAATATCTCGTGTTCGAGGATCTCAAGCCCGCGGGCTTCGAGGCGGTGCAGGTGCGCAGTGGTGAGCCGTGCTACGCGCAGGAATTGAAGAGCGGCATCGTCGAGCGCCAGTTCGGCACGCAGACAACCGCGCAGCGCGCTGCCGAGGAGCATCTGCGGCGCGGCGCTACGGACCACACCGGCCGCAGCCGCTGGACCCACCAGGAGCTGCGCGATCGCAAGGTGGCTTTCTTCCTGGACCAGCTACTGGAGGGCGTATGGGAGTTGCGCTACGAATTGCGCGCCGAGGTGCCGGGCGAATTCCACGCGCTGCCGACCATCGGTTACGCCATGTACGTTCCGGAGTTGCGCTGCAACGGCACCGAAATCCGGGTGCAGGTGGACGAGCCGTAGTCGCGGCGGGCTCGGGGGTGGAGTCCATGCCGCCCCGGCTGGGCATACGCCGTGATGCAGCGTGCTAGATGCCGCGCCACCGTTTGCTGGTGGCCACGCCATGGGGCGTGCCGAACGCGCTGCTACGGAATCGTCGCCTCCGGCCCCAGTCTATGCAGTGCGGCGACGCTCGCCGGTGGTAGCGCTCGACTCCACAACGTGAAGCCCGCGACCTTGCCGGCAACGCGATGGCCATACGACCACGCCGGCGGCGGGCCGAGTTTCGCGACCGGCTCGGCGTCGGCCAGGGTGATCTCGGTGGACACCAGCTCGCGCCCGTCCTGGAAGAGCTTCAGCACGCCGCCGTCAAAGGTGGCCGTCAGCATTTGCCACCGGCCGGTTTCCAGCTTCACGCCGGCGGGCACGTCCACGTTGGAACCCCAGAAATGGAAGCCGTGCGGGAACTTCGTCAGGTAGCGCTCCGTGCCGAGCGGCCCATGCCCGCTGCCGAAGCCCGCGATGATCGTGAAGTCGCCGGGCTGCTCGTCGATCCACAGCCAGGCGTTGATCGTCCAGGGGTCCGTTGCACGCGTGGGCGCGCCCTCACCGAGCGGCAATTCGACGCCGTCGCCAGCCCCATCGAGCACCTCCTGCGCCGCGTGCACCACGGGGCGCAGCCCCGCGATCTTGCGGCTCACCTTTGCCACCGCGTTGCCGGCGGGCGCCAGATCGCGCACACCGCTGACGGTCAGGCCGCAATCCGTGTCAGTCGGCGCCGCCGAGAGCAGCAGGTTGACTCGCCGGCCGTCCGGCGCCAACGTGACGGACTGCAACTTCAGACCGCCGGAGACCTCGTAATTCTCCGTGTTCTCTGCCGACGAGCGCTCCAGCTCCTCGGAGAACAGCAGGCTGACCTCCGGGGACCAGGTGAACGCCACGACATCCTGAATCTGCGGGGCCGTCGTGTCCTGAACCTGGAAGTGTGCCTCGGCCACGGTGCCGCCCGGGCCCTGGTTCTCGAAGAAGCGTGCCTTCACAACGGTGTCAGTGTACAACCGTACAGGTGCCATGTACTCCGGCGAGTTTGGCGTCGGCTCGCTGCCGTCCAGCGTGTAGCGTAGCACACCCGCGCCGCCAAACAGCGGACGCTCCAGCGTGATGAGCGTGTTGTCCGTGAACTTGCCACCGTGGGGCGCGATCCGCGGCAGCGGCAGGGCATCGCGCTTCAGCTCATCCAGCAGCGGCTGTGCCGGATACGTGCCCGCACCCCCGTCGAAAGCCGCCGTCGCCGCGAACACCGCGATCTTCGGATCGTTCGGCAGCGTGAGGCGCTTCGCGCCGGCCGGCAGATCAAAGGCGTAGGCGAACACGTAGCTGTAGGCGTACGGCTCATTCTGGCCGTCGGCCGCGTGCCGGTGCGAGCAGAACCACGCCACCGGCGCGGGCCGCACGTAGGCCGGCTGCACGCCCAGCAGTTTGTAGGGCCAGTCGTACGACGGGTCTGCAGGCACGCCCTCCCAGATCCGGTTATCCCACTGCCCAATGTAGCCGCCCCAGTCTTGTATGGTTCGCCGGGCCGGCTGCCCGTCAACGGCGAACTCGGCTTCACGTTCGCCGCTGGCGGCCGCGAGCACATACACGCGGTTGAACGCGCCCGCCGGCAGCGCGAGGCTCTGTCCTCCAGCCGTAATGGCGTTGGGCTGGCCGTCAGCCGGCCCGAAACGGAACGGAAGGCCGCGATACGCGATCTCGGTCGGGACCATCTCCGCCGGATAGCAGCGGCCCTCCCCGTCGAAACCACCCATGGTTGCCGTGCCATCGCGGCTGGTCACGCAGCGATCAAACGTCAGCGCCAGCGGCTGCGCCTTCGTCGCCGGCAACTGCGTCGGCGCCGGCCCCAGCTTGAGCGCGAAACTGCGCAGGCGATAGCCGGTGAAATCCGTGACGAGCTCCCCGTTTACGACGTTGGCCGTACCCACCGGCCGCTCCTGACCGTCCACCTCGCGGGCCGCCACGATTGGCGCCGGCAGCGACACACGCACGTCCTTCGCCGTCTGCCCGTTCAGCTCCACGAGCCGTACGATGACTTCGTCGCCCTCCTCCGCCTTCTTCACGGCCAGCACGCGCACGCGCGGGTGATTCACCTTCAGCAGCGCGAACTGCCGGCCGAGCGGACCGGGGTGCGCTGCCGTCTGAAACACGAGCGGCGGCTGGCTGAGCCGCAGGGCCTGCCAGTCGGTCTGCGCGGTGCGCCAGTCGCCCTGGTGGCCCGCCAGACCGTACAGGATCTCGTGCCGGCCCCAGTCCTGCGTGGCTTGGTCCAAAAAGTCGCCGCGCGTGCCCGGCGTGCGCAGCAGCGTCAGGCGCAGTGTCTGGTCGTCCGGCTTGTCCGAGCCGAACTTGCAGTCTGAAAGGACCGTGACGCCGTAGTCGCTAGTCGCCCCCGTCAGATCGAACCAGCCGTGCGTCGGCACTTCGTACTTGCGCGGGTCGTTGTTGCCGCGCTGCAACGTGCCGACTTCCCAGTTGTACGTCGCCTGCGGATTCGCGACCGCCAGCGGAAAGACCGCCTTCAGGCACATCTCGCGGCTCTGCCAGTCGATCGTGCTGGCAAACTCGATGCGCTCGCCCGCGTCGCCGGCGGCCAGCCGAATCGTCTGCACGAAATGCGAGTTCTGACTGTCGCGGACGATTTCGAGCGCGACCCGCACCGGGCCGCGTTCGACGACCCGTATCTGGGCCGGGCCGTCCACGTGCGCGACCGGCGGCCGGCGCAGGTCCACCCAGTCCATGTTCCAGGCCGGCCACGCCCCGGGCTTGTCGTACAGAAACGCCAGCCGGGCCGGCCCGCTGAGCAGCTCGCGGCTGGCACGCTTGTCGAAGATGCCGGCCACGTCACCATTGGCATCGAGCGTCACACGGTAGCGCGCGTTTTCCAGCCCGGTGTCGGCGACCCGCAGCGCCGCATCCGCCGCTGGCTCGGCTTCGGTCGGTTGCACGTCATACACGGCGAAACCCACCGCCGGCACGCGCGCCAGGAACAAGATGCGCAGAGCGCCGGGCTCCGCGCTCAGGATCTGCGCCGGCACCGTCTTGCCGTCGGGGCCGAGCACCTGCACGGCCTTGGGCGGCGCGCCGTCGAGCATCACGCGCGCCTCGACCACGTCCTCGCGGTCGATGGACAGCGGGTTGTAGACCACCAGCGCCGCGCCCTTGGCCTGCGTATCCAAACCGGCGGCAATCGCGCCCACGGAGCTGTCGAGCACGCTGGCAAACTGGTTGAGCGCCAGCAGCTCGTCATTCCACGAGTACTCATACGCTTTCGGCAGCGACGTGCCCGGCAGGATGTCGTGGAACTGCCCGCCCATCACGAGCGTCCACGCGTCGAGCAGGCGCTGACGCGGGTACGCCGGTCCGCCGAGCCATTCCGCGAGCACGGCCGCGCGCTCGGCCGCGTCGGCCAGCAACTCGTTCTTGTGGTTCCAGCGCTTCATGTAGGCCTGCGATGTGATCGAGCCGGCGGAGTGCTCGGTCAGCAGCAGGTCGCCCTGGTAGTGCGGCAGCTTGTCCAGGCGGTCGGCGGGCAGATCGAGGAACATCCGGTCGGCCGTGGCCGAGACGACCCGCACGGGGCCGGTGCCGGCGACGGACTTCTCCAGCCCTTCGAGCGCGACCTGGCGCGGGGCGCCGCCCACGTCGCCCACGCCGTAGTAGTGATAGTCCACGTACAGGCCCGAACGTTTGCCGTTTTCGTCGATCCGCTTGATCCACTTCGGATCGGCGCTGAGGTCAGTCTCGATGTCGCCGTTGTAGCTCAGCGCATTCAGCGCCGCGGGCAGCTTCGTCCCGTCCAGCCCCTCCCAGACACCCACGTTGAAGGGGATGCCAACCGCGGAACCCCACGTGAGCTTCTGCGTCGAGAAGCCCTTCAGGCCACAATGGCCCAGCAGGCTCGGCAGCGACGCCGGGAAACCGAAGCAGTCCGGCAGCATGAACTCGGCGCTGGCCTGGCCGAACTCCCGGCGGAAGTACTGGTTGCCGTAGAGCACCTGGCGGATGATGGACTCCGCCCCGGTAGCGTTGACGTCGCACTCCTCCATCGAGGAGCCGCAGGGGAACCAGCGCCCTGCGGCGATGTATTGCTTCACCCGTTCGTAGTCCGCGGGGAAGTACTCCTTCATCATCCGGTAGCGGTTGGCTCCGCTGAAGTTGAGGATGAAGTGCGGGTATTTCTCGATCGCCGCGAAGCCCTCGTGCATGGTCTTCGGGATCATCTCCCGGATCACCTGCGGGTAGCACCACAGCCACTGCGTGTCCAGGTGCGAATAGCCGACCACGTACAGGGTGGGCTGTTGAGTGAGATCGGGCGCCGGTGTCACGAGCGTGTCCCCCGCGCACTGCGAAGCCCCCAGTATCGCCACAATCCAGGTCAGGCTCGTGCCCGCTCGGCACATCATCGCTCTCCTTCGTCTGATTGGCGGGTCAGATGTATCGTCAGGTGGTCAAACCCAGTTCGGCTGCGAGATAGCGGCGCATCGCCGCGCGCTCCGGCGCCGCTAGCAGGCGCGCGCGAAATTCGTCGTGCATCAGCTTGCGCGCCAGTCGCGAGAAGATCTTCATGTGCGCGCTGCCATCTTCCGCCGCCCGCACCACCAGCAGAATCACGCACTGCACCGGCTGATCGTCAACCGCGTCCCACGCGATCGGCTTCTTCAACCGCAGCACGCCGATCGAGTTCGCCGTGATCGCGTCCGTTTTGCAGTGCGGTACCGCGAACCCGTGGCCCAGCCCGGTCGTGTACACGGCTTCACGCAGCCAGATCGCCTCCTCGACGAGCTGCGGCTGGTCGGTCCGGCCGGCGGCGTGGAACGCGTCCACCAGCTCCTCGAGGGCCTCTTCCTTGCTGGCGCTCTCCGAGTCCACCACGATCAGGTCGTCGTCGAGCAGCGTCTGGGCCCCCGCGCGCGCCCGAAAGGCCGCGACCGCGTCCTCCACCTCCGTGACCGTTCCGCAAGCCAGCGCCTGCTCCAGCAGCGTCCGGCACTCGGCGGCGGAAAAACGGGCGATCGCGGCCTTGAGGGCGGGAATGCCCGGGGCCGCGGTGCTGATCTCATCCAGCCCCAGCCCGATCAGCAGCGGCAGGTTCTGCGGGGCGCGCGTCATCTCGCCGCACATTCCGACCCAGCGGCCGTGGCGGTGCGCCTCCGTGACAATCTGCGCCAGCAGCCGCAGGAACCCCGGATGGCGGGCGCTGCAGAGGGCGCCCACCTGGTCGCTGTTGCGGTCGACCGCGAGGAAGTACTGCGCCAGGTCGTTCGTGCCGATGCTGAAAAAGTCGACCTCCGGCGCCAGTTGCGCCATGATGAACGCCGCCGACGGGACTTCGACCATGATCCCGACCGGCAGTTCCGCGTTGCAGGCCTGGCCCGCGGCCCGCAGCTCGGCTGCCACCTCCCGGATGGCGCTCCGCACCCAGCGAACCTCGTCGAGTGAGCTGATCATCGGCACCATCAGCCACACCTGGCCGCTCGCGGCGGCGCGCAGGATCGCGCGCAACTGCGCGTTGAACACCGCGCGGTGCGCGCTGTAGATCCGCACGCCGCGATAGCCGAGGAACGGGTTGGCCTCGGGCGGCAGGTTCAGGTAGGGCACCGGCTTGTCGCCGCCGATGTCGATCGTGCGAATGATGACCGGCCGGCCCGCGGCCGCGCGCGCCGCCTGGACATAGGCCGCGTACTGCTCCTGCTCGGACGGCGGGACGTCCCGGTCGAGGAAGAGCATCTCCGTGCGAAACAGGCCGATGCCGTCGGCGCCCTGCGCAAACGCCGGCGCGAACTCCGCGGTCGTGGAGACGTTCGCGGCCACCTCGAGCCGGTGGCCGTCGCGCGTCACGGCCGGCGCGTGTGTATCCCGCGCGAGCCGCGCCGCGCGGGCGTCCAGCCGCTGCCGCTTGCGCTCGTAGTAGCGGCGGACGGGCGCTGCGGGCTCGACGATGACGATCCCCAAGTGTGCGTCAACGATGGCCTCGCGGCCGCGCGCCAGTTGCGCGCGGGCGTCCGTCACGCCGCTCAACGTCGGGATGTTGAACGAGCGCGCCAGGATCACCGCGTGCGACGTCGTGCCCCCATGTTCGAGCACCAGCGCCTGCAAGTGCCGCCGGTCCAGCGCCAGCAGTTGTCGCGGCGTGAGGTTCTCCGCGACGACCACGGCCGGCTGCGTGAGCTCGATGCCCGCGGCCTTGAAGCGTGACCCGTAGACCTGCTCAAGTAACTGCAAACCGATGTCTTCCACGTCGACGGCGCGCTCGCGGATATAGCCGCTCTCGGCAGATTTCAGGCGGGCCGCGAAGAACGTCGCGGCCTCCACGATCGCCGGGCCGGCCGCGCGGCCCGCGGCGACCAGCTCCGCGATCTTCTCCGCCAACGCCACGTCGGCGGCGATCGACAGGTGGGCTTCCAGGATCGACGTTTCGACGGGGCCCGGGCGCGCGGCCAGGCGCAGCTTCAGGTTCGCGCGCACCGCCGCCATGGCGCCGTTTACCTTCTCGACTTCCGCGGCGCGGTCGCCGGCGGGCTCGGCCGCCAGTTCGGCCGGCAGGCTCAGCCCACCGGCCGGCACGACGCAACCCTGGCCGAGGCCGGCGCACCCGATGGTCCCGCTCAGCCAGGACACGTCCGCGCGGCGCAGGGCGCGTGGCAGGCTCGGGCTGGCGCTGGCCTGCGGCTCCGGCAGCGGCTCGTCGCAGCCCGGGAGGACGTTCGTCACGAAGTCGCACAGCGCCGCGCGCGCCGGTTCGGCGTCCGCGCCCGCGATGCGCACGCGACACCCGTCGCCGCGCTTCACGTCCGTCGCGACCATCGCCAGCACGCTCTTGGCGTTGGCGCTGGTCCCGGTGCGCTCGTTCGTCAGCGTGATTTCCGCGACGAAGCGCGACGCCACGTCGGCCAGTTGGCTCGCCGGCCGGGCATGCAGCCCGTTGGGTAGCGGGCACTCGAATACGTACTCGTGCACCATAGCTCGCGTGGCTGACGTGCAGCCACTGGTTCGCCCCTGGGCCGGCCCCGTCAACCCAGCGTCTTCGCCAGGACCGCCTTCGGGTTCTTGATGGCGTCCTGCACCGGCACCTGCACGATCCGCTTGCCGTTGAAGCGCTCGCGCTGCTCCACGTCGATATCGACGGCGAAGATCGCGATGTCCGCCTCGCGGATGTCCTTGGCCGACAGCTCGTTCTCGATGCCCATCGCGCCCTGCGTCTCCACCTTGATCTGGTGGCCCAGCGTCTTGGCGGTCTTCTCCAGTTGCTCGGCAGCCATGTACGTGTGGGCGATGCCCGTCGGGCATGCGGTTACGGCAACGATTTTCATGCGGACACCTCGGCCTTCTCAGGAGCACGCCGTTGCGTCACAGTCTTCAGCAGGATGATCGCAAGCGCGGTGACCAGCGTGCCCACCACAATGGCGAAGACGTATGCGATGCGATTATCGACGACCGGCAGAACGATCGGCCCGCCGTGCGGCGCGTGATCGCCCACGCCGCCGATCATCGCGATCACCGCGGCGACCATCGAGCCCAGCATGATGCAGGGGATCACGCGCAGCGGATCCGCCGCCGCGAACGGGATTGCTCCCTCGGTGATACCGATCATTCCCATCGCCAGCGCGGCGATGCCGCCCTCCTTCTCCTCGTCGCTCCAGAGCTTGCGGCGTATCAGCGTGGCCAGGCCCAGGCCCAGCGGCGGGGTGCAGATCGCCGCGGCGCACGCGCCCATCACCGCGTACTGACCTTCCTTGATCATCGCCGCCCCGAAGAAGAACGCCGCTTTGTTGACCGGCCCACCCATGTCGAACGCGATCATGCCTCCCAGGATGATCGCGAGCAGCGCCGCATTGCCGGTGCTCATCGTCCGCAGCCAGTCTGCCAGCAGCTCCATCAGGTTCGCAATCGGAATCCCGATCACCTTCAGCATCAGCAGCCCGACGATCCCGGACGACACGATCGGAATGATCAGAATCGGCATGATCGGCTTGATGTACTTCGGCACCGGCACGGTCTTGATGAGGTTCACGATCCAGCCGGCGAGCAGCCCGATCACGAGCGCGCCGAGGAATCCGGCGTTGACTTCGCCCGCCAGATAGCCGCCGATGAAGCCGGGCACCAGGCCCGGCTTGCCGGCGATGGCGTAGCTGATGTAGCCCGCCAGGATCGGCAGCGCCAGCTTGAACGCCGTCACGCCGATCTGGAGCATGAGCTGCAGGATCGGCACCTTCTCGGGCTGCGGCCCCACCTCGGGGGTCAGCGGCGCAAAGGCGATCGCGGCCGCGATCAGGATGCCGCCGCACGCGATGCAGGGGATGACGTACGACACCCCCGTGAGCAGGTACTGCCGCAGCTTCTGCAGGGATTCAGTCACGCTGGCACCATGATCCCCGGCGACGGGGACTCCTCTTGTAGTATGACACCCGCTCCAGCACGAAGAAACAGTAGACGTGTGACATTTCTTGCACTATTGTAACATACTCTGCCCACCGGGAGCACGCGCATGGTGATGCCGCCGGCCACGGCCCGCCGTACGATCGTTCACGAGTTGGAGAGCTTCCTGCGCCGCACGCACATCCGCCAGGTGCACTTCGCGCGCGCCACCGTCGCGCCGCCCCCGCTCGCCTACGTCACGAGCTTTCCGCGCCTGTCGGTCCCGCTGTCCGGCAAACACCCGATGGAGATCGCCCGCGACGCCGGCCCGGCCCACATCACGCTGATGCGCGGCCAGGCCGTCTTCGCCGGCGCCAACTGCTGGAACAAGCCCGACTGGTCCACGGCGGTGTCCGTGCTGACCCTCCTGTTCGGCAAGAAACAGGTCGGCGTCAGTCTGGTCGACCACGACGGGCGCACCGCCGAGCCGCGGGCCGCGCTGAAGGCCACGCTCGGCCCGCCCGGGGGCGTGACCCAGAGCATTCTCAACGCCCTCACCACCATCGCGCCGCAGCCGCGGCCGGCCCCGCTGGACCGCCTGCTGGCCGAGTCCCTCCTGCACGCGTGCCTGCAGGCGCTGCGCAGCCCGGCCGCGCCCCACCCCCGCAAGGCAGCGCGGACTTATGAGACATTGTGCCTCTACGTGCAGGAGAATTTCCAGAACGCGCTCACCCGCGAGTCGGTGGCCCACAGCCTCGGCCTGTCCCCCAACCACGTCTCGCGCATCTTCCGGCGGGAGGGCTGCCTGCGCTTCAACGATTACGTCACGCTCGTCCGCATCGACCGGGCCAAATTCATGCTGAAGGAATACGGCAGTTCGCTGAAGGAGATCGCCGCCCACTGCGGCTATCAGGACGTCGCCTACTTCTGCCGCGTATTCCGCCGGGTCACCAAAGTCACCCCCACCGAATACCGCCTGAAGGGCCTGTAGGGCCGCCGCCGCGTTGCACCCGCAAGCCTTCACCTAACGCCGCGGAGCGGGCGGATGCACGCAAAATCCGCACCCGATTACGGTAGGTGTGTGGCATTTATTGCACTGCTGTAACATTCCCGCCCCTCACGGTTGCCTCGACCGGCCGCGCGCAGCATACTGCAAAAAGCCATCGGCTGCTCCGCCCGCGGTCTACGACACGTCGACTGCCCGGCGGCCGGATGGTGCGGTAGCGCGTCCAGAAGCGGGCGCCTGAGGCCCGCCGGCGGAAGGAAAGAGATTAGCATGCGGGTACCGGAACCCCGACCTTGGCCCACCGCTGCACGGCCTGTCGCCGTGTGCCTGCGTGGCCGGGGCGCGGTTCCAGTAGGCCGGCCCTCCGCGGCCGGCGGGCCCGACCTGCGCACCGCCACCCCGCGCTCGCCCGTGCGTACCGCCTGGGCTGCGTCCCACGCGCTCCGGCGGCGCGCGCTGCGACCGCTGCTTGGCAATGACGCGGTCCCCGCGGGGGACCACTGGCAGCTTCATCTCTAGTACAGGTTGCATCGGAGCAAGGAGACAGGCATGTTTCGACGAAACGTAAAATGGGCCCTGGCGCTGTCCACGGCGCTGCTCGTCGCAGGTACCGTGGCGGCCTCCGCCCAGCCCATCCCACTGAATTACAACTTCAACGGCATGATCCATGCGGACGAATGGAGCGGCGGCTGGCCCGGCGACCCGGGTGTCGCCGACGTCCCCAACGGCTTCCGCTCGCTTTCGGACCGCGCCCTGCGCGTCGACGGCCAGTCCGGCGCCATCGACGCCCAGCCCCTCGTCGGCGCCACCGGCCTGACCTACACCGTGGTCCCCACCGGCCACGTCGTCGACATCGTCATGCTGGGCAATCGCAACCTCGTCGATAACGGCAACTGGGCTTTCGACGCGGCCCCCGACGGCGACAACGTCGGCATCCAGCCCACGTGGCTGCCGAACCCGGATCTCACCGGGCCGCAGACCACCACGATCAGCCCCGCGATCGCGCTGGCGGCCGATTTCCAGATTGGTGTGCTTTATAACATCACGAACGGCGGCGGTGCTTTTCAGATCGTCCTCGGCTTCACGGACAACCCTTCGATCACCGTGGACGTCACCGGTCCCGACTGGTTCGGCGGGCAGAACGACTGGTACGCCAGCAACTCGATCCCGAGTCCCGTGTGGCCCTACGGCGGCATTGCGTCGCTCTCTCGGCTCGGCCAGTACAGTTCCGTGTACTGGGTCGACAACCCGGCCCCCACGGTGTCCACGCTGAATGTGGCCGAGGTGGTCCTCACCGTGGCCCAGATGTACATCGATGGGCTGGGCGACCTTACGGGCAAGCACCTGTCGTCGATCACCTTCCGCAACCCGTCCAATGCCAACAGCTTCGGCATCTACGCCGTGAGCGTCGGCGGCGGCGCGGCGCCGGGCAATGACGAGTGCGAGAACGCGACGCTCGTCAGCGAAGGCATCTTCCAGGGCACCAGCGGCGGCGCGACCGGATACATCTACAGTTCCTGCGGCTTCTGGGATGACTACAACGACGTCTGGTATCTCTACCAGGCGACGCGCACCGGCACGGCCCGGGCCAGCCTGTGCGGCAGCGGCTTCGATACTACACTCAGCCTCTTTGATGCCTGTGACGGTACCGAGCTCGCCTGCAACGACGACTACTGCGATCTGCAATCCCAGTTGGACTTCGACGTCGTCGCGGGCATGACCTACCTGCTCCGCATCGCCGGCAACGGCGGGGCGGCCGGCAGCTTCACCCTGACCATCACCAATCCCGCGGACATCCTGTACGGCCCGGTGGTCAACCCGGCCAACGGGCATACGTACTACCTGCTGAACCCGTACACTTGGACCGAGGCTGAGGCCCGCGCGATCGAACTGGGCGGGCACCTCGTGACCCTCAATGACGGCGACGAGCAGAACTGGGTCCTGCAGAACGTCGTGCGGGTCGGCGGCATGGCCCGCACCAGTTGGATCGGCTTCACCGATCAGGCTGAGGAGGGCAACTGGAAGTGGATCAACAACCAGCATGCCTTCTTCACCAACTGGAACGGCGGCGAGCCCAACAACGCCGGCGGCACCGAACACTACTGCGAAATGCAGGACGGCGGCGGCTGGAACGACGTGAACAACGATGCCATGTATCACTACGGCGTCGTTGAAATCCCGACTCCGCCGGCCAACGATGAGTGCGCGGCCGCGCTCGCGCTCACTGAAGGCCAGTTCTATGGCGACTCGGACGGCGCGACCGGCACCAGCACATCGAGCTGCGGCGTGGGTGACACCAGGGACGTGTGGTTCGACTACGTTGCCAGCCGGACCGGCGCCACGCGCATCAGCCTGTGCTGCGACCTGAGCGATCACCTGTTCGACACGACGATCGCGGTCTACAGTGCCTGCGGCGGCGCCGAGCTGGCCTGCAACAACGACTTCTGCGGGCAGATTTCGCAGGTCGACTTCAACGTCGTCGCCGGCACGCACTACCGCGTCCGCGTCGCCGGCAATGCCGGTGCTACGGGCGGCTTCCGCATGACGATCACGAACCCGCCGGGCATCGTGTGCGGCCCGGTCGTCAACCCGGCCAACGGCTCGCAGTACTACCTGATCACGAAGGATTCCTGGAGCGGCGCCGAAGCGCGGGCAGTCGCCATGGGTGGCCACCTCGCGACGATCAATGACGACGCCGAGAACACGTGGGTCCGCGACAACGTGCTGGCGTGTGTGTATGGCGACGTGCGTTGGGCCTGGATTGGCCTCTACGAGACCGCCCCCAACAGCAATATCTGGGTCTGGTCGTCCGGCCAGATCGCCGGCTACCGCAACTGGGCGGGCGGCGAGCCGAACTTGCTCGACACGGAGCTGTATGCCCAGATGGTTACCGATGGCACGTGGAACAACCTTCCGGATGAAGGCCACTGGTGGCTCGGCGGCGAGTACGCCCTCGTTGAGATCGATGCCGCCGGCGCCTGCTGCTTCACGGACGAGACCTGCGCGGTGCTGCTGCCGGCCCAGTGCGCAGCGCAGGGCGGCTTGTTCCTCGGCGGTGGGACCGACTGCACCCCGAATCCCTGCGTCGCCGGTGCCTGCTGCATGCTCGACGGCACGTGCAGCCTCATGACGCCGGCGGAGTGCGTGGCGGCCAACGGCACGTTTGACGGTGCCCCGAGTTGCGACCCGAATCCGTGTGCGCAGCCCGGCGTCTGCTGCCTCGACGACGTCTGCCAGATGTCGCCCACGCTGGGGCCGGCCTGGTGCATTACGCAGGGCGGCCTCTACCAGGGCGACAACACTACCTGCGAGACCAACCCCTGCCCGCAGGACGAGTGCGCCGACGCCGGTTACGTCCTGTCCAACACCCCCATTTACGGTCGCAACCACTTCGCCACCGGCACCGACATCTCGTCGTGTGCGGGCGGCGGCGACGGTGACTGGAACGACGTGTGGTACAAGTGGCGGGCGCCCTGCGACGGCAGCGCAACCTTCGGCCTGTGCCAGGGCAACTGGTTCGATTCGTCGATCGCGGTCTACGCGAGCTGCGGCGGGGCGGAGCTGGCTTGTGACGACGACGGCTGCGGCTGGGGCGGCGGCCCGTCCGTGGTTACCATCAACGTCACGAACGGCGCGTCGTACTACATCCGCATCGCCGGCTGGAGCGGCTCGACAGGCGAATTCCAGCTCGAGGTCACGCACACACCGTGTGCCGGCGCCTGTTGCGTCGACGGCGTTTGCATCATCTTGCCGCAGGCGGAGTGCGTGGCGGGTGGCGGCACCTACAAGGGCGACGGCGTGTCCTGCGATCCGAACCCCTGCAGTTGCGTCGGTGACCTGAACTGCGACGGCCAGGTCAGCTTCGCGGACATCAACCCGTTCGTGCTGTACCTGTCCAACTACAGCGTCTGGACGACGACGTACGCCGGCTGCAACCCGGAGAACGGCGACATCAACGGTGACGCTGCGTATCCGTCCTTTGGCGATATCAACGCCTTCGTGACGCTGCTCAGCACGAACCCGCTGCCGATCATCTGCCCGTAAACTCCGGGCAGGCGAGTCGGAGCTCCCGAGAGCAGGTCGCCGACGCGCCGGCCTGCTCTCGGGCGAACGGTGCGCGAGGTATAATCATCCGGCGGAATGCCGGAATCGGGACCGGTCGAGAAGGAGTGTCAACGTGGTGCCGAGAACCACAACAACGCGACGGGGCTTGGCGTTCACCCTCATCGAATTGCTCGTGGTGGTGGCGATCATCGCCCTGCTGATGTCCATCCTGCTGCCCACGTTGGGAGCCGCGAAGGGCCGGGCCCGCCAGGTGATGTGCCGCAACAACATGCGACAGCTCTCGATGGCGTTCGTCCGGTACGCTAACGACTACATGGACCTGCTCCCCGGCAACGCCTTCGATCGCTTGGCCGACTGGCTGGGGCCGGCGAACGCGGAGGGGCCGGGACTCACCGACGAGCAGCTCTGGTACAACATGGACTGCACGCCTGAGAAGGGCACCATCTTCCCCTACATGGGGCAGCAACCCAAGTCGTACTTTTGCCCGGACCACGAGCGCTTCCCACAGGACGGCTCCACGCCGGTGAAACGGTACAGCTACACTTCGCCGATGATCCTCACGGGCGCGCCCATCGACCTGCCGAAGCGCTGCCTCATTCAGAATCCGCGTCCCAACGAACGCTGCCGGCCCGCCAATTGGCGCACGGCGACCGACACCCTCATGGTCCCGATCGTGGTCGAAGAGGACGTGAAGTACCATCTGGAGTCGGTCCGCGACAGCGGCTGGTCCAACGTCGATGGCATCACCAGCCGTCACAAGGGCAAGGGCCACCTGGGCTTCCTCGACGGCCATGTGGAGATGCGCTGGTTCCGTCGCGGCGGCTCACCGCCTCCCAACTATGAGCGTTTCACGGCCTGGCACATGTGGCTCGAGGTCGCCGACAAGCACGTGACGGTAGGACGCTATACGGACGCCGACGGCTACGGCATCACGATGGGTTTCCTGCAGAAGAACTACAACAAGCCGGGCGTCTACAGCCCGTGACGCGCGACCGAACTTGATCCTCCACCCTTGCGCGGGATTGGGCGTCCACCCAATCCCGCGCACCTCGCTTATGCCGGAGATCGATACCGATGTTGACCCCGCGTGTTGTCCTGCGCGCCGCGCTCGCGACTCCGCTCCTCTGTGCTGCCGCCGCACGCTCCGCGGCGGATGAACCCAAGGTCATCAGGATCCACACCGGACGGCATTGGGTCTGGTACGCTCAGGAAGACCAGTTCCGCGCGCACGAGGCCGACTACCAGGCCCTCTACGACTACGCCGACCGTGCTTTCGACCGGCTGGTCGCCGCCTGGGGCTTGACCCCCGCGGCCTCCACCTATGCCCTCTATATCTGGCCGAAATCCGGCGGCGGCTTCGCAACGGCCGACATCGCCGAGGTGCACGCCATCACGAACACGCCGCAGCCCGGCATCGGCGTCTCGTTCGACGCGTTCACCGGCACGGAGCACGGCATTCGCGGCTGGTGGGCCGTCGCCATCATCACGCATGAGATGTGCAACCTCGTGCTGGCCCAGCTCGTCAGCCACGGCTGGCCGGTCGACTGGTGGGCGAACCACATCAGCCCATTTCCAAAGATGACGGCCGTGCAGATTGAGTACGACCTCCGGCCCGATGTCGCCATCGAGCACGCCCGGCAACTGACTGCCCCGCTCGATCGCATGTTCGTCCGGCTGAAGGACCAGTTCGGCTGGGCCTTGTTCCGCCGCGCTTTCACCGCGGCGCGCGACGACGGCATCAACTGGGAGCGGATCGGCGACAACCCCTCCGCGCCGCGAACCAACTACGTGGCGGCGTACCTGCAGCTCGCCGCCCCCGAAGACCTCGCCCCATACTTGCAGGGCATCGTGCCGGCGTATGACGCCCAGATGGTCGAGCGCATTCTCGCCGCGCGTCGCGGATGGCACGCGCTACCTGACAGCGACCGCCGCCGCGCCGCGCTGCGCGAGGCGTTCCTCACCGGTCGACCGCCAGCCAAGTGACTGCCGCCCCGCGGGCGTCATCAGAACCCGAAGCGGCAGCGCCGGCCCCGCGCAGCGCACACCAGCGCTGCTCAGGAGCAGTGGCACCCCATCCGCTCGATCTACACGAGCTTCGTCTGTCCCGGCACCGCGACGGGCTCGACCGCCAGCGCGCCCATGCGCAGCTCCGGCGGCATGAGGTCGAGCTGCGACGCGTTCATCACCCAGTCCCACGACAGCTCGCGGCCGGTGTACGCCGACATCCGACCCATGATCGCCGTCAGCGTGCTTTCCGCGATGCGCCGGCCCTCGTTCAGCGGTCGGCCCTTGCGGATGCTGGCGATCAGGTCCTTGTGCTCCTGGACGTACGGATTCACCGGGTCGCCTGGCGCTTCGAACTTCCACTCGCGCTTGGTGATGATCGTGCCGCCCGGATCACAAGTGCCCTTCGTGCCGACCAGATGCTCGGACACACGGTCGGAGTTCCCGCCGATCTGCCGGCACATGCTCAACACGCGCACGCCGCCCGGGTATTCGTACTCGACCGCGAAGTGGTCGAAGATGTTGCCGTATTCCGGTCCGGTGCGGACCTGCCGGCCGCCCATGCCCATGCACTTGACCGGCGGGGACTTCATGGCCCAGTTCATGACGTCCAGGTTGTGGACGTGTTGCTCGACGATGTGGTCGCCGGACAGCCACGTGAAATACAGCCAGTTGCGGCACTGCCACTCCATGTCGGACCACTCCGGCTGCTGCGGCTTCACCCACAGGTCGCCCTGGTTCCAGTAGCACTGGCCGCCGACGATCTCGCCGATCGCGCCGTCATGGATGCGCCGCATCGTCTCGAGGTAGCACGGCTCGTGGCGTCGCTGTGTACCGCAGACGATCGCGAGGCCCTTGCACAGCGCCAGCTCGGACGAGGCAATGATGGAACGCACGCCGACGGGGTCGACCGCGACGGGCTTCTCCATGAAAACGTGCTTGCCCGCCTCGATCGCGGCCCGCAGGTGCATGGGCCGGAAGCCGGGCGGCGTCGCCAGGATCACCATGTTGATGTCGCACGACAGCACGCCGAGGTAGTTGTCGAAGCCCGTGAAGCACGTGTCCTCGTTGACCTTCAGCTTGTCGCCGATCTGCGTCAGCCGGGCACAGCACTCATCGATGCGGTCCTGGAAGAGGTCGCCCAGGGCGACAATCTCGACGTTCGGTGACGAGTGCACGCAATCCAGGGCGGCGCCGGTGCCGCGTCCGCCGCAACCGATGACACCGACGCGGATGCGGTCGGGTACGCCGCCGGACGGCAGGATCGCCGGCGCTTCGCCGCGGCGCTGCCCGGTGGCGCAGCCCGCTACGAACGTGGTGGCGGCGGCGATGGCGGATGATTTCAGAAAGGCCCGGCGCGAGAGCGGCGAGGTGTCGGGCGTCTCGGCGGGGGTGGCGGGCTCGTTCACATCGTGGCTGGGTTCGATTTCCATGCTGGCTTCTCCTGGCTGCGGGGCCGACGCGGGGCGCGGTCCGGGGTCCTAGAACTGGTCACATGCGACATAGGCGTCGATGACCGCCTGCTCGCCGGCCTTGCCATCGGGCGACTGGCCGTGCTCCATGCCAAGCACGCCTTGGTAACCCTTGGCGTGAATATGCTTGAACAGGCCGCGGAAGTTGATCTCGCCGGTGCCGGGTTGCTTGCGGCCCGGGTTGTCGCCGAGATGGAAGTAGGCGATCTCGCTCCAGGCGCGATCGATGTTGGGGATGAGATCGCCCTCGGTGATCTGTTGGTGGTAGATGTCGTTTAGGATCTTGCACGCCGGGCTGTTGACCGCGCGGCAGATCTGGTAGGCCTGGCCGATCTTGCTGACGAAGAGGCGCGGATGGTCGCGGAAATTAAGCGGCTCGATGATGATCGTCAGGCCCGCCGCGGCGCAGATGTCGGCCGCCGCCTTCAGGTGCTCGACCAGGTTGGCGGTCTGGTAGTCCCAGCCGAGGCGCGGCTCGACGCAGCCGGGGACGACGATGCACCACTGGCCGTTCACGCGTTTGGCCGTCTCGATCGCGGACTTCACCCCGGCGATCAGCTTCGCGCGCGCCTCCGCATCATCGTGGACGAGCGTGGGCTCATTGAACTCGGCGTAGGCCACGAACGCGCCCATCGTCAGGCCCAGCCGGTTCATCTCGCGGCCGATCTTTTCCTGGTCTTCGACGGGCCGGCCCATCATGCCGTTGTCTTCGAGGGCGGTGAAGCCCTGCTCGGCGATGAACTTGAGCTGGTCGAGCAAATCCTCGCCGGCATGCTGGCGGAACTGGCCGAAGTGCGGCGCGTATTTCAGGTGGAACTTGTGCTGGCCTGCAGGTTTCGCGGCCGCGTCCTGGGCGGATGCGGAAGGCCCGAGCTTCAAAGCCGCCGCGGCGCCGGCGACGGCGCTGCTGGCCAGGAACGTGCGTCGATCCATGTGGTGCCTCCGAGACTGTCGGACATACGGTTCAGGAAGATGCAGTATACGACGGCGCGCGTCCGTCGTCACTGCGCGGCAGCCGCCAAGGCACGGGCGCGCTCCTCGGCCACCGCGGCGGCGGCGGGCTGGCCGGCATGCGCGAGGTCGTCGGCCAGCCGTTGATACACCGCCATATAGAGCCGAACGAGTTCCATTTCATGCTCGTCCGCGGCGCGGCGTGCCGGGCCGAAGGCGCGGACTTCTGGCGGCTCGTAGCGCAAGGAGGATCGCAGGATGTCGGCGGCCTGCTGCCAGTCGCCGGCGTCGCGGGCGCGCTGTTCGAGCGGGCCGTAGTAGGCGGCGTACGGGGCGTTGTAGTCGAAGGCCGTGATGAGCGGCTTACCCGGCGGCAGGGGCTGCAGGCTGACGAACGACAGGGCGGCAACGCCGGCCAGCACCGCCGCGGCGTGGCCGAAGCGGCGCTGCAGCAGCCAGTCGGCGGCGCGCACCGCGGTGTAGCCGGCCAGGGGGAGCAGGGTCGCGAGTAGTGGCGTCCGGAAGCGCGCCAGGACGTAGAACAGCAGCATGGGCACCAGGGTGGTCAGCAGCATCGCCAGCAACGGCCACGCCGCGCGCCGCTGCAGCAGCAGGAGGACGGCCCCGACCACGCCCAGCCCGACAACACCGGCAAACGTCACGACGGTCAGTCGTAGCGTCATCGCGTGCAGGCGGTAGTAATAGAAATTGGCGTTATTGGGCTGTTCGTACCAGTGCCCCGCGGCGTAGAGCTTCCCGAGCAGTTGGCGGACGTAGCTCAGGCCGCTCGTGTGCGTGCGCAGCGTGGTCCGCACGGTGGCGCCGAAGCGGCCATCGGTAACGGCCATGATCCGTGCGGCCCGGGCGGCGTTGACTTGAAAGCCGTACATGGGGTCGGAGTCAGCAAGGTTGCCCGCGACGAAGACGATTGGCGCGACACTGGACAGCGCCAGCGACCGCACGCCGACGGCGACGTTGCGCGCGATCGCCGGCGCGAGCGCCAGCACGGCGCCGAGCACCAGCGCGCCGACGTGCCGCGCAAGCAGGATCGGTTGACGTCGACGTCGCCAGACCAGCGCGCCGAGCACCGCGCATCCGAAGAGCACGAAGCTGGACTGCAGCAGCAGGGTCGTGCCGCCGCACAGTCCCAGCAGCAGCCACCACGGCCAGCGGTCGCGCGCCAGGACGGTGCCGGTCAGATAGACTAGGGCGAGCGCGGCGAACACGGTCGGCGTGGTGCGCAGCAGAACGAGGTCGAAAAATAACAATGGCCCGCAGAAGACAGCCAGCGTAACAGCCACGACGGCGGCCAGCTCGCCGAAGTACCGCCGGGCGGTGAGGTAGATCAGCAAGTTGGTGCACACCCCCAGCGCCATCTGCCACGCAAACACCCAGCGCACATCGGGGCCGAACACCCGGTACGTCGCGGCGATGAGATACGGATAGAGCGGCTCCTGGTGGAAGCATTTGCCGTCGTACCAATGGTCCCACAGAGCCTCCGCTGGGTCCCGGACCGTGCCGTCGGGGGCACGTTCCCAGGCGGCCCGCCGGTCTGGATAGGCTTGAAAGTAGGCCTCTGCAATTTGCCGGTACCAGATGTGGTCCGGATGCAGGCTGCGGTCCGTCAGCCAGTCGCCGTCGGCGATCAACCGCCCCCACTCGTCGAAGAACGCCATGTCCGTTTCGCGGGCGCGATGCTGCCAGAGGCAGGGCCCGGCGCTGAGCTCGGCGAAGTAGGCGATCCGCAACGCCGCGGAGACCACGACGATGGCGAGGCAAACCCACCCGCACCGGGTGGCGAGGGCGCGTTCGAGCCTGTTCAGCGGGGGCGTGTTGGGCAACTGCATGGCCATGTGACCTCAGCCGACGGCATCAGACGCGGAGCATGATACCCGGTTGCGCCGCCCCGCGCGTCCGAACGTACGCGAAGTGTCACCGGCGCCCGGGCGGCAAGGGCGCGCTGGCCTTGGTCCGGGACGGGGCGGTTGCTATGCTGGATGGAGATTGCCGGCGGGGGATTCGGTCGTCGGAGCGGCACATGCGCCCGCGCCGTCGACCCGCGCGGCGCGAAGCTGAAGGATGGGAAAACCCATGAACGCACGTTCTTTGATCGTCCTCGTCGTACTGGCGCTGGCCGGCGGCTTCGGCCGCGCGGAGGCGCAGCCGCAGCCGATACACGTCGGCTTTCTCTGGCACATGCATCAGCCGATCTACTACCCCTACGAGTCACCGATCGTGACCGACGCGAACGGCCGCTTCTCGTTCAGCGTCGTCGATGTGCACAACCAGCGTTTCGGCCCGTACACCACCTGGCCGCGCGACGCCATCCAAGCCGGGTTGTCCCAGCCGCACCTCGGCGCACAGATCAGCTTCACCGGGTCACTCATCGAGAACCTCAACGCGCTCGCGGCCGGCGGCGTCAACGGCGGCATGTGGAACAACTGGGACGCGGGCTACGACCAGGGCGTGAGCTGGACGACGACGCTCGGAAACCCGCGGCTGGACCTGGTGGCGTTCGGCTATCACCACCCGCTGATGCCACTGCTCGACGAGCAGGACATCCGCATGCAGATCCGGCTCCACAAGCACGTATACGGGCAGACGTGGATCGGCGGACCGACGTACTCGCGCGGCATCTTCCCGGCCGAGACGGCATTCTCCGAGCGGATCATCCCCGCGCTCGTCGCCGAGGGGATCGACTGGGTGCTCGTGGACAACATCCACTTTGACCGCGCCTGCCTGAACTACCCGCACACGAACCAGTCCGGCTTGTTTGCACCGAACGCCGCGGACCAGGTCAACCCGGACCCCGCGGCCAACGGCGGTGCCTGGGTTCAGCTCAATAATCTCTGGGCACCCAGCCAGGTCAGTGCCCCGTTCGGCTACCAGCCGCACTATGTTCAGTACGTCAATCCGGACACCGGCGCGATCACGCAGATGATCGCCGTGCCGGCAGCGCGCTACGAAGGTAACGAGGACGGGCGCGGCGGCTACGGGGCGTTCCTGTACGACGTCGTGATGGACCAGTACATCCAGTACAACACCGACGCCGCCCATCCGATGTTTGTCGTGCTGCATCATGACGGCGACAACTACGGTGGCGGGTCGGATTCGTACTACCACTACAACTTCCAGCAGATGGTCAACTGGGTCAGCGGCGATCCGGATTACGACGTGTCCACCGTCGAGGATTACCTGGATCGCTTCCCGCCGGCCGCGGGCGACGTGATTCACGTCGAGGACGGCTCGTGGTCGGGCGCGGACAACGGCGACCCCGAGTTCAAGAAATGGCTGGCCGATCCGGATTCCGGCGGCTGGAGCCCGGACCAGAACAGTTGGGCGGTGCTGACGGCGGCGAAGAACCGCGTGTTCACGGCGGAGGCCCTGGCGCCGGCGGCGAGCATGCAAAACATCATGACCGGCACGGGGACCAACACGGAAAGGGCGTGGCACTGGCTGCTGGTCTCCGAGGCGAGCGACTACTGGTACTGGGACGGCACGGAGATCTGGGACAGCAACGTGACGCGCGGCTGCAACCAGGCCGTCGTGTACGCCGACGCGGTAATCGCGGGTCAGCCGGACTACACGCCGCCGACCGTCTTCCTGCCGCAGCGGAACCCGTACAACCCAGGCGGATACGAGTGGAGTACATTGCCGGAAGCGTCGGACTTTGAGGTCTGGACGCTGGCGTACGACGTGAGCGGGCTGACGAGCGTAACGCTAGAGTGGCGTGTCGATGCAGACGGCGTGAATCCGCTCAGCTCCATTCAGAACGAGACCTACGCGGGCGGGTCCGAGGTTGGCGCCTGGACGAGTGTGGCGATGACCGCGACGCAGTTGCCGCCGCCGCAGAATGGCGTGCTGATGGCGACGTATCGGGCGGGGCGCTACGCGGCGACCGTGGCCGGGCAGACGAACGTGCTGATCGACTACTACGTGGAGGCGACGGATGGGCAGGGCAACGTGCAGAAGTCGCCGATCCAGCACGTGTACGTCGGCACGGGCGGCGGGGGTGGTGGCGGCGACGTCGTGACCATTTCGCCGGACCCGGCGCAGGCGGGGCAGAATGTGACCATCACGTACAACCCGGCGGGTCGGCCGCTGGTGAGTGCGCCGCAAGTCTACCTGCACTACGGCTTCAACGGCTGGAACCCGATCATTTCGCCCGATCCGGCGATGACCTGGAACGTGTCCGACTCCGTGTGGGTGATCACGGTGCCGGTGCAGTTGAGCGCGACGCAGCTCGACATGGTGTTCAACAACGGGGCGGGCACGTGGGACAACAACGGCGGGGCCGATTGGCACTTTGTTGTCGAGGGCGGGGTGCCGCAGGATGAATGGGTCATGGATGGCCAACTCGACGCGGGTGCCACACTGGCGGCCCAGAACGGCACGCTCGTGTTGTATGCGGGTGTGATCGGCACCACGCTCTACGTCGCCGCGACGGACGCCGGCGAGGGCAACGACCATTTCATCTTCGTGGCTGGGACGCCGGGGGCGCTGCGGGCGGCGCCGTGGGCGAAGGCCGGGCAGGTCGCGGACTGGTCGGCGTATCTCGGGAACGAGAATGACAACGGCTGGTCGGGCTGGTTCGATGTGAGCGGGGAGAACCACTCGGCGACGGGTGGCGGGTCGGGGTGGTTGGAAGGCACGCTCGACCTGGCGCAGGAACTGGGGTCGCTGCCCAGCGTGGTGTACCTTGCGTTCGCCCCGTACGCGACGGCAAACGGCGGGACACTCGTGTCCAGCGCGCAGATCCCGGCGTCGGTGAATGCGGACGGAAACGTCGATGCGGCGGAGTACGTCGCGTTCCACCTGGTGCTGGTCGGCGACGTGAACTGCGATGGCCACGTCGGCTTCGGCGACATCAACCCGTTCGTGCTGGCGCTGAGCAACCCGGCGACGTACGCGCAGATGTACCCGAACTGCCCCCTGGCGAACCGCGACATCAACGGTGACGGCAGCTTCAACTTCGGCGACATCAACCCGTTCGTGACGCTGCTGAGCACGGGGCGCTAGCGCGCCGTGACAAGATGAGCAGGTGACAAGGTGAGCCGCCGGGGCGAGATCCAGCCCGTACGCAGGTCGGCGGAGCGGGGAAAAACGGGCCTGCGGGCTTGTCGCTGCCGGGCGCGGCAGCTAGCCTTACGGCCAATTTGACGCGGTCGCGTCGCCACTACGCCTTCTCGCGGCGGGCATTCCCGATAGGTGTCGCGGGTCGAGTGGATGAGCGGCGCCGATGAAGTCTCCAACGGAGTTCACACCATGAGTGCGGAACAGAGCAACGGGAGCCAGGCCCGCAAGAGCTGGCTGAACGAGATCATCCAGCCGTTCATCGACCTGTGCAACGCGCCCCGCGCGCTATGGGGGATCAACCTCGCGTATCTCATCGAGGGCATGGTCTACTTCGGCGTGCTCGGCTACCTGTCGCTGCATTTCTCCGACTTCATCTTCAAGGGCGTGGAAGAGCCCGACGTGCATGCGCATCACATGGTGATGGTTCTCACGGCCGGCATCACCATCGCGATGTTCTTCCTGGGTTTCGTGGCGGACAAGTGGGGGGTGCGCTTCGCCCTGATCTCCGCTTTCCTGCTGATGCTGACCGGTCGCGTGCTGATTTCCGGCGCGCCCACGATCTTCGGCCTGAAGCCGGCCGGCCTGTGGTCACCGCTGCAACTGGTGACGATGGGCGGCATCCTGCTGGTCGTGATCGGCTACGGCATGTACCAGCCTGCGGCGTACGCCGGCGTGCGCCAGTTCACGACCCCCAAGACGGCGGGTATGGCGTTTGCGATGCTGTACGCCCTGATGAACCTCGGCGGTTTTCTCCCGTCGGGTGCCTTCATGCTGCGCGACAGCAACTGGCTCGGGCTGGGCATCACCGGCGTCTACTGGGTCTACACAGTCTTCACGCTGCTGGCCCTGATTCTCACGATTGTCATCCTATCGCCGGGGACCGTCGCCCGGGCTATCACGGCTGCCAAGGAGGAAACCGCACGCCTGAAATCGGCCGAAGCACCGGCCGAGACCAAGGCGAGTGCTCCGGCGGCAACGACGGAAGTCGTGGTCGCGAATGACCGTATTCCTGTACACATGTGGTTCGTGTTGCTGGCGGTACTGGGCGCGATCTACTGGCGCGTGCCGGACCCCTGGCGCTGGTGGGTTGGCGGCGTGGTTCTGCTCGGGGCGGTGGCAGGAGTGCTCTTGCCCCCGGCGCGGAGGTGGATCGCGCGCCATCCGCTGGCGAACTTGAAGTTCTTCTTCTTCATCTTCGCACTGATTCCCGTGCAGACGCTGTTCACGTACAACTGGCTGATTCTGCCACCGTACATCTCGCGGGCGTACGAGGGCTGGATCGGGCGCTACTTCGAGATCGCGGCGAATGCGAACCCCATCCTGATCTTCATCCTGGTGCCGATGATCGCCGCGGTGACGCAGAAAGCCAAAGTCTACAACATGATGATCATCGGCACGCTGGTCATGGCCGCGCCGGCGTTCCTGCTGACAGTCGGCCCCCAGCCGTGGGCACTGTTCAGTTACATTGTCATCATGACCATCGGCGAAGCCATGTGGCAGCCGCGTTTCCTCCAATACGCCGCCGAGATCGCGCCGGAGGGGCGGACGGGCCAGTACATGGGCGTGGCGCAACTGCCGTGGTTTCTCACCAAGATGCTCGTACCGCTGCTCTATTCGGGCACGGTCCTGGAGCGCTACTGCCCGGCCGTCGGTCCGAAGAACACACAAACGATGTGGCTGATCTTCGGCTGTATTGCCATTGCGTCGCCGATTCTGCTCCTGCTCGCCAAGGGCTGGATCGGCAAGGACTTCAAGACCAAGGCCGCGTAGGGATCCGCCCACGTTGCCCGACTGCCCGAACCCGAGACCGCGGTAGAAACATCCCATGGCTGACAACGGACTCGCCCCGGCCCCAACGCCCTCCGCTGGCCTGGCCGGTCGCATCCGCGACTTTTTCGCCGCGTTCGCCGATCTGCTGCACCTGCCGCGCGCGTTCTGGGTCGTCAACATCTTCTTCATGGTCGAGTCGATGGGGTACTTTGGCGTCCTGACGCTGATGGACGTGTACCTCCCGCGCGACATCGGCGTCAGCGACTGGACCGCCGGCCTGATCATCGCGTTCTTCACCGGCCTCGTGACGCTCTTCATGATTGGCCTGGGCGGCCTGGCGGAGAAACTGGGCGTCCGCTACGGGCTGCTGCTGGCGGTGGTACTCTGCCTCGTTGGCCGCGTCACTTACAGCGCCGTGCCGCTGCTGCACCTCGGGATGGCCGCCGGGGTAGCGCTCGTGCTCGCGGCGCTGCTCGTCACGGCCATCGGCGAGGGTATGGCCCAGCCGGTTTCTTATGCCGGCATCAAGTACTACACCGACGAGAAGACCAGCTCGATGGGCTATGGGCTGATTTACGCCCTGATGAACCTCGGGATTTTCATCGTTGGGTACATCTCGCCGGCGATTCGCGTGCCGGTCGAGAATGTGCTGGAAGCGCGGGAGCAAGGCACTGTCGAGCCGACGACGCTGTGGCGGTTCTTCGCCGATTGGCACATCAGTGGCATCAACGCCGTGAATTGGGCGTGCACCGCGATCACGGCGTTGGCGTTGTTGTTCCTGGTGCTGTTCTTCTCGCGGCGCGCCGCAGCCCAGCGCTTGCGAGCTGCCGAGGAGAAATCCGAAGAGCAGAAAGCAGCCGAGGCCGCGCTGCCCTGGTTCGAGCGCGTGGCGGCCTACTTCACCGAAGGCCCATTCAGCAACGCACGCTTCGTGTTCTTCATCTTCATGCTGCTCCCGGTGCAAACGCTGTTCGCGCACCAATGGCTGACGATGCCGGCCTACGTGCTGCGCGCCTACCCGGAGGGCGTGGCCAACCGCATGGAGTGGATCGTCAACTGGATCAACCCGGGCATCATCTTTTTCGGCGTCCCGATCATCACGGCCATGACGCGCCGCGTAAACGTCTACACGCTGATGATCGTGGGATCCGCCGTCTCAGCCCTGCCTACGTTTCTGCTGGTACTCGGCCCGCACACGCCCCTGCTGATCGTGTACCTCGTCCTATTCTCGATCGGCGAAGCCCTGTGGTCGCCGCGCTTCCTGCAATACGCCGCGGAACTGGCCCCGGAGGGCAAGGTCTCGCAGTACATGGGGCTGGCGAATGTGCCCTGGTTGGCGGCCAAGTTCACGACGGGGCTCTATTCTGGGTACTTCCTCGGCCGCTACTGCCCGGAAGAGGGTGCGCACGACACCGGGACGATGTGGTTCATCTACAGCCTGATCGCGCTGAGCAGCCCCATTGGTTTGCTGCTGGGGCGACGCTGGGTGATCCGCGGGTCGCTGGATGGCAGCACGCCGCGCGGTGCTGCACCGACGAGCACCTGACCCCGGCTCTCCGGGGCGCCCTTCCCTTGCCGGTCCGCCAGTGGTAACTTTGCCGCTGCGAACCGCCCGCCCGTCGGCGCGCGTGCGGGCCACCGCGATCCGCGTTGAACAGCAGTGAGGGAGCTGGCATGTCCGACAATCCCCAGATCATGAACAAGCTGCCCGAGAACGCCTACCGCGAACTGAAGCCGGGCGAGACCTACGTCCCGATGGTCCCGCCAAACGTGACCGTGCCGGAGCTGACGCCACGCATGTTCATCTTCGGCCTGGCCATGAACGTCATCTTCTCGATCGCGGCGACGTTCCTGGCCCTGAAAGCCGGGCAGGGCATCGAGACCGCCATCCCGATCTCGATCCTGGCGGTCGGGCTGTCGGGCCTGCTGGCCAAGGCGGGTGGCCGGGGCAGCTCCATCCTGGAGAACATGTACATTCTCTCGATCAGTACCACCTCGGGCTACGTCGCCGGCGGCACGTGCTTCACCATGCCAGCCATCTACATCCTCCAGTTGAACCAGCCCGAGCACCTGAACATCGGCAACCTGAGTCTGTTCCTCCAGATCGCCCTCGTGCCGTTCCTGGGTGCGATCCTGGGGGCGCTCTTCCTGATCCCGTTCCGTCGGTACTTCGTCAAGGAAATGCACGGCAAGCTGCCGTTTCCCGAGGCCACGGCGACGAACGAGATCCTGGTGACCGGCGCCTCGGGCAGCACCACCCAGGCCTGGATTCTGATCTACTCGTTCGTCGTGTCGGCCCTGTATACGTTCGCCGCCACCGCGCTCAAGCTCTTCAGCGACCAGTTCACCACCGGCGTGGTCAAGCTGAAGATCGCGGGGCGCGAGACGGTCTCCGCGCTGGCCTTCGGCGCGGACGGTCTCTTCGCGGATCTGACCACCAAGGTCAAAGCCGTGCTCTCGATGGGCGCCGGGGCCTATTACCTCGGCCTCGGGTTCATCATCGGCGTCCGGTACGCGTCGATCATCTGCGCCGGCTCGCTGCTGTCGTGCTTCGTCATCATCCCGCTCCTGGCACCACTGAATCTGGAGCAGTTGCAGTTGCTGAACCCCGCCATCGCCGGCACGACCGTCAAGGACATCTTCGACCACATCCCCAAGAACATCGGCATCGGCTGCATCTTCACGGCGGGCATTCTCTCGATCCTCAAGATGAGCGGCGTCATCGTCACCGCCCTGCGGAAAGCCCTGGGCAGCCTGGCACAGAAGTCGCGGGCCGGGGCCGGCGTCGCCGACCGCACCGACGAGGATGTGAGCTACGGCGTGATGGCCGTGCTCGGACTGATCGTGGTAGTGGTGATGGGCTTCTTCTTCTACAACGTTGCCTTGAAGGGGATTCCCAACGCCCCGTGGCTCACGTTCATCTCCATCGTCATCGCGCTGGTGATCACGTTCCTGTTCACGACGGTGTCCGCCTGGGCCATCGCGATGATCTCCGTGACACCGATCTCGGGCATGACCGTCACGACGATCATCATCACGGCGGTGCTGCTGATGGCCGCCAAACTCCCCAAGGGCGACCAGGCCATGTTGGCCGTGCTGCTGGTCGGCGGCGTCGTCTGCACGGGTCTCTCGATGGCCGGGGGGCTCATCACGAACTTCAAGATGGGCTACTGGCTGGGGGCCAGTCCGAAACGCATCACCTGGAACGCGCTCGCCGGCTCGGTGGTTTCCGCGATCTTCGTGTGCGCGACCATCATGGTCCTGGCCTACAAGCCCGGCTACGTCGGTGATGCGAAGTTGGATGCACCGCAAGCCAACATGATGGCGAGCGCCCTCGAAAGCTTCCTCGGCACGGGACAGGTGCCGTGGCTGATGTACGGCGTGGGCGTGGTGATCGCGCTCAGCATGCAGTTGCTGGGCATCTCGCCGCTGGCCTTCGGTCTGGGCATGTACCTCCCCATCTACATCAACGTACCCATCCTGATCGGCGCGTTCGTGGCCACGCTGGTGAAGAAGAGCACCCGGGATGAGCGGCTCTCCAAGGCCCGCAGCAACAAGGGGATTCTGCTGGCGTCCGGGTTGATCGCGGGCGGCGCGATCATGGAGGTCGCCGTCAGCTTCACCAGCGCGCTCGACGACCTGCTCCTCGGCACCAAGACGCTGGTCGGCACGGCCGAGCAGACGGTCGGCAAAATCATGCCGTTCCTCGACATGAGTCGTCGCATGGTCGACGCGGGCGCCGATCCGGCGAGCCTGGCCCGCACGCAGAACTGGCTGGGTGGCATCCTGTTCGTGCTCTTGTGCATCTTCGTCTATTTCGATTGCCGGCGGGCCAAGGCCGAGCTGGCCGAGGGCGCCGAGCTGCACGGCTAGACGCCACACCTGGGCTGCGGCGTGACCGGATTGCGCGTCGGTCGCCGCCGGGCCGCGACCGGGCGCGGCCGTGCGGTCTGCGGCCGGTTTGCGACCATGCTTCCGCCCGTGTCCGGCGCGGGCCCGGAGAGTTGTGCGCATGAGTTCTTCGAGCGCCGCGCCCCTACCCACCGAGAGGCTAAGCTGGCACTTCCCGCGCACCTTCTGGTTCGCCAACGTCGCCGAGCTCTTTGAACGTGCCGCCTATTACGGCATGTTTATCGCGCTCACGCTCTACCTGACCGACCGCATCGGGTTTGACGACGTCTGGACGGGCTACGTCGGCGCCGCGTTCGCGTCGGTGCTGTATCTGCTGCCGACGTTCAGCGGCATTCTGGCCGACCATATCGGCTTCCGGGCCGCTCTGATGCTCGCGTTCGCGCTGCTGGCGGCAGGGTACTCGCTGCTGGGCGTCGCCGGCCTGCCCGCCCCCACGGATGCCGCCGCCGCGACCGCCACGACGACGCCGGTCGCGTTCGCCCCGCTCTTCGCCGAGCCCATTCGCAAGCTGCTGGCTGTTGTTGCCCTCGGCTTGGCCATGTTCGGCGGCTCGATCATCAAGCCGGTCATCACCGGCACCGTCGCCCAGTGCTCGAACGAAGTGACGCGGGCCCGCGCGTTCTCCATCTTCTACGCGATGGTCAACATTGGCTCGTTCACGGGCAAGTCGATCGCCAAGCCGCTGCGCACCGGCTTCAAGATCCCCAACACCGACCTGCACCTCACCCTCGGCCTGGAATACATCAACTTCTACGCCGCCACGATGGCGCTGCTGGGGTTCGTCCTCGTTTGCGTCGCGTATCGCAACGTCGCCGAGCGTTCGGCCGGCAAGACTGTGCACCAGGCGGCGGCGGGCCTGCTGAAGGTCCTCAGCAATGGCCGCTTCATGGCCCTGATCCTGATCGTCGCCGGTTTCTGGTCGATCCAGCACCAGCTCTACGCCACGATGCCGAAGTACATCATCCGCCTGATCGGCCCCAGTGCCAGCCCGGAGTGGCTCGCGAATGTGAACCCGCTGGTCGTCGTGCTGTGCGTCGTGCCGATCACGCACTTCGTGCGGCGTTTCCTGGCGGTCAATACGATCGCCATCGCGCTCACCATGATCACGGTCTCCGCGCTGACGGTCAGCTTCAGCTCGATGGTGCAGGCGCTGACCGGCAACACGATCCACCTGGGCAGCGTCGCGATGCACCCGATCACACTCATGGTGATCCTGGGCATCGGCATCCAGGGTCTGGCCGAGTGCTTTCTCTCGCCGAAATTCCTCGAATATGCGTCCCGTCAGGCGCCGCCCGGCGAGACGGGCCTGTACATGGGCTACAGCCACCTGACCAGCTTCTTCGCGTACTTCTTCGGGTTCGGCATCTCCGGCTGGCTGCTCAAGTCCTTTTGCCCGGATCCCGCCACGCTGCCGCCCGACGTCTACGCTCAGTGGCAGGCCGCCACCACCACCGGGGCCACAGCCGGCCTGCCGGCGCAGTACGCCCACGCGCACTACATCTGGTACATCTTCGCGGCGATCGGGTTCAGCGCCCTGCTCGCCTTGCTGGTCTTCAAGTACGTGACGGCGAAGCTCGATCGGCAGCGCGGCGCTGCCGCGACCTGATCCAACCACCAAGACACTCAGGCACCAAGCGGACCTGGGTCGGCGGGCGATCTGCCCACGCCCGGTTGCCGGACGTGCTTTGGGCGTCGAAAATGGGCCGTGGAGGACATTTGACGATCCGATTCAGGAGACACCCTATGCGGCGCACCTGGCACAGCAGTCTCGTTCTTGCGATTCTCGCATTCGTCACGGCGGCTGGGCAGGCGCAGCCGCCGCAGCGTACGCACGAGATCACCGTCGACGACTATCTCACGGTGCATCAGCTCACCGACTGCGCGCCGTCACCGGATGGCAAGTACGTCGCGTACGTCGAACTGCGCTGGGGTGAGCACGATGCGCCGCGTTCGACCGACCTGTGGGTCGTCGAGACCGCCACGCAGCGGCCGACGCGCTTGACCTTCGAGCCCGGCAACGACGATTCGCCGCAGTGGGCCCCCGACGGTGCGCACCTGTATTTCGTGACCAAGCGCAACCGCGGCGCGAAGCAACCGCCGCTCGACGGCAGCCGCCAGGTCTGGGTCACTGGCACGCACCCCGGCGAGCCGCTCGCGATCACGCGCGTCAAGGGCGGCATTACCGCGTACCAGCTCGCGCAGGACGGCCGGTCGCTGTACTACACGAAGGATGGCGAGGAGGCCGAGCAGGAATGGAAGACCCTGCGCAAGAAGTACAGCGACATCAAGTTCGGCGACGGGGCTGTGAAGTACACGGAGATCTGGAAGCTCAATCTCGAAAACTGGCGCGAGGAAAAGGTCGTGGCGCCGCTGCGCGTCATTACCGAATTCCACGTCGCACCCGACGAGAGCCGGATCGCCATGATCACCACGCCCGACGACCGGCTCATCACCAAGGAGGGCCAGTCGCGCGTTGACATCTTCGACGTGAAGACGGGTGAAATCACGACACTGCCGGATACGCTGTACCGTGCGCAGGCCCCTTCGCCGTACGGCTGGCTCGAGAACCTGGCCTGGTCTTCCGATGGGCAGGCGCTGGCCTGGACGGTGGACTTCGATGGCTATCCGGGCGAAATCCTCGTGGCCGAGTGGAAGGGCGCGACGGTGACTGTGCGCATGCTCAAGCGGCCGGACGAGATTCATGTCGCCGGGCCGCTGCACTGGCTGCCGGGAACGTCCGACCTGTGCTTCATCGGCCAGCAGCGGGCGCGAAAGCGCGTGGAATGCATCGCCAACGTGCGCGACGGCGGACAGGGTGACCTGCGCATGTTGACGCCCGGCGACGTGGTGGTCGATCGCTTCGCGTTCGCGGCCGCCAGCAGGCAGCTCGCGTACCTGATGAGCGACACGGAACATACGCCGGATGTGTTCTGGCTCGATCCGAGCAAGCCGGACGCCGCGGGCGTGCGGTTGACGAACGTCAACCCGCAAATCGATACCTGGAAGCTGCCGCAGATCTCGCTCTTTACGTGGAAGGCGCCCGACGGGGCGGAGGTCGAGGGCATCCTGGAATTGCCGCCGGACTACAAGGCCGGGCAGGGGCCGTTGCCAACGGTGATCGAGGTGCACGGCGGTCCGACGGACGCAACCTGGTTCCACTTGCGGTACTGGATTTACGGTCGCACACTCTTCGCAGCGCGGGGTTACGCGCTGCTCAGCCCGAACTACCGCGGCTCGGTCGGGTATGGCGACAGGTTCCTCATGCAACTGATCGGGCATGAGAACGAGATCGAGCTGCAGGATATTCTCTCCGGCGTCGATGCGCTCGTGGCCAAGGGCATCGCCGACCCGGACAAACTCGGCGTGATGGGCTGGAGCAACGGCGGTTTCGTGACGAATGGCCTGATCACCGCCACGCAGCGGTTCAAGGCGGCGAGCACCGGCGCAGGCGTGGTCGACCAGTTCATGCAATGGGGACTGGAAGACACGCCCGGGCACGTGATTAACTACATGCGCGGCCTGCCGTGGGAACGCGCGGAGGCGTACATGAAGGCTTCGCCGGCGTACAAGCTCGGCGCGGTCACCACGCCCACGATCATCCATGTCGGCGAAGAAGACACGCGCGTGCCGGCAGCGCATTCGCGGTCGCTCTATCGTGGGCTGAAGGAATACACGCAGGTGCCGACGATCCTGCTGGTGTACCCCGGTGCCGGGCACGGGCTGGCGATTGCGGACCACCGGAAGGGAAAGCTCGAGTGGGATCTGGCCTGGTTTGATCGCTACCTGCTGGGGAAGGGCGACGCGGCCCCGTTGGATGGCGAGGCGAAGTAGTCCGGGTGGCCGGCGTGTGCGATTTGCTGCGGCGGGAGGGGAGGTTTCTGCATAAGTGTCACGTCCTATAATAACGCAATAATTGGTAATTAATAGGGTTTCAACGAGTACTTTCCAGATTCGAGCGCTTGGCTGGGTCCAGCGAGGTCGTCGGCACTTGACTCTGCGACCGGTTAATGCTATGTTGTGATATAGTTCACAGCGTTTATGTTATAACAGCGTGATATAAATCACGATGATTGTGAACAAGAATCATGATTGCCCTGACGCCGATAAAGACTAGGTCTCGGCTCGCGGCTACGGGCGACGCGGGCGTTGGTGACCTGTGATCGCGGCACGCGTGGTCGAGCGACTCATCGCTTACCGGCGCCGCCTGAAGGCGTGGCTCGCCGACGGCAAGGCGCGCATCTACTCCCATGAACTCGCCAACCTGGAAGGCGTGACGCCCGCGGTTGTCCGTCGCGACCTCATGACCATCGGCTACACCGGCAGCCCGGCCCGGGGCTATGACGTTGCCGGCCTGATCGAGAAGGTCGGCCAGGTGCTCGACCCGCCTGCGCCGGAGGGTATCGCGCTCGTTGGCGTGGGTTCGCTCGGGCGGGCCATCCTCAACTACTTCAGCGGTGCCCACCCGGAGCTGCCGATCGTGGCGGCGTTTGACGTCGACCTGGGCAAGGTCGGCCGCATCATCAACGGCTGCCCGTGCCATTCCATCAACGACGTCGAAGCGGTCTTGCGCGCCGGAAGTCTACGGACCGCGATCCTCGCCGTGCCCGCCGACGCCGCCCAGCGCGTGGCCGAACGTCTGACGCGGGCGGGCGCGCGGGGGCTGTTGAACTTCACTCCGGTGCGGCTGCGCGTGCCGCCGGAGGTGTACGTGGAAGATGTGGATATCGCGGTCCTGCTCGAGAAGGTCGTGTATTTCGCGCGGACCGAGGACCGTTGACTGGAGGCGCAGACGTGAATGCCGTGAACGAGCGGCACGCTGGCAGTGCCGAATTGCAGGCCGTACTCGACCATTACCCAGATGCTCGCCGTGAGCATCTGATCCCGATCCTGCAGGCGGTGCAGGATCGCATGGGCTATCTCTCGCGCGACGCCATGGAGCAGATCGGTCACCGGTTGCACCTGCCGGTGAGCAAGGTCTACGGCGTCGCGACCTTCTACAACCAGTTCCGGTTCCAGCCGCGCGGCAAGGTCCACTGCCAGGTCTGCCGCGGGACGGCGTGCCATGTCAAGGGTTCCGCCGCCGTGCTGGAGGCCGTGAAACAGAACCTGAAGATCGAGCCGGGGCAGACGACGCGGGACGGCGTGCACAGTCTCGAGGTCGTGGCCTGCATCGGCGCGTGCGGCCTGGCACCGGTCGTGACGGTCAACGGCGATTTCCACGCCGGTGTGACCCCGGACAGCGTGCGCAAGATTCTCAAGCAGTACAGCAAGGGTGATGCGAATCATGATAAGTAGCAACAGCGACGCTCCGCAAACCGATCATGCCGCCGCGCGGGCGCCGGGCATGCGCCCGCAGGAAGTGCTGGAGATGCTGTGCGGCCGCAATGGCCACAACGGTCACAATGGCCATGGCGGTCGCCACGATGGCACCAACCCGGCGCGCGCGGCGCGACTTGCACTCTTACGGCGTGACCGCGTGGAGCGCCCGACGATCTACATTGGAGCGGGTACCTGCGGTCTGGGAGCCGGGGCCGCGAAGACTCTGGCGGCCGCGCGGACGTATGTGGCTGAACACCAGCTTGACGCCGACATCGTCGAGGTGGGTTGCATCGGGATGTGCTCCGGCGAGCCACTGCTGGACGTGCAACTCCCCGGGCGGACGCGCGTCGGCTTCACGCACGTGACGGCCGACCGGGTCGCCAAGCTGCTCGACGAGGTGCTGGCCAACCGGATCCCGGCAGACGAAGTGCTGGGGCAATTCCGCCCGCCGACGCCGGCCGCGGACGACACACCGCCCGCGCTGCAGCCGTGGCCCGATGTGCCATACCTCGATGAGCACCCGTTCTTCCGGCCGCAGACGCGCTGGGTGCTGGCGAACTGCGGGCAGGTGGATCCGCAGAGCATTGATGAGTACCTGGCGCGCGGGGGGTATCGCGCCTTCGCCCACGTGCTCCACCACATGACCCGCACCGAGCTGTGCGACGCGGTCGAGCAGAGCGGGCTGCGCGGTCGCGGCGGCGGCGGCTTTCCGACCGGCCGCAAGTGGCGGATTGCGCTGGGCACGCCCGGCTACCAGAAGTACCTGATCTGCAACGCGGACGAAGGCGACCCCGGCGCGTTCATGGACCGCGCCGTGATCGAGGGCGATCCGCACCGGCTGGTCGAGGGCATCGGCATCGCGGCGTACGCGATCGGCGCCACGAAGGCGTACGTGTACATCCGCGCCGAGTACCCATTGGCGATCCAGTTGCTCACGCGCGCCATCGAGCAGGCCAGGGCGTACGGCTTGATCGGCGAGAACGTCCTGGGCAGCGGCTCGAACCTGGAGATTGTGCTCAAGCAGGGCGCCGGCGCGTTTGTCTGTGGCGAAGAGACGGCCCTGATCAACAGCGTCGAAGGTCGGCGCGGCATGCCGCGGCCGCGCCCGCCGTTCCCGGCGGTGAGCGGCTTGTTCGGCAAGCCGACGGTGATCAACAACGTCGAGACGCTGGCGAACCTGCCGACGCTGATCACCATGGGCGCCGCCGCGTTTGCCGCCGTGGGGACGCCGACGAGCAAGGGCACGAAGGTGTTCGCGCTGTCGGGCAAGGTGCAGCGCACCGGCCTGGTCGAAGTCGCGATGGGCACGACGATGCGGCAGATTATCTGCGACATTGGCGGCGGGCCGCCGGTCGGAAAGGCGTTCAAGGCGGCGCAGATCGGCGGGCCGTCGGGGGGCTGCATTCCGGAGCAGCACCTCGACATCCAGATCGACTACGAGTCGCTGAAGACCGTCGGGGCGATGATGGGCTCGGGCGGCCTGGTGGTCATGGACGAAGACAACTGCATGGTCGACGTCGCGAAGTTCTTCATGGACTTCATCCAGCGCGAGAGCTGCGGCAAGTGCATCCCCTGCCGCGAAGGCACGCGGCACATGCTCGAGATCCTCAAGTCGATCACGCGCGCGCGGCGGAACGAGACCGGCTATGCCGCCCTGGAGCGCTTCAAGGGCGTGATGTACCTGAACCGGCTGGCCGGCGTCATCCAGGACACGAGCCTGTGTGGACTGGGGCAGTCCGCGCCCAACCCCGTGCTGAGCACGCTACGCTGGTTCCGCGACGAATACGAAGCCCACATTTACGAGCGTCGCTGCCCGGCCGGCGTGTGCGCCGAGCTGCTGCACTACCGGATCGATCCGGCCAAGTGCAAGGGTTGTGGCGTGTGCATCAAGCACTGTCCGGCCGACGCCATCAAGGGCGCCCCCAAGAGTCCGCACTACATCGTCGCGGAGAAGTGCATCGGCTGCGGCTCGTGCGTGCAGTCGTGCCGTCTGGAAGCCGTCGTGGCCGAATGAGGCGTGGAGCAAGTCGTGATTACACTTGAAGTCAATAATCGTCCCATCCAGGCCGAGCCCGGCGAGTCGCTGCTGACGGCGATGCGCCGCGCCGGCATCAACGTGCCCACCCTGTGCAACCTCGAGCATCTGACGCCCACGGGCGCGTGCCGGCTGTGCGTCGTCGAGGTCGAGGGGCAGCGCAATCTCGTCCCTAGCTGTGCGTTCCCGGTCGCGCCCGGCATGAAGGTCCAGACGCACTCGCCGCGCGCCGTGCGGGCGCGGAAGACCATTGTCGAGCTGCTGCTCGCGAACCATCCGGATGACTGCCTGTACTGCGTGCGCAACAACAACTGCCAGCTCCAGAGCCTCGCGGCCGAGCTAGGCGTGCGCCAGCGGCGCTACTTCGGCAACCACCGCCAGTACCACGCCGACATGTCCAGCGCGTCCATCGTGCGCGACCCCGCCAAGTGCATCCTGTGCGGCAAGTGCGTGCGGGTGTGCGAGGAAATCCAGGGCGTCGCCGCCATCGACTTCCTCAAGCGCGGCAGCCACGCCCACGTCGGCACCGCCTTCGACCAGGGGCTCAACGTCTCGAGCTGCATCAACTGCGGCCAGTGCATCCTGGCGTGCCCGACCGGCGCCCTGACCGAGCAGAGCCACATCAAGGAGGTGCTCGACGCCCTCAACCACCCGGACATCCACGTGGTCGTGCAGCACGCCCCGGCGGTGTCGGTCACGCTGGCCGAGGAGTTCGGCCTCAAGCCCGGCACCGACGTGTGCGGCAAGATGACCGCCGCGCTGCGCCGGCTGGGCTTCGAGCGCGTCTTTGAAACCTCCTTCAGCGCCGACCTGACCGTGATGGAAGAGGCCTCCGAGCTGGCGCACCGGATCAGGACCGGCGGCCGGCTGCCCCTCCTGACGAGCTGCTCGCCGGGCTGGATCAAGTACGTCGAGGAGTTCCACCCGGACTTCGTCGGCAACCTGTCGAGCTGCAAGAGCCCGCAGCAGATGCTGGGGGCGCTGATCAAGAGCTTTTATGCCGAGCGCGAAGGCCTCGACCCGACCAGGATCTTCAGCGTGGCGGTGATGCCCTGCACGGCCAAGAAGTTCGAGGCTGGGCGCGTCGAGCTGGGCCGCGACGGGCTGCCCGACATCGACGCCGTGCTCACCACGCGCGAGCTGGCCCGCATCATCCGTCTGCGCAGCTTGGACATCGAGCGACTCGCCCCGGAGACCGCCGACACGCCGTTCGGCGAGCGCAGCTCGGCCGGCAAGCTGTTCGGCGCGACCGGCGGCGTGATGGAGGCGGCGGTCCGGACGGCGCACTTCATGCTGACGGGCGCGGAACTGCCGGACCTGAAGTTGAAGGCGGTGCGCGGGCTGGACGGTGTGAAACAGGCGACGGTTCGCATCGGCGACCTGGACGTGAATGTCGCCGTGGTGAGCGGGCTGGCCAACGCCGGCCGCCTGCTTGACCAGATTCGCGCCGACCGGCACAACCTGCATTTTGTCGAAGTGATGACCTGCCCGGGCGGGTGCATCGCGGGCGGCGGGCAACCGATCGGGACCAACCCAGCCAAGGTTCGGGCCCGCATGGAGGCGCTGTACAGGATCGACCGGGACGCGCCGGTCCGGACGGCCCACGGCAACCGGTCTGTCCAGCGGCTGTACGAGGAATTCCTGGGCGCGCCGCTCGGTGAAAAGAGCCACGAATTGCTGCACACGCATTATCATGTACGCGAGGTTGTGCGATGATGGGTTTGGCATGTAGGGTGGCGCCGGGCCGCGCACCCGGCGCTGCGGCCAGCCTGCCCGCCGGTCTTCCGGCTCGCTGAAGGAGTCCGATGGATCCCCCGAGTGCACCGCTGGTCACGACGATCAAGGAGCGCTGCCGGCTCTGCTACACCTGCGTGCGCGAATGTCCCGCGAAGGCGATCCGCATCGCCAACGGCCAGGCCGAGGTGCTGGTCGACCGCTGCATCGGCTGTGGCAACTGCGTGCGTGTGTGCAGCCAGCAGGCCAAGAAAGTCCTGGACGAGATCGAGCTCGTCGAGAAGCTGCTGCAATCGGACGCCCGGGTGGCCGCGATCATCGCCCCGAGCTTCCCGGCGGAGTTCAGCGAGATCGGCTACGAGTTTCTCGTCGGGATGGTGCGGGCGCTCGGCTTCGAGCTGGTCAACGAGGTCGGCTTCGGGGCCGATCTGGTGGCCGCCGAGTACCAGCGCCTGTTGCGCGAGGCCAAGGGCAAGCGCTTCATCGCCACGACCTGCCCGGCCATCATCGGCTATGTCGAGCGCTATCACCCGGACTTGGTGCCCATGCTCGCGCCGATCGTCTCGCCCATGGTCGCGACGGCGCGGGCCCTGCGGCGGCTCTACGGTGACGACCTGCGGATCGTGTTCATCGGCCCGTGCATCGCCAAGAAGGGCGAGGCGCACAGCGCGCCGATTGCCGGCGAAGTGGACGCGGTGCTGACGTTCATCGAGCTGCGCGAGATGCTGCGCCACCACGCGCTCAAGCCCGAATCGGTCACGCCCAGCGATTTCAACCCGCCCCATGCCGGCGTGGGGGTCCTGTTTCCCATCAGCCGCGGGATCCTGCAGGCGGCGCAGTTGCCGGAGGACCTGCTGACGGGCGACGTGGTCGCGGCCGACGGCCGCAGCGAGTTCGTCGAGGCGATTAAGGAATTTGAGGGGGGCGACCTGGAAGCCCGGCTGCTGGAAGTGCTCTGCTGCAACGGGTGCATCATGGGCCCGGGCACCAGCAGCGCCGCCCCGCTCTTCAGCCGCCGATCGCAGGTCGGGCGCTATGCGCAGCAGCGCATGGCGGACGTGGACCGCGAGCGCTGGCACGAGCACTGGTCGATTCTGAGTGACCTGAACCTCCGCCGGACCTTCACGCCGCACGATCAGCGGATCGCAATTCCGTCCGAGGGCGAGCTGGCGGAGATCATGGCCCGTATGGGCAAGCTCGAGCCCGAGGACGAGTTGAACTGCGGGGCGTGCGGCTATGAAACCTGCCGCGCCCACGCGGTCGCGATCTACAAGGGCCTGGCCGAAAACGAAATGTGCCTACCCTACACGATCGAGCAGCTCAAGATCGCCTGCAAGGACTTGGCGGTCTCGAACGAGCGGCTGGCCAGCACCCAGGAAGCGCTCATGCAGTCCGAGAAGCTCGCCAGCATGGGGCAGCTTGCGGCGGGGATCGCGCACGAGGTGAACAACCCGCTGGGCACCGTGCTGATGCTCTCGCACACACTGCTGGAGGAGCTCGGCCCGGACAGCCCGCAGCGCGAGGACCTGGCGCTGATGGCCACCGAGGCGGAGCGCTGCCGCAAGATCGTGTCGGGCCTGCTGCAGTTCGCACGCAAGAACAAGGTCGAGGCACGGGCCACCAACGTGCCGGTCCTCGTCGAGAAGACAGTGCGCATGCTGCGCCTGCCGTCCAATGTCAAGGTGCAGTTCGAGCACGAGGACGAGGATATGCGGGCCGAGATCGACCGCGATCAGGTCGCCCAGGTGCTCACCAACCTGGTCAACAACGCGATCGACGCCATGCCGGACGGCGGCTGCCTGACCCTGCGGACGGGCGGGCACGAGCGCGAGGTGCGCATCCAGGTGGCGGACACGGGGATCGGCATCCCGCCGGAGCACCGCAAGAAGGTCTTCGAGCCGTTCTTCACGACCAAGGGGGCAGGCAAGGGCACCGGGCTGGGCCTGTCCGTGACGTATGGCATCGTGAAGATGCACCAGGGCGATATTCGCGTGGAGTCCAACGCCGACCCGGCCGTGGGCCCCACGGGCACGACGTTTACGGTGATCTTGCCACGGCAACGTCCGGCGCAGGGTCAGTGAGGTGTGCGCAGGGGATTTACGCCGGCAGCGGCGGACGAGAGTTCGACATGGCCAGTACAATCTTGGTGGTTGACGACGACGTGGATTTCCTGACCCAGATGCGGCTGCAGCTGGAGGCGGCCGACTTCACGGTCGAGACGGTGGAGACGGCCCGCGCGGCGCGGGACGTGCTGGCGCAGCGGAAGCCGGATTTGGTGCTCGTCGATCTGATGATGGAAGATCCGGATGCCGGCTTCAGCCTGTGCTATCACGTGAAGCGGCTGGACCCGGCCATCCCGGTGATCGTGGTGACGGCCGTGAGCGGCACGACGGGGCTGAGCTTCGACGCGGAGACGGACGAGGAACGGGCCTGGATCAAGGCGGACAGCGTGCTCGCCAAGCCCGTGCGTTTCGAGCAGTTGCAGCGTGAGATGCAACGCCTGCTGAAGGACCGCAACTGATGGACACGCTGCGCGTGCTGGTGGTCGACGACGAGGCCGGGATGCGGCACGCGGTCACCCGCGCGCTGCGGCCGTTCAAGGTCCACCTGCCGGACGTCGAGGGCGAGGTGTGCTTCGACATCGAGCAGGCCTCCAGCGGCGAAGAAGCCCTGGCGCTGCTCACCGTGCGCTCCCCCGACATCATGCTGCTCGACCACAAGATGGGCGGCATGTCGGGCGTCGAAGTGCTTGAGCACCTGCGGCGCCAGGAACGCGACGTGCTCACGATCATGATCACCGCGTTCGCCACGCTGGAGACGGCGATCCGGGCCACCAAGTCCGGGGCCTTCGACTTCCTGGCCAAGCCCTTCACGCCCGACGAGCTGAAGGAGACGATCCGCAAGGCGGCCGGGCACCTGGTGATGCAGCGGCAGGCGCGCAAGCTGGCGGCCGAGAAGCGCCGCGTGCGGTTCGAGTTCATCTCGGTGCTCGGGCACGAATTGAAGGCGCCGCTTGCCGCGATCGAGGGCTACCTCAACATCATGCGCGACCGCGCGCTGGGCGGCGACATCGCGGCCTACGACGTAGCGATCCAGCGCTGCCTGACGCGCAGCGACGGCATGCGGAAGCTGATCCTCGACTTGCTCGACATGACGCGGATCGAGTCCGGACAGAAGCGCCGCGAACTCACGCGCGTCGACGTGCGCGAGATCGCCCGCCAGGCGCTCGACACCGTTCGGCCGGTCGCCGCCGACCACCACGTGACCCTCGAGTTGCACCCCGGCGAACCGGTGCCGATGACCGCGGACCGCGGCGAGATCGAGATCATCTTCAACAACCTGCTGTCCAACGCGGTGAAGTACAACCGCGACGGCGGCCGCGTGGACGTCAAGCTCCATTGCGACGACCAGCGCGTGACGCTGGCGGTCAGCGATACCGGCATTGGCCTGTTGCCGGACGAGGCCGCCAAGCTGTTCAATGACTTCGTGCGCATCAAGAACGACAAGACCCGTGACATCCTGGGCAGCGGCCTGGGACTATCATTAGTGAAGAAGCTGGTGCTCATGTATGGCGGCGACGTGGCCGTCACCAGCCAGCCGGACGTGGGCAGCACATTTACCGTCGTGCTCCAACGGGATTTCAAGCCGCCGCCGACCGACGATGGAACGCCCCGAAATCCTCCATTGGCTGCGCGCGACTGACGAGCCGCAGCTCAGCGCCCTCTGGGCCCGCGCCGACACCGTCCGCCGCGAACACGTCGGCGACGCGGTGCACCTGCGCGGGCTCGTCGAGATCTCGAACCACTGCATGCGCAAGTGCGCCTACTGCGGCCTGCGCGGCCCGAACACGAACATCGGCCGCTACCGCATGACGGCGGACGAAATCCTGGCCTGCGCCCGCCAGGCCGCGACGTTCGGCTACGGCACGGTCGTCCTGCAGTCCGGCGAAGATCCACGGCTCACCACGCGCTGGGTCGCCGACCTGGTCCGACGGATCAAGGCCGAGACGCCGCTGGCGGTTACCTTGAGCCTGGGGGAACGGGAGCCGGCTGAGTTCGCCGCGTGGCGCGCGGCCGGCGCGGACCGCTACCTGCTGCGGTTCGAGACCTCGAACGCGGCGCTCTTCGAGCGCATTCACCCGCCGCGGCCCGGGTGCTGCTCCGACCGGCTCGCGCTGCTCGCCGCGCTGCGGACGATGGGCTACGAAGTCGGCAGCGGGGTGATGATCGGGTTGCCGTCGCAAACCTATGACGACCTGGCCAACGACCTGGAGCTGTTCCATGACCTCGAGCTGGACATGATCGGGGTCGGGCCGTACCTGCCGCACCCGGATACGCCGCTCGGCCAGACCGGCGCGGCCGCCCACGGTGCCCACGATGCCGAGCAGGTGCCGAACACGGAATTGATGACCTACAAGGTCGTCGCCCTGACGCGGCTGCTCTGCCCGCGGGCCAATATCCCCAGCACGACGGCCCTGGCGACGCTCAATCGCGAGAATGGTCGCGAGCTCGGCCTGCAACGCGGTGCGAACGTCATCATGCCGAACGTGACTCCACCGAAGTATCGCTGCCTGTACGAAATCTACCCGGCCAAAGCTTGTCTGTACGAGACGGCCGAGCAGTACCACGGCTATCTGACACGCCGTATCCACGATCTGGGCCGCACGATCGGCGTCGGCCCGGGCGAATCGCTGAGTCATCGCGCGCGACGGCTGCACGCGGACCCGGCGGCTGGAAGGAACCCGCATGAGTAGTTTGTGTGAACTGACCCTGAGCCAGGGGGCTACGGATTTCATCGACGAGGCCGCACTCGGCGACCTGCTCGCGCAGCCGCGCTCCACGCGCAGCCAGGTGCGCGACGTCATCGCCAAGAGCCTTGCCAAAACCGCGCTGACCACGGCCGAGACGGCGGTGCTGCTCAACGCGGATGAGCCCGAGCTGGTCGAGGAAATCTTCGCGGCCGCCCGGCAGCTCAAGCGCGACGTGTACGGCAACCGCATCGTGCTGTTCGCGCCGTTGTACATCGGCAACGCCTGCGTCAATGACTGCCTCTATTGTGCCTTCCGGAATTCCAACCGTGACGAAGTCCGCCGCACGCTGAGCCAGGACGAGATCCGCCAACAGGTGACCGCGCTCGAGAACCGCGGCCACAAACGGCTGATTCTCGTGTTCGGCGAACACCCGCGCTACGACGCAAACTTCATCCACGATTGTGTGCAGACCGTCTACAGCGTGAAAGTCGGCCATGGCGAGATTCGCCGGGTGAACATCAACGCCGCCCCGTTCGACGTGGCGGGCTTCCGCCGGGTCAAGGAAGCCCGCATCGGCACGTTCCAGGTCTTCCAGGAGACGTATCATCACGCCACGTTTGCGGCGATGCACCCGCAGAACACGCGCAAGGGACATTACATGTACCGGCTGGACGCGCTCTCACGGGCGCAGGAGGCCGGCATCGACGACGTCGGCGTGGGCGCGCTGTTCGGTCTCTATGACTGGCGCTTCGAGGTGCTGGGGCTGGTGTCGCACGCGTTGTATCTGCAGCAGCGCTACGGCGTCGGCCCGCACACGATCAGCTTCCCGCGCGTGCGGCCGGCGGCCGGGGTCAATTTGCCCGAGCGCTGGTTTGTGAGCGACGAGCACTTCAAGCGTCTCGTGGCCATCCTGCGACTCGCGGTCCCTTACACCGGCCTGATCCTGACCGCCCGCGAGCCCGCTGCCCTGCGCCGCGAGCTGATGGCTTTCGGCGTCTCGCAGATCGACGCCGGCACGCGCATCGAGCTCGGCGGGTACACGGAGGCCGGCGACGCCCAGTGCCTGCAGCGCGAACAGTTCGAGCTGGGCGACATCCGCTCGCTCGACGAAGTCATGCGCGAGTTGATCACGGACGGCTACATCCCCAGCTTCTGCACGGCGTGCTATCGGCTCGGCCGCACCGGCGAGCATTTCATGGAGTTCGCCATCCCCGGTTTCATCAAGCGCTTCTGCACGCCCAACGCGCTGACGACCGCGCTGGAGTACCTGGTCGATTACGCGACGCCGGAGACCCGCGCCGCTGGCGAGAAGCTCATCGCGGCCGAGGTGGCGAAGCTCGAGGACGGCGCGCTGAAGCAGGAGCTGCTCGCGCGGTTGGAGAAGATTCGCACGACGGAGCAGCGGGACCTGTACTTCTAGGGTGCGCGTCCGCGGGAGCCCCATGACCGACTTCCGTACCGAACCCGACTTGCTGGGCGAAAAAACGGTACCCGCCGGTGCGCTCTACGGCGTCTACACGGTCCGCGCGCTGGAGAATTTTCCACTCGCCCGCCGGCCCGTGCATACCGGGCTGATTCACGCGTATGGCGCGGTGAAGCTGGCGTGTGCGCGGACCAACCGAACGCTTGCGGACAGGGATCAAGGGAACGAGGGAGCGAGGGAGCGAGGGCCAGCGACCGCTGCCGCGCGCGCACCTGCGCGGCTCTCTGGCCAATCATGGGACGCGATGGAGCGCGCGGCCCGCGAGCTGGCCGACGGGCTGCTCGATGAGCACATCGTCGTCGATGCGCTGCAGGGTGGCGCCGGCACCTCGCTGAACATGAACGTCAACGAAGTGCTCGCCAATCGCGCGCTGCAGCTCCTCGGTCGCCCGCTCGGCGAGTATCAGACGATCAGCCCACTCGACGACATCAACCGTCACCAATCCACCAACGACACGTTTCCCACCGCGCTGCGCATCGCGGCGATTACGCTGCTCCGCACGCTGGAGCGCGAGGTGGTCGCGCTACAGGAGGCGTTTCAGGCGAAGGAAAAGCAGTTCGCCCACGTCGTGAAGGTCGGCCGCACGCAGTTGCAGGACGCCGTGCTCACCACGCTCGGCCGCGAGATGTCGGCGTACGCCGAGGCGCTCAGCCGCGACCGCTGGCGCATCTACAAGTGCGAAGAGCGGCTGCGCGTTGTGAACCTGGGCGGGACGGCGATCGGCACCGGCCTGGGTGCGCCGCGCGACTACATCTTCCGCGTCGTCGATGAGCTGCGCGAGATCACCGGCCTCGGCCTCGCGCGCGCTGAGAACCTCGTCGACGCCACGCAGAACGCCGACGTGTTCGTCGAGGTCAGCGGCATCCTGAAAGCCTGCGCCGCTAACCTGCTCAAAATCTGCACCGATCTGCGCTGGCTCGCGTCCGGCCCTGACGGCGGCCTCGGCGAAATCCGCCTGCCGCCGCGCCAAGCCGGCTCGTCGATCATGCCCGGCAAGGTGAACCCGGTGATTCCCGAAGCCGCGTCGCAGGCCGCCATGCTGGTCATGGCACACGATCAGGCGATCGCGCAGGCCTGTGCGGCGGGGAACCTGGAGCTGAATGCGTTTCTGCCGCTCGTGGCGGATTGCCTGCTCGGCAGCCTCGACCTGCTGACGAACGCATGCTCGATCCTGCGCCGGCTGTGCGTCGAGGGTCTCGAAGCGGACGAGGCCCGCTGCCGCGCCTATGTCGAGACCTCGACGGCGACGGTCACCGCGCTGGTGCCAGCCCTCGGTTACCACACCGCCCAAGAGATCGGCGTCGCCGCCCGCGCGACGGGACGGACGATTCGCCAGATCGTGGTCGAGCGCGGCCTGCTGAGCGCGAACGAATTCGATGCACTCATAGCCCCCGAGGCGGTCACGCGACTGGGCCATCGTGGACAACGCGGAGAGGATCTGAACGTATGAGCGGTGCTCCACGCGGCATGCGACTGCACATCGGCCTGTTCGGCCGGCGCAACGTTGGCAAGAGCTCTCTGCTCAACGCGCTGACCCGGCAGGAGGTCTCCATCGTTTCGGAGACCGCCGGCACGACGACTGATCCGGTCGAGAAGCCGATGGAGCTGCTGCCGCTCGGCCCGGTGCTGTTCATCGACACGGCCGGCATCGACGACGTCGGCGCGCTCGGGGCGCAGCGCGTCGAACGCACGCGGCGCGTATTTGAACGCACCGACATCGCGCTGATCATCGCCGAGGCTGGGCAATGGAGCGCGTTTGAGGACGGGCTGCTCGCGGAGTTTGCAGCGCGACAGGTGCCGGCCATCGCCGTGTTCAACAAGGCCGATCTCGCGCCACCAGCTCTCGACGTGGTGACGAAGCTCGCAGAATCCAAAGTGCCCTGCGTGCAGACTACTGCCAGCCGGGGCGACGGCCTCGCGGACCTGCGCGAGGCGCTGATTCGTAGCGCGCCGGAGGACTTCATCAACACGCCGAGCATCGTCGGCGACCTCGTGCCGCCCGGCGAGCTGGTCGTGCTGGTGGTGCCGATCGACAAGGAGGCGCCGAAGGGACGCCTGATCCTGCCGCAGGTGCAGACGATCCGCGACCTGCTCGACAGCGACGCGTACTGCCTTGTCGTCAAGGAGCGCGAGCTGCGCGATGCGCTGGAACGCCTGAAGCGTCCGCCCGCGCTGGTCGTCACCGATTCGCAAGCGTTCCTGAAAGTCGCCGCCGACACGCCGAGCAGTGTGCCGCTCACGTCGTTCTCAATCCTCTTCGCGCGGTTCAAAGGCGACCTGCACGCGCTCGTGCAGGGGGCGCTGGCGATCGACGATCTGCGGCCCGGTGATCGCGTGCTCATCGCGGAGGCGTGCTCGCACCACCCGATCGGCGAGGACATCGGCCGCGTGAAGATCCCGCGCTGGCTGACGCAGTACGTCGGCGGCAAGCTCGAATTCACGACGGCGCAGGGGCACGACTTTCCGCCGGACCTCGCCTCGTACCGCGTGGTCATCCACTGCGGGGCGTGCGTGCAGAACCGGCGCGAGATGCTGTCGCGCATCCTGCGGTGCCGGACCGCGGGCGTGCCGATCACGAATTACGGCTTGGCCATCGCGGCGTCACTGGGCATTTTTGAACGCGCCCTGGCACCGTTCCCGGGCTTGCTGGAAGAGTACCGGAGACATCGCGCGGCCGGCACCGTAGAGCGTGGGCGGCCAGCATGATTTAATTATCAATCATACGTATTAGTTCATTTGCTTCTCAGCCCGGCGCGGAGGTTCGCGTGTTCTTGCGCGATATTCCGCAACCCGACGCAGCCGCCGCTACCTGCGCGCGGTTTGGCACGCTCTAAACCGAAGTCACGCTGCGGGCGAACTGGTCCGCAGTTTGCCATCCTGTATTGTTTGATGCTCCCAACGGGTGACCCACCGGTAGCCTGCACGCATCAGGGAGCGTCGCGCGTTGTTCCGCACTATGCGAGCTGGACAGGTGCCACGATGAGGCTCGATGATCTCGCCGGCAGGATTGGGGCCAGGGTCTACGCGCCCGGAAGCGGCGCAAGTGTCGACCTGGAACAGGTTTATGCCGGGGACCGCATCAGCGACCTGCTGAACGCGGCCAACGATCACACGCTGCTCGTCACCAACCTCGCCAGCGGACATTTGACCCGCGTCGCGGAGCTGATGGACATTCCCGGGATCTGCCTGGTGCAGGGCCAGGAACCCGACCCCGCGATGGTGGCAACCGCCCGAGCTCACGGTACGCTGCTGATGGTCTCGCCGGTGGGGCTGTTCAACACGTGCGGCCGCATTCACGCGTGTTTGGCAAAGGACTAACGGTTCTTCGCATGAGCGCCGTCTCGTACAGCATCCAGGGTGGCGATTACGAGCACGGCGGCGCTGCGTCGCGGGCCCTCAAGGAGCAGCTCAAGAAGGTGGGGGCCGATCCGGCGGTCGTGCGGCGCGCGATGGTGGCCGCGTACGAAGCCGAGATGAACGTCGTCATCCACGCGCACCGCGGCGAGCTGCGGGCGTCGCTCGATAACGGACAACTTGAGGTCGAAGTGATCGACGAGGGGCCGGGCATCCCGGACATTGCGCAGGCGATGAAGGCCGGCTTCTCCACCGCGTCCGCCCGGGCCCGTGAGTACGGCTTCGGCGCCGGCATGGGCCTGCCCAACATCAAGAAGAACAGCGACCGCTTCGCGATCGAGTCGGAAGTCGGCCGGGGTACGCGCGTCAGCTTCACCATTCACCTCCGGCCGCAGGCCCTATACGGCGCTGGCCAGCATTCGCTGCACATCGATGCGGCCCGCTGCCGCCAAGCGCTACGCTGCCTGCACACGTGCCCGACGCTCGCCATGCGTGTGCGACGCAACAAGCCGGAGGTGCTCGACTACCTGTGCATCGACTGCGGTGCGTGCATCACCACCTGCCCGAGCGGGGCGCTGCAAGTCGCGGGTGCGGCCGGCACGCTTGCCCCAGTGGGTGACGGTGTCCTGGTCGTGACCGCCGAGAGTCTGGCGCAGTTCGGCGCCGGCGTCGGCCCGGATCGCGTGCTGGCAGTGCTGGCAAAACTCGGCTTCCACGACGTGCGCGTGTCCAGCGCCTGGGAGAGCGCGCTGCGGGCCGCGATGCTGGAATATGCCCGCACCACGGCCCCCGTGTCGCCCACCATCGCGCCGGCCTGCCCGGCCGTGGTGAACCTCATCGAGATGCGTTTCCCGGCCTTGATCCCGCACGTGGCGCCGTTCCGCTCGGCGCTGGAAGCCCTCCAGGTCGAAATCGGCGGCCGGCGGGCGCTCTACGTCACGAGCTGCCCGGCGCAGCGCACCGCGCTGCTCAGCGCCGGTACGCAACCCGCCCCGGAGGTGCTTCTCCCGGCGGCCCTGCATGCCGCCGTCGCGCCGCACGTCGTGACCGGCCGCGACGCACCGCTGCCGATTCCGCAGCCGTCGGCCGCGTGCGAGCCGGGCCTGTTGTGGGTTACCGGAATCCGACACGTCCTGAACGTGCTGGAGGCCGTGGAAAACGGCCAGGCGGGGGATGTGCAGGCGATCGAGCCGTGGGCGTGCGACGCCGGCTGCTTCGGTTCGCCGTTGCTGCGCGAAGACGCGTTTCTCTCCCGGCACCGCTGGACGGCGCCCCGGGGGCTGGACGGGGCGGCCCGTGCGATCCCGCGCGCGCGGCCACTGGCGGCGCGTCCGGGATTGCGCCTGGATACGGACATGGCCAAGGCCATCCAGAAGCTGGCGAAGATCGACAAGCTGAAGCGGAGCCTGCCGGGCAGCGACTGCGCCATGTGCGGCGCCCCGACCTGCGCCGCGCTGGCCGAAGACATCGTCCTCGGACGAGCCAGCGCCGACGCCTGTGTACGGCAGGCCCCGCCGGCCGGACCGGCAGCCAACCAGGAGATCGCCCCATGATGCTGAGCGAGCTGGCGACGAAGCTGGGACTCGAGAACCTGACGCCGAATCTGGCCGCGCGCCCGGTCAAAGTCACGGGCGGCTACGTGTCCGACCTGCTCAGCGACGTGCTGGCGAACGGCCCGAAGGGGGGCGTGCTGGTGACGGTGCAGGTGCACCTGAACGTGATCGCCGTGGCGGTGCACGCGGAGCTGGCGGCCGTGATTTTCGCGCTGGACCGCCGGCCTGACGAGGCGGTGTGTGCGAAGGCGGTCGAGGAAGGCATCGCGCTGTACGTGACGGACGCCAACGCGTTCGACGTGGTCGGGCGCCTGTACGAGCTCGGTCTGCGAGGGCCGCATGCGTGAAAGCGTTCGCCGCGGACCTGCACATTCACACGGGCCTGTCGCCCTGCGCGGCGGACGAGATGACGCCGCCCGCGATTGTGCAAGCGGCGCTGGAGCGTGAATTGGCGATGATCGCGATCTGTGACCACAACACGGCGGGCAACGCGGCGGCGACGCAGGCCGCGGCGGGCCGGCGCGTGGCCGTCCTGGCGGGGATGGAGGTCACGACCGCGGAAGAGGTCCACGTGCTCGGGCTCTTTCCGGACGCGGACGCCGCCGAGGCCGCCGGGGCCGAGGTGCGTGCGACGTTGCCGCCGGCGGACGCCGCTTATTACGAGCGTTTCGGTCCGCAGTATCGGATGGACGCGACGGGGCGCGTCGTGGCGCAGGAAAGCCGGATGCTGGCGCTGGCTTCGACGCTGGAGCTGTCGGACGCGGTGGCGCTGATTCACCGGCACCGCGGCGTGGCGATCGCGGCGCATGTGAACCGGCCCTCGTTCAGCGTGATCAGCCAACTGGGCATGTTCCCGCGCGACGCGGGTTTCGACGCGCTCGAGGTGTTCTCCGCGCCGGGGTTCCCGTCGCGGGTGGCGGAGTTCGCGCCGCTGGGATTGCCGGTGCTCACGTCTTCGGACAGCCACTTCCTGGGCGACATCGGCAGCGCGCGTTCGACGTTCACGTTGCGGCGCCCCTCGTTCGAGGAGCTGGTGCTGGCGCTGCGCGGCACGGGTGGCCGGGGGGTGCGCTGTGCGTGAACTGTCGCTGCACATCATGGACCTGATCGAGAACTCGCTCCGCGCGCAGGCGACCATCATCCTGGTCAGCGTCGAGGCGCTGCCGGATCAGGACCTGTTGCGGATCGTTGTGGAGGACAACGGCACGGGCCTCAGGGTCCCTGTCGAGTCCGTGCTGGATCCGTTCTACACCACCAAGCGCGGTAAGCGCACCGGCCTGGGCCTGAGTCTCTTCCGGGCGGCAGCGGAGAGCACGGGCGGCCGGCTGATGATCGACAAGTCGGCGCTGGGCGACGTCGGCGTCCGCGTCACCGTGGAACTGGGGCTGACGCACATCGACCGCAACCCCCTCGGCGACCTCGCCGGCACGCTCGCGGCGGCGGTGTGCACGAACCCTGCGATCGACTTTCGGATCCGGCTCGGGGTCGGCGCCCGGACCTGCGAGCTGCGCGTCTGGGACCTCGCGACCGAGGCCGGCGTGGACCGGTGTGACGGCCTGGCACTGGCCCGCGTGGTGCGCGCCCGCGTCCAGGCGGAACTGCAATCTGCGGCCATACTGACATGATCGGTGTTTTTCGCATCGCACAGGGAGATAAGAATGAGTGAAGACGTCAAGGTGAAATGTGCTTGCGGCGAGGAAGTCTCGGAGGAGGAGCTGCTCGCCCGGCTCGACACCGTCCTGAAGGACTACCGCGACAAGCCCGGGGCCCTGATCCCGGTGCTGCAGATCGCGCAGGGCATCTTCGGCTATCTGCCCGAGGTGGCCTTGAAGAAGATCGCCCTGGGGCTGAACAAGTCCTACAGCGAGGTGGCGGGCGTGGTCAGCTTCTATTCGTTCTTTTCCACCAAGCCGCGCGGCAAGCACCTCATTCGCGTGTGCCTGGGCACGGCCTGCTACGTCCGTGGCGGCAAGCGCGTGCTCGACACCTTGAAGCAGAAGCTCAAGATCGATGTGGGCGACACCACGCCGGACCGCCAGTTCACGCTCGAGGTGGCCCGCTGTTTCGGCGCCTGCGGCCTGGCGCCGGCGGTCATGATCGACGAGGACGTCCACCACCGCGTGAAGGCCAACAAGCTGGAAACCGTGCTGAGCAAGTACCGCAACGGGGACGTGCCGGTTGCGAAGAAGAGGAGAGCCTAGACCATGGCAAAACGCATCACGAGTCCGCAGGACTTGAAGGCCTTGCAGGAAAAGGCCAGGAGCGACATCAATCTACGCACCGGCCCGAAGGACATCCGCATCACCGTGCACATGGGCACGTGCGGCATCGCCGCCGGCGCCCGCGATGTGCTCACCGCGCTGATGAACGCCCTCGGCGCCGCTGCGGCCGACAACGTCACGATCACCCAGACCGGCTGCGCGGGCCTGTGCGACCAGGAGCCGATGCTGACCCTGGCAGACAAGGCCGGCGGCTCGTTCCGCTACGGCAAGCTGGACAAGCACAAGATCGGCGAGATCGTGCGGGAGCACGTCCTGCGCGGACAGCCGGTGGTCGAATACCTGATCAAGGTCTGACCCAGAAGGGAGAATCAGCCTCTATGAGTACCGTACGAACCCATGTGCTGCTGTGCACCGGCGGGGGGTGCATCGCGTCCGGCGCGCTCGAGGTGGGCGCCGCGCTGCGCGAGCAGATCGAACGCCACGGCCTCAGCGGCGAAATCAAGGTCATCGAATCCGGCTGCCTCGGCCCCTGTGCGGTCGGACCGGTCGCGGCCGTCTATCCCGACGGCGTCTTCTACCAGGGCATCCGCCCGGACGACGCGGCCGACATCGTCGAAGAGCACCTGCTCAAGGGCCGCGTCGTCGAGCGCCTGGTCCACAAGTCGCCCGCCGGCGAAACCGTCCCCGGCCTGCACGAGATCGGCTTCTTTCAGAAGCAGGTCAAGATCGTGCTGCGCAACTGCGGCGTGATCGACCCGCTCAAGATCGAGGAATACATCGCCCGCGACGGCTACCAGGCCCTGGGCAAGGCCCTGACCGAGATGACCCCCGAACAGGTCATCGCCGAGGTCAAGAAGTCCGGCCTGCGCGGCCGCGGCGGCGCCGGCTTCCTCACCGGCCTGAAGTGGGAGTTCACCCGCAAGTCCGCCGGCGACGTGAAGTACATCCTCTGCAACGGCGACGAGGGCGACCCCGGTGCGTTCATGGACCGCAGCGTGCTCGAAGGCGACCCGCACAGCGTCATCGAGGGCATGGCCATCGCGGCCTACGCGATCGGCGCCAAGCAGGGCTACGCCTATATTCGCGCCGAGTACCCGCTGGCCGTCGAGCGCTTCAGCAAGGCCCTCGAGCATGCCCGCGAGTACGGCCTGCTGGGCAAGAACATCATGGAACGCGGCTTCGACTTTGACATCGAGGTTCGCATGGGCTCCGGCGCGTTCGTCTGCGGCGAAGAGACCGCGCTGATGACGTCCATCGAAGGCAACCGCGGCGAGCCGCGGCCACGCCCGCCCTTCCCGGCCCAGCAGGGCCTGTGGGGCAAGCCGAGCTGCCTGAACAACGTCGAAACCTTCGCGAACATCGCCCCGATCATCGTCAAGGGCGCCGACTGGTTCGCGTCGTTCGGCACCGAGAAGAGCCGCGGCACGAAGGTCTTCGCCCTGGCCGGCGCCGTGAACAACACCGGCTTGGTCGAGGTCCCGATCGGCATGCCGCTGGGCGAGATCATCTACGACATCGGCGGCGGCATCCCTGGCGGCAAGAAGTTCAAGGCGGCCCAGATGGGCGGCCCGTCCGGCGGCTGCATTCCGAAGGAGCACCTGAACGTCCCGGTCGATTACGAGTCGCTGAACGAGCTCGGCGCCATCATGGGCTCGGGCGGCCTGATCGTCATGGACGAAGACACGTGCATGGTCGATGTGGCCCGCTTCTTCCTCGACTTCGTCCAGGATGAATCGTGCGGCAAGTGCCCGCCCTGTCGCGTCGGTACCAAGCGCATGCTCGAAATCGTCACCCGCATCTGCGAGGGCCACGGTGAAGAGGGCGACATCGAGAAGCTGATCGAAATCGGCAACGTGATCAAGGACGCGTCCCTGTGCGGCCTCGGTCAGACCGCCCCCAACCCGGTGTTGTCCACGATCCGCTACTTCCGCGACGAGTACGAGGCCCACATCCGCGACCGGCACTGCCCGGCCGGCGTGTGCCCCGCCCTCGTGCGGGCGCCCTGCCAGAGCGCCTGCCCGGCCAACGTCGACGTGCCGGGCTTCGTCGCGCTCATCGCCGAGAAGCGCTACGCCGAGGCCCTTGCCCTGCACCGCGAGCGCAACCCGTTCGCGTCGGTGTGTGCCCGCGTGTGCTTCCACACCTGCGAGGACAAGTGCCGACGGGCGACGCTCGACGACGCCGTGGCGATCCGCGGGTTGAAGCGCTTCATGGCCGAGCAGGAAGTCACGGTCCAGTTGCCGGAGATCCGCGAGAACGAGGCCAACGCCAAACGCAAGGTCGCGATCGTCGGCGCCGGCCCGGCCGGCCTGTCGTGTGCGTACTTCCTGGCGCGACTCGGCTACCAGCCGAAGGTCTTCGAGGCCGAAGCCCGTCCGGGCGGCATGCTCGTGCAGGCCATCCCGGCCTACCGCCTGCCGCGTGAAGAGCTGGCCCGCGAGATCCGTATGATCGAGCGGCTCGGCGTGGACATCGAGACCAACATGCGGCTCGGCAAGGACTTCACGCTGAAGAGCCTGCGCAACGACGGCTACGAGGCGGTGTTCCTCGGCGTCGGCGCGCCGCTCGGCACCAAGCTCGGTATCCCGGGCGAGGAGGCCGAGGGTGTCGTCGATGCCCTCCGCTTCCTGCGCGAGTACAACATCCGCGGGTCCGTCCCCGTCGGCAAGCACGTCGTGGTCATCGGCGGCGGCAACGCGGCTATCGATGCGGCCCGCACGGCCATGCGGCTCGGCGCCGAGACGGTCACCATCCTCTACCGCCGAACGCGCGTCGAGATGCCGGCCTACGCCGAAGAGGTGGACGAGGCCGAGCACGAGGGCGTGCGGATCGCGGTGCTGGTCGCGCCGATCGAGATCGTCCGCCGGGACGGCCGCGTGAACGGCGTCAAGTGCCGGCACATGGTGCTGGGTGAGTTCGACCGCAGCGGTCGGCGCCGGCCGGTGGATCGCTCCGACGAGGATTTCGTCGTGGCGGCGGACCAGGTCATCGCGGCGATCGGTCAGACGCTCGACAGCGGGCAGTTGCTGGATGGTCAGAAGGTCAAGCTCAGTCGCGCCGGCTTCATCCAGGCCGACCCGGTCAGCGGCCAGACCTCGGTGGAGTGGCTCTTCGCGGGCGGCGACGCCGTCATGGGACCGTGGTCGGTCGTGGCGGCGATTGGCGCCGGCGAGAAGGCCGCCGTGGGGATCGACAAGTTCTTCAACGGCCAGTGCGACGCGTTCTGGCGGGCCGACAAGCAACCGGACGTGGAGTTCGATCCGGACGCGGACCCGGTGCAGTACACGCGGGCCAAGATGCAACTGATCCCGGTGAACAAGCGCAAGAACAATTTCCAGGAAGTCGAGTTGCCGTGGTCGGAGGCCGTCGCGCGGCGCGAAGCCAGGCGCTGCCTGCGGTGCGATTTCCGGCAAACCTGCGAACAGGACTAGCCTGGAAAGGAGATAGGACACCATGCCGAAACTGACGATTGACAACATCAGCGTGGAAGTCCCGGCTGGGACGACCATCTTGGATGCCGCCAAGCAGGCCGGCGTCCATATCCCGACGCTGTGCTACATGAAGAACGTGCAGGCGATCGGCGCCTGCCGCGTGTGCACGGTGGAAGTCGAAGGCGCCCGCAACCTCGTCGCTTCCTGTGCCGCCCCGGTCGCGGAAGGTATGAAGGTGAAGACCAACAGCCGCCGCGTGCGCGAGGCCCGCCGCACCGTCGTCGAGCTGCTGCTTTCCGAGCACGACGGCGACTGCCAGGTCTGCGCCCGCAACGACGATTGCGAGCTGCAGGCCGTCGCCCGCGAGCTGGGCGTCCGCGAGGTCCGCTACAGCGGCGACAAGGCCAAGCGGTATCGCGACAGCACCACGCCGGCTCTGACGCGTGACACCGCGAAGTGCATTCTATGCCGGCGGTGCGTGACCGTGTGCAACCAGACACAGGGCGTGGCCGCCATCTGGGCCCAAAACCGCGGGTTCAAGACCGTCATCGGCCCCGCGTTCTGCCAGAACCTCGACGAGGTCGTCTGCGTGCAGTGCGGACAGTGCGCTGCTGTGTGCCCCGTCGGTGCGATCACGGAGCAGGACCACATCGCCGCCGTCTGGGACGCCCTGGACGATCCGAAGAAGCACGTGGTGGTGCAGACGGCCCCGGCTATCCGCGCCGCCCTGGGCGAGTGCTTCGGCTATCCGCCGGGCACACGCGTCACGGGCAAGATGACCGCGGCGCTGCGTCGCCTCGGCTTCGACGGCGTGTTCGACACGAACTTCGCGGCGGACCTGACGATCATGGAGGAGGGCTCCGAGCTGCTCATGCGGCTCAAGCAGGCGCTGGTCGGTAAGAAGGGCAACGGGCACGGTCACGAGTACGGTCCGCTGCCGATGTTCACGAGCTGCTCGCCCGGGTGGATCAAGTTCATGGAGCACTACTACCCGGACATGACGGCGAACCTGTCCACCTGCAAGTCGCCGCAGCAGATGTTCGGGGCGATCGCGAAGACATACTACGCCGACAAGATCGGCAAGAAGCCCGAGGATATCTTCGTCGTGTCGGTCATGCCGTGCACGGCGAAGAAGTTCGAGTGCCAGCGGCCGGAAATGACCGACAGTGGCGTTCAAGACGTCGACGCGGTGCTCACCACCCGCGAACTGGCCCGCATGATCAAGCAGGCCGGCATTGACTTCACGAAGCTGCCCGATGAGAAGCAGGACGCCCCGCTCGGCATCTCGACCGGCGCGGCGGACATCTTCGCCAACACCGGCGGTGTGATGGAGGCGGCGTTGCGGACGGCCTGGGAGATCGTCACCGGCCGGCCGCTGCCCTTCGAGAACCTGCACGTCAAGCCGATCGAGGGCCTCGACGGCGTGAAGGAGGCGTCGGCCAAGATCACGGGCGCCCAGCCTGAGTGGAAGTTCCTGGAAGGCGCCGAGCTGAAGGTCGCCGTGGCCCACGGCCTAGGCAACGCCCGCAAGGTGATCGAGCGCGTCCGCAAAGGTGAAGCGCAGTATCACTTCATCGAAGTGATGACCTGCCCCGGCGGGTGCATCGGCGGCGGCGGCCAGCCGCGGCTGACCGACGATGACGTGCGCAAGGCGCGCATCGCAGCCATCTATGACGAGGACGAGCACCGCGAGCTGCGCAAGTCGCACGAGAACCCGGCGGTCCAGCAGCTCTACAAGGAGTTCCTGGGCCAGCCGCTGGGCGAGAAGTCGCACCACCTGCTGCACACGAAATACGAATCACGGCAGCGCGTGTAGTACTGCGTGACCGCACGATAACAAACGCCCCATCCCGACCGCGCGGCGACGCACGGTCGGGGTGGGGCGATTCATGGGCGGCCGCTACGCGCGGTTGCGCCGCAGCGCGGCCAGGCCCGCCAGCGCCAGCAGCAACGCCGTTGACGGCTCCGGTATGTAGTTGATGTATTGCGCGTCCACGCCGCCGAGCATGAGCGTGAAGTCGTATCCCACGCCGTTGAACTGCGCCCGGTAGACGCCCTGGCTCGTCCCGATCAGGTACGCGCCATTGCCCAGCAGGTACGCCGAACGCGGCACCATTTCCTCGATCGGCTCCGTGTCGATGAACGCCCGCAAGCTCCCGTCATCGTTCAGGTGGTAAACGCCTTCGATGCCTGAAGCTGCAATCGAGCTCACCGTCAGCACGCTGCCATCGGCCAGTACCGCGATCTGCTGCGGGTAGACCACGTTGTCCCGGAACACCCCGACGAACGTGCCGGTGGTCGTCCAGCGCTCGATGTCATCCGTCGTCTCGTTGGAGATGAGCAGGTCGCCCTGGAACGGCGTGACATCAAACAGGCTGGCGTTGAGTGCGTGGAACCCGAGGGGCGTCCCCGCCGTGTCGTAGCGTGCGACGCCGCGCCGCGTGGTCGTGCTCGGCCAGACGGTCTGGTACACGGTCGTGCCGTCGAAGCCCAGACCGCGCAGGTTGTCGAGCACGCCACCCAAGGGATGCGCCGTGACGCTGCCGAGGAAATTGCGGTCCAGATCGAAACGATGGATCGCGTCGGCGACCTGGTCCGACACCCAGATCTCACTGCCGACCAGCATCGCTTCCTTCGGCGTCGTGAAGAACCAGCCGACGGCCCCGATGTCCGTGAGCCAGTTCGCGTCGATCACGGCGCCGGTCTGATCGTCAAACAGCATGATGCGATCGCCGCCGCTGTCCGCGATCAGCAACTCCGCCTGCGCCACCCCCGCCGCAGTCAACAGCACAACCACAGTGAACCACCTCAAATACATGTTCCATCCTCCTCTGCCTGTGCCGGTGCGTCAGCCCTGTCGCACCGCGCGGTGTGTATGCGACCAGAACACAACCAAGCTAGTGCGCCGGCGCGCCGCGTTCAAGGACTTTCTTTCTGTAACCGCTCCCGGCGTGTGCATTTCTGCGGACCGCCGCCAAACCCGCGGCCCAGTTGCAGCCATCGCCCGGGCGCGGACAATGAGCGTATGGCGGATGCGGCCCCCCTGATTCTGCTCGTCGACGATGACTCTGACTTCCTCGAGATCAACCGGCAGATTCTCGAGCCGAACGGCTATCGCGTGGCGTGCTGTGCCGACCCGCAGGCCGCGTGGCAACGTCTCGCCAACGAGAAGCCCAGCCTGATCATCACGGACCTGATGATGAGCAACCTTGACTCGGGCTTCTCCCTTTCCAAGCAGATCAAGGGCGATCCGCGCTTCGCCGACATCCCCATCATCATCGCCACGGCGGTGACCAGCCAGGTCGGCCTCGATTTCCGGCCGCGCACGCCGGAGGACCTGGCGGCGATGTGCGTGGACGCGTACTTCGACAAGCCGATCCCGCCGAAGAAGCTGCTCGAAAAAGTCGCTGAGCTGCTCGCACGCCGCTGAGCGCGACCGGTGTGTGTCCGGGCGTCAGCGTGCGGTGCGCGCCTGGAGCGTGACACTCCACAAAAACGGCGGATCCGCGTCGAGCCGCAGGCCCTCGACCAGCACGCGGTCGCCGGGACGAACCTGCTCGAGTGCCAGCCCGACGTCTTTCAACGTGCTCACCGGCGTGCGATCCAGGCGGAGAATCAAATCCGTTGGCCGCATCCGCGCGCGGTCCGCTGGCCCCGTTCGTTCGACCTGCTCCACCATCAGTCCGGCGTAGTCCGGCAACTCGTACTTGCGCCGCAGCTCCTCCGGCACCTCCATCAGTTCGATGCCGAGCAGTTTCTGGACCAGCGCCTTCCCGTCCGGCAGCGGAATCGACTGCAGCGGCACCGTCACTTCCAATGTCTCGGGGCCGCGCTGCACGGCCAGGCGCACCTGGCTGTCCGGCGCCTGCCCGAGCAAGTGCACGTAGTAATCGATCCCGGTGCGCAGCGCCTCGCCGTTGAACCGCAGGATGCGATCGTTCGGGCGCAGACCGGCCGCGGCGGCGGGGGAGTCCGGCTTTACACTCACGACCTTGGCGTCCGTGCCGCTGACGCTCAGGCCAAAGCGGACGCGCTCGCGCCGCTCCACGTCGAGCAGCGCCGGCAGCAGTTCCCACAGCCGATCGACGGGAATCGCGAAGCCGATGCTCTGCGCATCGCCGCGGATCGCGCTGTTGATGCCGATCAGCTCGCCGTTCAGGTTAATCAGCGGGCCGCCCGAATTGCCCGGGTTGATCGGGGCGTCGGTCTGGATCAGGCCGCGGTACACCACGTCGTTGCTGAACTGCAGATCGCGATCGAGGGCGCTGATGATGCCGGTCGTGACGGTGTGCTGGAGCCCGAGCGGATTGCCGATCGCGATCACGGTTTCGCCGATCATGATGTCGTCGCTGCGGCCCAGCGGCTGGGCGTGCAGGGGCTGCGCCGGCGTGACCTTCAGCACCGCCAAGTCGTGCTCCGGGTCGACGGCCACGACTTCCGCGGGCAGCGTACTCTTGTCGGCAAATGTCACCTGCACGTCCGAGGCCTGCGAGACCACGTGCGCATTGGTCACGATGTAGCCGCTCTCGTGGACGACCGCGCCGGACCCGACGCTTTGCACGCGGCGGTTGCGCTCGCGTGGCCCGCCGAAATCGAAGATCTCGTCCAGCGGCGAACCGAACGCCAGGGAACGCATGCGGACGAGACGCGTCGTACTGATGTTCACGACGGAGTCACGGCACCGTTCGATAACATCGACGATGGGTGTGCGGCGCCGGTCCCGTGGCGAATCGTCGGCGACGGCCACCGTCGCAAACAGGACCAATACCAGGCTGCCCAAACCAAGCCGAGCGCAGGTACGCATAGGGGGCTCCTTCTGCCGGATCCGCGAAATCCGCCTTCCGAGACCCGGAATTGTAGCGGCGGCCGTCATAAAATCCGCCGGGGCGGGGCACTTGGCGGCACTTGCCCCGGCGCGGGACATCGACGATAATACGCGGCTTCTGACATCTGAGTGGTGCAGGACTCTCAGCGGAGAGTGTGAATGGGAGCCGTGCTCGAATCCTTGCTGGCACTTCAGGACGTCGAGCTGCAAGTTGTGGATATCCGCCGCCAGTTGGCGGCCAAGGAGCGGGGTGTCAAGCGACAGGCGGCCAAGCTCCGCGCCGCGGAGGACGCACTGGCCGCCGAACGCGAGGAATTGAAGCGTACCCAGGTCCAGATGGATGAGGTCGACGTGGACCTGAAGTCCCGCAACGCCCACGTCAGCAAGCTGCGGGAGAACCTCAATACCGTCAAGACCAACAAGGAGTACGCGGCCGTCCTGTCGCAGCTCAACAACGAAAAAGCCGACGTCACCCGCCTCGAAAGCCGCGCCTACGAGCTGATGGCCGCCGTCGAGGCCCGCAAGCAGGCCCTCGCCGAGCGCGAAGAGGCCGTGCAGCAGGAGGTTCGGCGACTGCAGACGCTCGAAGCCCAACTGGCCCAGGCCCAGGGCTCGTTTGCCGAGCGGCTCGCGGAGCTCGAACGGCGGCGCGATGCCGCCGGGGAGCGCCTGGATCAGAAGACGCTGGAGCTGTTCAACCGCATCTCCGAGCGCTACGAAGGCGAGGTCATGGCGCGCGTCATCCAGGTCCATCCGCGACGGCAGGAGTTCCTGTGCGAGGGCTGCAACATGTCCCTCGCCGCCGAACGGGCCAATGCGCTGCAGTCGCGCGACGATGTGATTACCTGCGACAACTGCGGGCGCATCCTGCATATCGCCAGGGAAACCTGACCGGGGAGCAGCGCGTGGGCCTGGTCATTCACGTCGACGGCGGGTCGCGCGGCAATCCCGGCCCCGCCGGCGCGGGCGTCGTCATCCAGGACGACGCCGGCCAGCTCGTGTACGAGGCCGGGTTCTTTCTCGGCCGCCAGACCAACAACGCCGCCGAATATCACGCGCTCATCCGGGCGCTGGAGCGCGCCGGCCGGGCCGCGCCCCAGCCCCTGATGATCCACTCCGACAGCGAGCTGCTCGTGCGGCAGATCACCGGCGACTACCAGGTGAAGAGCGCGAAACTCGCCCCGCTGCATCGCCAGGTCCAGATGCTGCTCCTGAAAATCAACCGCTGGTCCATCCGCCACGTCCGCCGCGAGCAGAACCAGCGGGCGGACGAGCTGGCGAACCTCGCCATGGACCGGCGGCGCGACGTGCTGGTGTTTGACGTGAACGGGCAGTCCGCGCCGGCCAGCGCGGACACGCCGGCCCTTGCACCGAACCCGCCCGTACCCGCTGTCGAGCCGGGTTCCGCGGCGGCGGCGCGCCACGCCGTGCGCGTCAGCGTCACGCGGCCCCCTCAGGCGGACATGTGTCCAGCCGGGGGACTCGACGAGACCGCATTCACCGTCGGCCACACGCTACCGGCTGGTTTATGCATCCACGCCGCCCATGCCCTGTTGCCCACCCTGCTGGCGATGCTGAACACCGAGCCCGGTGAGTTCGCCGCGGTCCCCACGCTCTCGGTGCGCTGTACGCACCCCGGCTGCCGGGCCGAGTTCACGCTGGCGCCGATCCGCTCGCCGAACGGCGCCGGTCACGCGCGATCCTGAGCCGCCGCGCGCCGCGTCACAGTGGGATGGCCCGCGGAGTGGCCGCCGACAGTCGTGCCAGAGCCTCCGGCTCAACGACGACCCCCAGGCCACCTGCCTTCCGACGTGCGACGCGCCCGCCGTAGCCGAACCGGATCGGGCGGCGCGTCACATCACTCCGCAGCAAGAGCGTGCCGAACGCCCCCTCGACAAAGCGCACCCGCGGGCAGGCGTCCAGGAACGCGAGCCCCGCCGCGCTGAGAATACTCGTCTCGCCCACCAGGCACCCCAGTTGCACATCCAGCCCGCCGGCCAGGGCCAGACGCGCGATGCGCAGGGCCGGCAGCAGACCACCGTTCTTGGCGATGCGGACGTTCAGTACGCGTACGCCGCCGCCGGCGATGAGGCGCTGCGCATCCTCGATGGTCAGCAGCGATTCGTCGGCGACCAGGTCGCAGCGCGTCTGCTCGGCGAGATACGGCAGGTCGGCGTCATCGGCGTCCGAGAGCGGCTGCTCGAGTGCACACACGCCGTGACGCTCCAGGGCCGCGACCGCGTCGTGGGCTTCGTGCAGCGTCCAGCCGGCGTTGGCGTCCACGCGCAGCGTGGCGCGCTGTTGCGCGATGGGCCGCGCCAATACCGCGGCTGCCCAGCCCAGGTGCTGCTCCCAATCCGGCACCGCCACCTTGAGCTTGAAATCGCGCAGGCCGTACAGGTACTGCAGCCACAGCAGGCCCTTGAGCCGCCGTTCGCTGCGCCCCACGACCACGCCCGAGTAGCGCGCGGTGGCGCGGCAGCCCGGCGGGCCGAACCCCGGCAATCCCATCCAGCCGGCGACGTCGGCGGGCTGTCGCCGAAACACCCGGCACGTCAGGTCCAGCAGGGCCAACTCCACGGCCGTCCGGGCGGCCGTGATGACCCGTCCGCTGACCTGCAGCGGCAAGGCCTCGATGAACTCGAGCGCCTCGACAAACGACGCCGGGCGGAAGTTCGCCAGCCGCGGCGCGTACAGGTTCGCGATGTCCTCAACCACCGAATCCGGTGTTTCGCCCGTGACATACGCGCGAGCCAGTGTCTCGCCGTAACCGACGTACTGCGCGTAGGGCGCCCCGGCATCGAGCTCGACAATGAGCGGATCGGCGACGGCGCGGGTGGCGGCGGCGTGCTCAAAGCGCACGCGCATGGGAATGGCCAGGCGGTGAATGCGGAGCTGGCGGACGTGCAGCGGTGCGTTCATGGCGTGGGGGGCAGCGTGGCCCGCTCCGGCGGTACGGCCCACAGATCGGTGCCCTCGATCGCCTCCCGGCCCGCGGCGCTCGCGAGAAAGTTGAGGACCGCCTGCACCGCCGGGCTGGGCGGGTCGACGTAGTACACGTAGATCAGCTTCGCCAGTCCGTAGCGTTCCGACTCGATCTCCTCCAGGGACGGAAACGCCGGCGTGGCGTTGCGCTCCATGCGCAGCCCCAGGTAGCGCACGCCGTCTTCATAGCCGATCATCGCGAACCCCAACCCCAGCGGATCCGCGGCGACTTTGGCCACGATCGCGGCGTCGGAATCCAGCACCTGCCAGGTCGCGTCGGCGAACCAGATGTTCGCGATCGGGCCCAAGACCATCCCCGCGCGCGTGCTCTTCGCCGGGCCATAGAGATTGATGGGCCCCTGCAGGTGGGGGATTTCTTCGCCGGCCAGCGAGGACCAGTCCGTGATTCGCCGCTGAAAGACCAGGCGCACATGCCGCGAGAAGATCGCATCGAGCGGGTTGCTCGGGTTCACGTAAAGGGCGTAGCCGTAGAACGCCACCCGCCGGCCGGAGATGCGCTGGTCGCCGAACTGCTCCAGTTCGCGCGGGGTAATCAGCCGATCCGTACAGGCGAGGTCGCATTCGCCGTGCGCCAGGTTCTCGAACCCGTGCTGCGACATGTAGACCGGCGCGACCTGGCTCGTGCTGAACACCGTCGCGCGCGACTCGTGCAGCCACGATTCCACCAGCTCGACCGGGATCTGGGCGCCCGCGAGCGCGACCCGCACGGACGGCGACCCCGGCTGGGCGCAACCGACCACGAGCAGTGCGGCGCAGGCCGCCAGCGCGACCCCCGCGCCGCGTTTTACGCGCCCGGCAGCGGACCGTAAACTAACGCCCCGTTTGCGGTCCTGCGGAAAGGAAGCGGTGTCATGGCGCACGCGACGACGATAGCGGAATTGGGCAGTCATGTCGGCCAAACGGTAACACTCAGCGGCTGGCTCTACAACAGCCGGTCGAGCGGCAAGCTGCTCTTTCTGATGCTCCGCGACGGCACCGGCCTGTGCCAGTGCGTGCTCGAGAAGACCGCCGTCAGTCCGGAGGACTTCGAGGCCGCCCGGCGGTTGGGGCAGGAGTCGTCCCTGCACGTCGATGGCGTCGTGCGGGCCGACGAACGCAGCGTCGGCGGCCACGAGCTGGCGGTCAGCGCCGTCCGCATCGTCCAGAACAGCGCCGGCTACCCGATCACCCCGAAGGCCCACGGCATCGAGTTCCTGATGAAGAACCGCCACCTGTGGTTCCGCTCGCAGCGGCAGTGGGCGATTCTCCGCGTCCGGCACACAATCGTGGACGGCATCCGGCGCTATTTCAACGACCACGGCTTCATCCTGATCGATACGCCGATCTTCGCGCCGGCGGCGGGCGAGGGCAGCCAGACGCTGTTCGCGGTGGACTATTTCGGCGAGCCGGTGTACCTCGCGCAGACCGGGCAGCTCTACGTCGAGTCGGCCATGATGGCGCACCGCAAGGTGTACTGCTTCGGCCCGACGTTCCGCGCCGAAAAGAGCAAGACGCGCCGGCACCTGACCGAGTTCTGGATGGTCGAGCCGGAAATCGCGTACGCCGACATCGATGACGTCTGCGCGCTGGCGGAGGATTTCGTCTACGAGCTGGTGCAGCGCGTGCTGCGCGAGCGGCGGATGGAGCTGGAGCTGCTCGGCCGCGACCTCACGAAGCTGGAAGCGATCCAGAAGCCGTTCAACCGGATCACGTACTCGCAGGCGGCCGAGCTGCTGCACGGCGACAACGTCCGGCGGATGCTGCTCGACGATCTCGAACGCGCCAAGGCCCGCGTCGAGGAGCTGAAGAAGTCGATCGCCGAGAAGGAAGCCGAGCGGACGGCGCCAGGGACGAAAGAGTGGAAGGCGGACAAGCTGGCCCACGAGCTGCTCGACGCGCGTGAGGAGCTGGCCGATCAGGAAGACGCCGTCCGCAACATTCCGCATCACATGGAGCTGGCGGCGAACTTCGCGTGGGGCGGCGACCTGGGCGGCTCGGACGAGACGATCATCGCGCGGCTGCATGAGCGGCCGGTGTTCGTGACGCACTATCCGCGGGCGTGCAAGGCGTTCTACATGAAGCGCAACGCGGACGATCCGCGCGTGGTGAACAACCTGGACCTGCTCGCGCCGGAGGGCTACGGCGAGATCATCGGCGGCAGCCAGCGCGAGGATGAGCTCGACGTCCTGCTGGAGCGGATGCGCGAGGAAGGGCTCAACGAGGCGGACTACGAGTGGTACCTCGATCTGCGCCGCTATGGCACGGTCCCGCACGGCGGCTTCGGCCTGGGCGTGGAGCGCACGGTGGCCTGGATCTGCGGCCTGAAGCACATTCGCGAGACGATCCCGTACGCCCGGATGATGGGGCGGTTTTATCCGTAGGTTCGCCGCTCTTGGCTTCGGCTTGTCGTCCGACAAGCCGGCACAATCGTGAACCTGCATCCTCCCAGAACGTATAAGTGGGTGGAGAGATGCACCGCGCGCTGCCGGAACCGCTTGCCGTTTGGCCGGACCGGCTTACCCGCGCCATCCCCAAGGAGGATCAGATGGATCTCAGAGTCACCACCAGAGGGGTTCACGACACGGCCGAGTTGCGCGACCACGCCGCCGCGCGCGTGACCGCCACGCTGAGCCGCTTTGCCGAGCGCGTTCAGGACGTGCTGGTGCTGCTGGAGGACGTTACCGGACCCGAGAAGCACTCCATCGACAAGCGCTGCCGTATCGACGTGCACCTGCGTCACGGTGCCACGTTGACCATCGACGAATTGGGACCTGAGATCGAGGCGTCGCTGGCCGTGGCGCTGGATCGCCTGAAGGCCACACTCAGCCGCAAAATCGGCCGGGTGAAACGAGGGGTCGGCGCCGGCTGACCCGCTACAAAGCGTGACCTGAGTGCGGGAACCTCTCCCGCACGCAGGCCACCTGCGCTCCCCAGTTGTGCCACCGTCCCCGGCTAATCCCAGGACAGCAACTGCACAAACGGATTGATGTCCAGGAACGACGGATACACGCCATCCCCGTTGATATCGCCGTTTTCCGCCGGGCAATCCGGATACGCAGCCTGCCAGGCGGTATTGTTGGACAAGTACAGCACGAAGGGGTTGATGTCGCCGAAGCCGACTTGCCCGTCGCAGTTGACGTCGCCGGTGATGTGGGGCACATCCGTGACTTCGAGCCTCACGCTAGTGGGCAGGTAGTGCAGCCACCAGTAGCGCCCCGCCGGCAGCGTCGGCAGATTGACCGTATCGAACACCCCAGTGTAGCCGGCGTGCGTCACGACCGAGAAGTTGTGGCCCACGGCGGGGACGAAGCCATTGACGAGCCGCACGTCCAGCTCGCCGCCCAGGTGGGCCGTCCCGGTCACGCGCAACTGATCGTAATCGGTGACCCAGTGCACGCCGCCGACGCAGATGCGCAGCTCGGCGTCGCCATTGGCCGTGAAGTCACCCGCGACCCGCAGCATGCCCCGCGCGTCGGTCGGCGTGCAACACAGGTAGTTGTTGTTGATCAGGTTGCCATTGACGGACGTGTTCTGCGCGACGGTGCCGCCGCCGAAGATGCAGCCATTGTTCACCAGCGGCTTGCCGGCTCCCAGGTAAACCTGGCCGCCGCCTTGCAGAACGAGCTCGCCGTGGTTCTCGAACGCGCTCGCATAGCCGTTGCCGCTGGCCGTGATGGGCTGCGCACTTGTGACCGTAATGCAGTCATGGTTGACAAGGCGGTTGCAGGCGAAGGCGGCGTTGTTGTTGAACGTACCGTAATTCGTGAGCGTACTGCTGCTGAAGTCGCCCTGGTTGTACGTGAACGTCCCGTTGTTGGTCAGATGGCCAACGAAGGTCCCGCCGTCGAAAGTGGCACTGCCCATCTGGAACGTGGCGTTGTTGGTGAAGTTGCACATGGTGTACGTGTTGGGCGGCATGAACAGCTCTCCGCGCACGGTGGCATTGCGCCACATCCACAACGTGCCCTGTGTGTGATTCAAGACCGTCGCGCGGAAGTCCGCGTTGTTGTCGAGGTTCACGCCGATTGGCGAGTCGTTCGTGAAACTGCCCGTGGTCATCACGCCGCCATCCTGGTCGTAGTAGCCTGTGTGGTTGGTGACGCTGCCCTCGACGTCCAGCAGGCCGGCGCTCGTGCCCAGGTACACGTAGCTGTAGTCGTACGGGTCGTCAGCGCCGTCCCAGATCTCCAGATTGCCGGCGACGTGGACCGTCGCCCCCGTCTGCTCGTACTTGGCCAACGACAGTGGACCGACGAACAGGTCCCCCCCGACGTTGACCGTGGCCGGATTGTCGGTGGAATTCACCTTGTACGTGGCGTAATCCGTGTGCGTGCCTTCGCTACCGACATGGAGGCCATTCGTCGCGGTGACCGTCCCGCCGGTCTGCGTGAAGTAGCCGTTGCCATTGAGCCCAATCAAGATAAACCCGGCGTTGAGCGTGCCACCCTTCATCAGATACGTGCCGGTGGCGGGCGTGTTCGTGCCCAGCAGCACGCCGGATTCGACGGTCGCGGTGCCGCCGGTCTGCTCGAACAGTCCCTCGTCCGCGTGGCCAACCAGCAGGTGGCCATGCAGGAGCAGGGTGTTGGGCGCGCCGCTGCCCGCGCGCAGCCAGTAGGTGCCCGGGGCCATCTCGCCGACCCCGAGCTGATCCATCTCCACGGTGCCGTTGAGGTGATCGAATACCCCGGCGCCATAGTAGCCCAGGGCGCAGTGTCCGCCGACATACAGCCCGCTGCCCGCGCCGTCCACATCCAGGTTGAAGTGCCCCGTGCCGGGATCGTAAGCCCCAACGTACATGTTGCCGTTGACTTGGAGAAACGCTGGGCCCTCCATCCAGTACCAGCCGGGGCCATTCCAGCCCAGCCACAACTCCTCGGTGATCAGGGTGTGGTCAAACTGCAACACGGTGGCATAGGTGCCGCTCGCGTTGCCGTCCACGGTCAGCTTCAGCAGGCTGGTTGCGCCGGTCCAGTCGTAGGTGACCGACTTGTGGTCGTTACTGCCCGCTTCAATGCACACGAGATCGCCCGGCTGTGGGCAGCGATTCAGGTTCCAGTTGACCGCGACACTCCAGTTCCCGCCCGTGGCGGGCATGTAGTAAATGGCTGCAGCCCGGGCAGTGCCCGCCTGCCCGAGTGACAGGCTGATGCAGACCGTGGCGCAGGTGATGAGGGTGGCTCGCATGGCGCGTTCCTCTGGCGGCCCGCGCTCTGGCAGGCGATGTCCCCCGGGCCGCAAGCGACATCGCCAGGATGGGTCGTGAACTACCCCGTCAGTCAGATTCGCGACAAGCAGCGGAAGATCACGCAGTAGACTTCGTGCCGCGCGCCGGGTTCACACCGGGCACGGTTACGAGCGCGGCCCGGCCGCCGGCACCCGACGTGGCGCGCTCGACGAGCTGATCAGCGCTTCGTGCCGGGAATAGGAGTCCACACGCCGAGGTTGAGTGCATGTGCCTGCCAACTCGCGGACGCACTGCTCAATGGCCGCCACTGCTTCCTGGCAACCGTCCCGCGCTGTCCGCCGGATTCGCGCGCCATACGTCGCTTCAGCGGCCAGGAAGCTCCGCAGCACGTCCGCGTTGAATTCTGCCTGCGCGACTTGCCGCCCGATCCCCAGCCGCTCGACCTCCGCCGCGTTCAGGCGCTGCTCGACCGAGTGCTCCGGCATTACCAGCAAGGGCTTGCCCAGGTGCAGCGCCTCGCCGACGAGTTGATTGCCCGCCGTGCTGATCACCGCCCGGCAGCGCGCCAGATCCTCCACGAACGGCACGTTGCTCGGCGGACGAAAGTCCAGATTGCCGTCACGGCCCCGCTGCGGCGTGCCATAGATGATCGCCGGGCAGCCCGCTTCGCGCAGGGCACGCTCGATATGCGGCGTGAGTTGGTGTTGTCCCTTGTTGAAGTACACGAGCAGGTGTTTGCCGCGGGTCGCATTCGCCCGCAGAACCTCGGGCCGCAAGAGCGGGCCGATCACGCGCACCGACGGCCAGCGCGGCGGCGCATCATAGAAGCTCGACACAATGATCCGCTCGGGCCGGCCCATCAGGAACCGGTACGTCAGTACGTCGCGGCGACTGCGCAGGCGATCCGCCAGCGCGATCGGCGGCCGGCAGTAGACCAGCACGCCGTAGTGATCGAAGCCGATGCGCGGCACGCCCAGGTGCCGCGCCACGCGGTGCAGCCACGGCTCGGCGTCGGAGATGATCACGTCCGGATCGAAATCGGCGACCGCGTCACGCACGGCACGGAATTGCGGGCCGCCCAGCAGCAGGTCGGATACGGACCACGCGTTGCGCTGCCCGGTGAGCCATGACGAGACTTTTCCGTCTCCGTCGTACGCGTAGCTGAGCGTCGGAATGCGCTCGACGCGGTAGCCCGGCGACAACTGCTCGTACGCGTCCCCGCCGGCGAAGAGGCGAATTTCATGCCGCCGCATCAAGTGTGGCAGAACGGCCGCCGCGCGCGTCGCATGCCCGCGCCCGTATCCGAACACGCCGTACGCGATCCGCATGGCTGCACTCCCGGCGCGGTGCAGTTCAGTGGCACCGCGTTCCCGAGGGTATTCGGGCGCGACGTCGTGTTATTCCGCGCGGGGCCCCCCCGGTCGCGGGCTCGACGACGATCAAGCTGCGACCTACAATCGCGGAAAGTGCCATGAAACCAGCCAAGACCGATTCGCCGATCGACACGGCCCGCATCGAACGCGCGGTGCGCGAAATCCTCCTGGCCATCGGGGAAGACCCCGACCGCGAGGGACTGCGCAAGACGCCCGAGCGCGTGGCGCGGATGTACACGGAGCTGTTCGCCGGACTGCACCAGGAGCCCGACGTGCATCTGCAGGCGATGTTCGACGAGGACCACCACGAGATGGTGGTGCTGCGGGACATCCCGTTTAACAGCACCTGCGAGCATCACTTGATGCCGTTCGAGGGCCGGGCGCACGTCGCCTACATCCCCGGCGGCAAGGTGCTGGGACTTTCGAAGCTGGCGCGGCTTGTAGACGTTTTCGCCCACCGCCCCCAGGTGCAGGAGCGGCTGACTTCGCAAATCGCCGACGTGCTCGCCCAGCGCCTGAATGTGAAGGGCTGCGCGGTCGTCCTGGAGGCCGTCCACACGTGCATGACCTGTCGCGGCGTGAAGAAGCCGGGCAGCGTCATGGTCACGTCCGCGCTGCGGGGCATCATGCACACCAATCAGGCGACCCGGGGCGAGGTCCTGTCGCTGCTGCACAATCACTGACAGGGTCCGCAATCGCTCCCGGTCGCGGAAGAATAAGCCGCGACTTGGTGCAATCTGTCTTGACTCTTGATGGAGTGTAAGTACACTCTTAATGAAGCGTCATGGGTTTCTGGACAGCCGATTGAGGATGCGCGTATGGCCGGCGAGGGTGGCGGCAAACACCGGATGGTCACGCTCAAGATTCCCGGGGAGTTGTACGATAAGTTATCGGAACTCATTAAGAACACTGGGTTTAGAAGTGTAACCGAGTTCGCCACATACGTGCTGCGCGACGTCGCCGCCGGCGGAAAACTAGACCGCAAGCCGCCGGGGCTGACCGAGAACGAAATCGACGCCGTGCGGCGGCGACTGCGGGCGCTCGGGTACATCGAGTAGTCGCCACGGCTGCGCGGGGCCCGGACGCCCGCGCTGCCCGCAGGTTCTGAATCGACTTCTGAAGAAGGGCTTGCAGATGAAGACATTGATCGTACCTGTGGTTCTCGTGATGGCGACGGGTGCGTCGTGGCCGACCGCCGCGTCGGCGCAGCCGGCGCAGGACGTCACGCTGCTGAACGTGTCGTACGACCCGACGCGGGAGCTGTACCAGGAATTCAACGCCGCGTTCGCGAAATACTGGAAGGACAAGCACGGCGGCACGGTGACGGTGCGCCAGTCGCACGGCGGCTCGGGCAAGCAGGCCCGCGCGGTGATTGACGGGCTGGAAGCCGACGTCGTCACGCTGGCCCTCGCTTACGATGTGGATGCCATCGCCCAGCATGGGAAGCTGTTGCCGAAAGACTGGCAGAAGCAGCTACCGGACAACAGCGCCCCGTATACCTCCACCATCCTCTTCCTCGTCCGCAAGGGCAATCCCAAGGGCATCAAGGACTGGGATGACCTGATCAAGCCCGGCGTCAGCGTAATCACACCCAATCCGAAAACCTCCGGCGTGGCGCGTTGGAATTACCTGGCGGCCTGGGCGTTTGCGCGGCATCAGCAGGACGGCAACGACCAGAAAGCGCGCGAGTTCATCATGCAGCTCTACAAGAACGTGCCGGTGCTGGATTCCGGGGCGCGCGGCGCGACCACGACGTTCGTGCAGCGTGAGATCGGCGACGTGCTGCTGGCGTGGGAGAACGAGGCGCTGCTGGCGCTGAACGAGCTGGGCAAGGACAAGGTGGAGATCGTCGTGCCCTCGCTCAGCATCCTGGCGGAGCCGAGCGTTGCCGTCGTGGACAAGTACGTGGACAAGCATGGCACACGCGCGGTGGCGACGGCCTACCTGGAGTACCTGTACACGCCGGAGGGCCAGGAGATCGCTGCGAAGCACTACTATCGCCCGCGGCTCAAGGAGGTCGCCGAGAAGTACCGCGACCGCTTCCCGCAGGTGAAGCTGTTCACGATCGACGAGGAGTTCGGCGGCTGGGAGAAGGCTCAGAAAGAGCATTTCGCTGACGGCGGCACGTTCGACAAGATCTATCAGCCGGGCTAGTCCTCTGAAGTGAGCATCGCATGTCGGGCGCCGCGCAGAGCCGCACACGCCGCATCCTGCCCGGGTTCGGGCTGGCGATGGGGTTCACGCTCACCTATTTCTGCCTGATCGTGCTGATCCCGCTCGGCGCGCTGGTGCTGAAGACGACGGGGATGAGCTGGGGCGATTTCTGGAGCGCGGTCACCGCGCCGCGTGTACTGGCCTCATACAAGCTGACGTTCGGGGCGTCATTCGTTGGCGCACTCATCAACGCAGTGTTCGGCTCGATCGTGGCCTGGGTGCTGGTGCGCTATCGCTTTCCGCTCCGCAAGCTGATCGACGCGATGGTCGACCTGCCGTTCGCGCTGCCGACCGCGGTGGCCGGCATCGCGCTCACCAGCATCTACGCCACGAACGGCTGGATTGGCCGCCTCCTGGAGCCAGCCAGCATCAAGGTGGCGTTCACGCCGCTCGGGGTCATCGTGGCCCTGACCTTCATCGGCCTGCCGTTCGTCGTGCGAACGGTGCAGCCGGTGCTGGAGGACTTGGACGCGGAGATCGAGGAGGCCGCGGCCAGCCTGGGGGCGCGGCGCTGGCAGACCGTGACACGCGTCATTCTCCCGGAACTCTGGCCGGCGCTGGCAACCGGGTTCGCGCTCGCGTTCGCGCGGGCGCTGGGCGAGTTCGGGTCGGTCGTGTTCATCGCGGGCAACATGCCCATGAAGACAGAAATCACGCCCCTGCTGATTGTCATCAAGCTGGAGCAATTTGACTACGCCGGCGCGACGGCCCTGGCGGTCGTGATGCTGGTTGCGTCATTTGCGCTGCTGCTGCTGATCAACCTGCTGCAGCGCTGGGCGAGCCGGCTGCGGCCGGTCCACGGCGATTGAGGAGCATGGCGACGGCCAGTATTCACATCCCGGTGGCACACCAGGTCCCGCGGGCGACTGCGGAGCCGTGGGTCGTGCGCTGGTTGCTGATCGGGTTTGCCCTGGCGTTCCTCGGACTGTTTCTATTTCTGCCACTGGCGGCCGTGTTCGCCCAGGCGTTTGAGCGCGGCGTATCGGCGTACCTGGCGTCATTCCGCGACCCGGATGCGCAGGCCGCGATTCGCCTGACGCTGCTCACGGCGGCGATTGTCGTGCCGCTGAACCTCGTCTTTGGCATCGCCGCGGCGTGGGCAATCGCGAAGTTCGAGTTTCGCGGCAAGAGCGTGCTCATTACGCTGATCGATCTGCCGTTTGCGGTCTCGCCGGTGATTTCCGGTTTGATCTACGTGCTGCTGTTCGGGCTGCGCGGCTGGCTGGGGCCGTGGCTGGACGCGCATGACATCAAGATCATCTTCGCGGTGCCCGGGATTGTGCTGGCGACGCTGTTCGTGACGTGCCCGCTGGTGGCCCGCGAGCTAATCCCGCTCATGCAGGCCCAGGGGACAGAAGAGGAGGAGGCCGCGGTGGTGCTGGGCGCGCATGGCTGGCAGACCTTCTTCCGCGTCACGCTGCCCAACATCAAGTGGGGCGTGCTGTACGGCGTGATCCTGTGCAACGCCCGCGCCATGGGCGAGTTCGGCGCGGTGTCGGTCGTGTCCGGCCACATCCGCGGCCTCACGAACACGATGACACTGCACGTCGAAATTCTCTACAACGAATACAATTTCGTCGGCGCGTTCGCCGTCGCATCGCTACTGACGCTGCTCGCCCTGGTCACCCTGGGAGCCAAGACCCTGGTCGAGTGGCAGACGCGGCGGCGATCTACGGACACGGGCAATGACGAATCGGAGCCGGAGGCCGTGGTGGTGACCGCCCCCGCGACCGTGGCCGACGAGTGAGCGCAGCATGAGCATCGAAGTCCGACAGATCACGAAGACGTTCGGCACGTTCACGGCGCTGCGCGATGTGAGCCTCGAAGTGCAAACCGGCGAGCTGATCGCACTGCTCGGCCCGTCGGGCTCGGGCAAGACGACGCTGCTGCGGATCATCGCCGGATTGGAAGTGCCCGACTCCGGGACGATCCTGTTCCACGGCGAGGACGCGACGGCGCGGCGGGTGCAGGAGCGGCGGGTCGGCTTCGTCTTTCAGCACTACGCTCTCTTCCGCCACATGACCGTGTTCGAGAACGTCGCCTTCGGGCTGCGCGTCCAGCCGCGGCGGGTGCGTCCGGCTGCGGGCGAGATTCGCGCGCGTGTGCAGCGGCTGCTGGCGCTGGTGCAGCTCGACTGGCTGGCCGGCCGCTATCCGTCGCAGCTCTCGGGCGGGCAGCGGCAGCGCGTGGCCCTCGCGCGGGCCCTGGCCGTCGAGCCGAAGGTACTGTTGCTGGACGAGCCGTTCGGGGCGCTGGATGCAAAGGTGCGCCAGGAGCTGCGTCGCTGGCTGCGCCGTCTGCACGGCGAGATCAACGTCACCGGCGTGCTGGTCACGCACGACCAGGAGGAAGCGCTGGAGGTGGCCGACCGCGTCGTCGTCATGAACGCCGGCCGGATCGAGCAGATGGGCACGCCGGAGGAAGTCTTCCACCATCCGGCGAGCGAGTTCGTGATGAACTTCCTGGGGCACGTGAACGTGTTCCACGGGCGGGCCGAGGGCAGCAAGGCCTTCTTCGGCGGGGTCGAGCTGGACTATCCCGATGCGCCGCTGACGGGCTCGCTGGAGGTGCGCGGGTTCGTGCGGCCGCACGACCTGGAGCTCGACACGCAACCGGCGGAAGACACGCTCGTGGAGGGGACGATCGCCCACATCAACGCCGCCGGCCCGCAGGTGAAGATCGAGCTGGTGACAGTGCTGGGGGAGTCGATTCACGTCGAAATGACCCAGGAGCGCTACCGCGCACTGGGCGTCGGGCGCGGCCGGCGGGTCTTCGTACGGCCGCGGCAAATGCGGGTTTTCGCGGACAATCACAAGGCGTAGCTGCACTTCCTCGGGGGTTACGGTGCGCGTTTCGCGCGTCCGCTGGTGCCGCTATAATCTGCGGGCGGAGCACGCGAGATGCAGGTGACTGTGAACGGTGAATCCCGCGAAATGCCCGACGGGGCCAGCGTCGCTGATCTCGTTGCGCAATTCGACCTTACGCCGGAACGCGTCGCCGTCGAGGTCAACGAGCGGCTGGTCCGGCGGGCGACGTATCGCGAGACGGCCCTGCGTGAAGGGGATCGCGTGGAGATCGTCACGCTGGTTGGAGGTGGCTGATGGAGATGCCCCCGCTGAAGATCGCGGACTTCAACATTCGCGCCCGGCTGTTCGTGGGGACGGGCAAATACTTGCGCGACGGCGCGCCGGATTACGAGCTGATGCGCGCGGCGCTGGACGCCTCCGGGTGCGAGGTCGTCACCGTTGCCGTTCGCCGCGAGCGGCTCTACGACAAACAGGGCCGCAGCCTGCTCGACTTCTTGGACCTGCAGCGCTACACGATCTTGCCAAACACGGCCGGCTGCTTCAGCGCCGACGATGCGATTCGCGCGGCGCGCCTGGGGCGCGAGCTGCTCGAAGGGCTGAAGAATCCCGGCGCCCGCTGGGTGAAGCTCGAAGTCCTCGGTGACAAGCAGACGCTGCTACCGGACCCGATGGAAACCCTGCGCGCCGCCGAGACGCTGCTGAAGGAGGACTTCATCGTCCTGGCCTACGCCAACGACGACCCGATCCTCTGCCAGCGGCTGAAGGCGGCCGGCTGCGCCAGTGTTATGCCGCTCGGTTCGCCGATCGGCAGCGGCCAGGGTGTCCTGAACCCCAACAACATCCGCATCATCCTGGAACAGCTCAAAGGCAATGACCCGGACTACCCGGTGATCGTCGACGCGGGCGTCGGGACGGCGTCCGACGTCACGATCGCGATGGAGCTCGGCGCCGACGGCGTCCTGCTGAACACGGGTATCGCCGGGGCGCGCGACCCGGTCGCGATGGCGCACGCCATGCGCCACGCGGTCGAGGCTGGCTACCTGGCGTTCCGCGCCGGGCGCATCCCGCGCAAGCTCTATGCCACGGCGTCGTCGCCCATGGAGGGACGCATTGCCCCCGTTGCCGCCCGCTGATCCTGCGCCGGAATCGCCGGCCGACGACGTGCTGCTGGCCTCACTGGACGTGGTGTGCGAGGCCGAGCCGGCGCCGCTCTGCCCGGTGGACCGCCTGCCACGTCGGCGGCGCAACCAGATCTGCATCGGCGTGATCGTGCTGGGGCTGCTGAACTTCCTGGTATACACGCTGAGCTATCACGCGCTCGGCGGCGATGCGCACAACGGATATCGCACGTGGATCGAGGCCGAGGACGGCACGCGTACGCCGGCGTACTTCGTGCGCGGGCATTTCATCCGTTCGCTCGACGGGCGCGAGCGCGAAGTGGGCCGCGGCACGTGGATCTACAGCTACCTGCACTCGATCTCCGTGCCGCTGACCTCCGGCGCGATGATCATCAGCATGCTGGTGCTGGCGCGGCCGCACATCTTGGCGACCATGCGCGGCGGGTGGATCAGCGGCCAGACCTTCGTGGTCGCGTTTGGCACGATCGTCATCCTCGTGGCCCTCAGCTACACCGCGATCTTCACGTGGGACTTCGTCGAAGCGCTCGGCGGCGGGTAGGAGGCAGGGCGTGCTGGTCGCGGAATGGCTCGCCCCGGACGGCCGCGTGGCGCAACATCTCCCGGGCTTCGAGGCCCGCCCGCAGCAGTCCGAGATGGCCGCCGCGGTCGCGGCTGCGTTCGCGGGTCCGCGGCACCTGGCGGTCGAAGCCGGCACCGGCGTCGGCAAGACCTTCGCGTACCTGCTGCCCGCGATCGAGCAAATTGTTAGGAACAAACGCCGCGTCATCGTCAGCACACACACGATCGCGCTCCAGGAACAACTGATCCAGAAGGACGTGCCATTCCTCCAGGCGGCCCTGGGCCTGTCGTTCAAGGCCGAGCTGGTCAAGGGCCGCAACAACTACCTGAGCCTGCGCCGCTTGAAAGGGGCCAGCACGCGGCAGAAGGCGCTGTTCGAGAACATGTACCTGCGCCGCGCGCTGCACGCCATCGAAGACTGGGCGTATGAGACGGAGGACGGCTCGCTCGGCGATCTGCCCGAGGCGCCGCCGTTTGAGGTCTGGGAGAAGGTCCGCAGCGAGCACAACAACTGCCTCGGCCGGCGCTGCCCGACGTACACCGACTGCTTCTACCAGCGCGCCCGCCGGCGCGCCGCGTCCGCCGACCTGCTGATCGTGAACCACGCGCTACTGGTCAGCGATCTGCTGCTGCGCCGCGCGGGCGCGAGCGTCCTGCCCGACTACGACCTGGCGATCATCGACGAGGCACACACGCTGGAGGGCGTGGCCAGCGATCACTTCGGCGTGCGTGTTGCCCATGGACAGGTGCAACACATCCTGTCGGGCCTTTTCAATGAGCGCACGGGCAAGGGCTATCTCGCCGCCGTGGGCACGGATGAGCACCGGCAGAAGGTCATCGCCGCGCAATCGGCGACGACGCAGTTCTTCAACGAACTGCTCGACTGGCAACGGACGCGTGGACGCTCGAACGGGCGGCTGGTAACCGCGCCCACCGTGGACAACGTGTTGACGCCGGCGCTCGGCAGCATGGTGACGGCGCTGGAAGTGCTGAAGAAAGAGCTGCCGCGCGAGGAAGACCGCTACGAACTCGGTGGCTATCTCGACCGGGCCGCCGAGCTGGCCGCCGGCGTCGACGGACTGCTGGCGCGCGCCTATGACGAGCATGTGTACTGGATCGACACGGAGGTTGGTCGCGGCGCACGGGTCGCGTTGTGCGCTGCCCCGCTCGATGTCGCCCCCATCCTGCACGAGCTGCTGTTCAGCCGCATCGCCAGCACGATCCTGACCAGCGCCACGCTGGCGACGGCGGATGATGACGGCTTCAGCTATCTCCTGGGCCGCCTGGGCGTTGCGGAGGCGGACACGCTGCGGCTCGGTTCGCCGTTCGACTTTGAGCGCCAGGTGACCATCCACATCGAGGCGGGCCTGCCGGACCCAAGCGCCGGTGATGAATTCGTCGCGGCCGCGGCGCGGGCCGCGATTCACTATCTGCGGCAGACGGAGGGCCGGGCGTTCGTCCTGTTCACCAGCTACAAGATGCTGAACGACCTGGCGCGGCTGGTGCGCGACGAGCTGGCCGTCGAGGGCTACACGCTGCTCCTGCAGGGCGAGTCGCTGCCCCGCTCGAAGATGCTGGAGAAGTTTCGCGTCACGCCGCGCGCCGTGATCTTCGGCACCGACAGCTTCTGGCAGGGCGTCGATGTGGTCGGCGAGGCGCTGTCCAACGTCACCATCGTGAAGCTGCCGTTCGCCGTCCCCGACCGGCCGACCGTCGAGGCGCGGATCGACCTGATTCGCCAGCGCGGCGGCAATCCGTTCAACGATTTCCAGTTGCCGGAGGCGGTGCTGAAGTTCCGCCAGGGCTTCGGTCGGCTCATTCGCAGCAAGAGCGACCGCGGCATCGTGGTGATCCTCGATCCGCGCATCGTGCGCAAGCCGTACGGGCGTCGGTTCCTCACCAGCCTCCCGACGTGTCACGTGGAAACGTCGCACCAGCCCTGGTAGGCGGGAAGCGTCGTCAGGTCACGGCGACAACTGCCCCAAGCGCCACACGGCCAGGTCGTACTCGTTCATCGGCACCAGCGGAATGTCGTGCGCGAAGGCCAGGCCCGTCCGCACGGCACGCTCGAAGCACGGGCGCGCGGCAACTGCGTCGCCGGCCAGCCGGTACAGCTCGCCCGCGTAATAACCCGCCTCACACTCGTGCGTGGGGCTGGGCATTTGCACGGCCGCGGCCAACAGGTCCTCCGGCGCGCGCGCCAGCAGACACTCCAGGACCTTGAGGAGCCACGGATCATCCGCGACGCTGCCGAGCGCGTGGCATACCACGGTGTCCGCGTCGTCGTCGCGGCCGAGTTCCCGCAGGATCAGGTATGACCGAGCATCGCCGTAGAAGGCGCGCCCGAGGCGGGCGCGCATCCAGGCATAGTCTTCCAGGGCGGCGTCCCGCTGGCCGGTCATCCAGAGCACCGTCGCGCGATGAAAGCGGGGCCAGACCGTGGTTGCCGGGGCCACCGGGAACTTGAGGCAGGTGGTGTAGTCCGCGATGGCGCGGTCCAAGTCACCGAGCAGGCGATATGCCATCGCGCGCTGCAGGTAGGCGTTGTATTCGTGCCCATCCACCGTGATGAGCTGCGAATACTGGGCGATTGCCGCCGACAGCGCCCCAGTGCGCGCCAGCAGGTCACCACGGAGCGTGGCCCACCGGTAGTCGGCGGCATCGAGGCGCATCAGCGTTTCGGCGCCGGCCAGGGCGCCGGTCCAGTCCTGCGCGGTCACGCAGAGATGCGTGTGCCGCATCCAGGCCGGCACGTACGTTGGATCGCGCTGCACGGCCAACGCGGCGCACTGCTGCGCCCACCGGACGTCCAGCGTCGCCAGCGAGCGCAGGTACCAGCCCTCGGCCGTGTCCGGCGCCGCGGACTTCACCTGCGCAGCCAGATCGTTGGCGCGCTCCACGTTGCCGCCCTGCCGGTACAGCTCCGAGAGCAGGGCAGCACACTCCCAACGCTGCGCGTTGCCGCGGAGCGCCACCTCCAGCGTGCTGATGGCGTTATGGCGTGACTCGCCGGCGGGCCGGCGGAAATGCGCCAGCGCCCGCACCAGGCATGCCTCCGGCAACTCCGGGTACATGCCCGGTACAAGCTCGGCCTGGCCGAGCGCGTCCGCCAACACACCGCTTTCCAGTCGGGATTGCAGGGATAACAGCGCCTTGCGGCCCGCCACCAGTTCCCGCGCACGTTGCAGGTGCTCCTGGTGGGTCTGCCAACCCTGAGCGACCCCCCAGCCGCCCAGGGCCAGCAGCGCCACAACGGCCGCGATGGTCAGCGTACGCCGATTCCGCAGCAGGCGCATACGCAGCACGTACAGGCCGCTCGTCGGCCGAGCCTGGATCGGCTCGCCCGCCTGGTAACGGCGGATGTCGGCCCCCAGTTCCGCGGCCGTTGCGTAGCGGTGCGCCGGGTCCTTTTCCAGGGCTTTGAGCACGATCGTCTCGAGGTCGCCGCGCAGCGCGCGCAGCACGACGCTGGGCCGCTGGGGTGGCTCCTCGCAGATGATGCGCAGCCGTTCGTGCGGCAGAACCTGACGGAGTTCGTAGGGCAGTTGCCCGGTGAGCAACTGGTATAGAATGACGCCCAGCGCGTACACGTCGCTGCGCTCGTCGATGTCCCCCGGCTGCCCGCGGGCCTGCTCCGGGCTCATGTAGGCCAGGGTGCCGGCAATCTGGCCGGAGTCCGTGGCCGCGATGCTCACCGTGACATCCATGTCGGTGACGCGCGCCAGTCCGAAGTCGAGAATGCGCGGCCGGCCCTCCGGGTCGATCAGGATGTTGGCGGGCTTGAGGTCCCGATGAATGACCCCGTGGGCGTGCGCATGGACCACCGCCGCGCAGATCTGCGCAAACAGCTCCAGCCGCGCCCCCACGGTTAGCTCGTGCTCGCGCGCGTACACGTCCAGCGGCACGCCCTGCACCAGCTCCATCGTGAAGAACGGCCGGCCGTCGCCGGTCTGCCCGGCCTCGTACACGGTCACCAGCGCCGGGTGCGCCAGCCGCGCAAGCGTGTGAATCTCGCGCTGGAACAGCCGGACGTGTCGTGTGTCGGGGACGAGGCCGCCGAGGACTTTGAGTGCCACCCGGCGGCGCGGATGCTCCTGCTCCGCCTCGTACACGACACCCATGCCGCCGCGGCCCAGTTCGCGCACGATGCGGTAGCCGCTGACCTGCGAGGGATCGCTCAGGCCGACCACCGGCACCCGGGGCGCCGCGTGCAAATCGCCAAACAGCGCTTCCACAGGCGGGCCGGAGCCTGGCGCGCCCGCGACCAGACCCTCGAGCGCTGCCGCATCGCCGCGCCAGAAGTCGGCCAGCGCCGCGTCGAGGCGATCCGGCAGCGCCGGATCCCCGTCGTGTTCAGTCGGCGCGCTGGTTGCCATTGTGGTTGCCGGACGTGTTCAGATCGGCCACTTGTTGTCGCAGGGCCTGCACGGCCCGGATTAACAGCATGGACGCGGCGGGCCGCGACAATCCCATCTGTTCCGCGATCTCACTCAGTGGCAACTGGTCGAAGAATGCCAGGGTGATCACCTGGCGGTACGAGTCCTTGAGCCGGGCGAGTTCGGACATCAGCCGTGCGATGCGTTCCGCCTGGTCGACCGCGCTGTGCGGCGAGGCGCCCGAGGCCGAGAGGAACTCCCACACCGGGCCCGCGTGCGACAAGTCGGCGATGGTCGAATCGAGCGAGCGCACTTTGCGCTCGGGCCGGTGGCCGTTTCCGCGGCCGCGAATGAAATCCGCCACCTTGCGCGTCACGACTCCCGAGACAAACGCGCGCAGGCCCGCCAGTGTCCGCACCTCCAGGCGCGGCAAGCCGGCCAGCACCGCGAGCAACACATCCTCCGCGACGTCGTCGACCGCCGCGCCCTGCAGGATCGTGGGGTTCAGACGCGCAAGCACCATCAGCCGCACACGCGGCGCAAGGAGTCCGAGGACGCGTGTGCGCGCGTCTTTAGCGCCCGCCGCCGCCGCCGCGACTTCGGTGTCAGGAACGTCAACGATCCCCATCATGCTGGTTTCATTATACGGGCTGCTCGCCGGCAAAAACATGCAAATAGACGCGGCGCGCCGTCCGGATGGGGTCGCGCCGGCTCCAAACGGCGCTTGGCCGCGGAACGACCGATAGATACAGTACAGATACACGGGCGGGGCACGACCGGTTTGCAGACCGGCCAGGGTTGCGCCCTGTGACGAAAGAGGTGCTCGGCATGCGCGTTGCCGTCGGTTTACTGGTTTGTGTTGTCTTGGCGGGTTGCTCCAGCCGCTGCCCGTGCCGAAACGGTACCCGAGCGGCATCGCGATCAGACGATTCCGACAGGCGTGCGCCAAGCGCCTACATCAAGCTCGCGCGCGCCACGAACCCGGACGAGGCGATGCGCTGGCGTCGCTTGAGCTGGCTGGACGAACACGGCCAGGTGGCCCCGGACGCTCTGCTGCGCGCCCGGGCGCAACGCGACGCCAATCTCGCTTACTGGACCGAGCGCGCCAGCGCGCGGGCCGGCCTGCTCGATGCGGCCCATTGGACCGCGCATGGACCCGATAACGTCGGCGGCCGCACCCGCGCCATCCTCGTGGATCCGGCCGACCCGAATCGTATTCTCGCCGGTGCCGTCAGCGGGGGTATCTGGCTCAGCCTCGACGCCGGCGCGACGTGGGCCCCGGTCGACGACGCCTTGCCCAATCTCGCCATCTGCTGCCTGACCCGCGATCCATCCAACCCGCACGTGCTCTACGCCGGCACCGGCGAAGGCTTCTTCAACGCCGATGCGATCGGCGGCACGGGCATCTACAAGTCCACCGACAACGGCGACTCATGGACGCTGCTCCCGTCCACCGCCGGCTGGGACAACGTCTGCCGCATCGCCGTCAGCCCGACCAACAGCAACCTGATCCTGGCAGCCAAGCGCTACGGCGGGATTCAGCGCAGCACGAACGGCGGGGCGAGCTGGACGAACCCCAAGTGGGCCCAGGGCTCGTTCTATGTGGCCTTTGACCCCACGAACGGCAACAAGGCTGTCGCCCAGATCATCGACTATGACTGGAACACGAGCGACTGGTTCCACGCCGCGCTGTACAGCACCAACGGCGGTGCGAACTGGACCGTCGCGAGCGGGCTGAGCAACGTGCCAGGCTTCGGGGCGCGCATCGAACTCGCGTACGCCCCGAGCAATCCGGCCATCGTCTACGCCTCGGTTGCGATCGACGGCGGCGTCATCTACCGCTCCACCGATGGTGGCCACTCGTACACGCGGCGCACGACCAGCGGCACGTCCGGCGTGAGCTGGTATGCCAACCCGCTGTGGGTCGATCCCACGAACCCCGAGTTTCTCGTCACCGGCGGGTACAACATCCTCAAGAGCGTGAACGGCGGCACGACCCTTACGCAGATCAGCGACGGTTACATCATGACCGTCCAGCCGCACGTGGATATTCACACGTTCACCTGCGAGGCCGGCTTCGACGGCGTCACCAATCGGCGCTTATACGTCGGGACCGACGGTGGCGTCTGGCGGACCGACAACATCTACACCGCTTCGACCGGCAGCGGCTGGATGAAGCGCGACCAGACCTACGCCACCACGCAGTTCTACGGCGCCGCCGGCGACGGCCCCACCGGCCGGCTGTACGGCGGCACGCAGGACAACGGCACGCTCTGCCTGAGCGCTGCCAATAGCCAGGCCAATCTCGCCTTCGGTGGCGATGGCGGCTTCTGCGCCATCGATCCCACGGCCCCGAATTACTGCTATGGCGAGTACATCACGCTGCAGATTCATCGCTCCACGAACGGCGGCGCCAGCGCCAACTACATCTACAACGGCATCGCCGATGCCGGCACGAATGCGAACTTCATCGCCCCGTTCATTCTCGACCCCAACAACTCGAAGCGCATGCTCGCGGGCGGCGCCAGCCTGTGGCGCTCCGAGAACGTCAAGGCGATCAGTCCCACGTGGCAGGCGATCCGCGCCCCGGGTTCCGACCGGATCAGCGCGATCGCGGTAGCGCCGGGCAATTCCGACATCATCTGGGTCGGGCAGAACAACGGCGAACTGCACCGGACGACCAACGGCACGAACGCGAGCCCGAGCTGGGTCGCGGTGGACAACAACACCGGCGCGAACCCGCTGCCCGACCGCTATATCACGCGGATCCTGGTTGATCCGGACAACGTGCAGGTGGTCTACGTGGCGCTGGGCGGCTTCGCGGAGAACAACCTCTGGCAGACGCTGGACGGCGGCGCGAACTGGTACGATGTCACCGGCACGGGCGCGACCGGCTTGCCGGCGGCCCCGATTCGCGGTGTCGCGCGCCACCCTGACCGGTCCGACTGGCTGTACGTCGGCACGGAGGTGGGCATCTTCGAGAGCGTGGACGGCGGCCTGAGCTGGTCCACGACCAACCGCGGGCCGGCCAACGTCAGCGTGGACGAACTGCTGTTCATGCACAACTCCACAAAGCTGCTGGCCGCCACGCACGGGCGCGGGCTGTACACCGTGGACCTGTCCCCGCTGTTGCCGGGCGATCTCAATTGTGACGGCGTCGTGAACTTCGGCGACATCAACCCGTTCGTGTTGCGCCTGACCTATCCGGAACTGTGGCAGACCAGCTTCCCCGGCTGTCCACCGCTCAACGGCGACATCGACGGCAACGGCTTCGCGGACTTCGGCGACATCAACCCGTTCGTCAACCTGCTGACGTCGCAGGATTGAGCCCGCGCCCGCGCGGCTCGCACGTCGCGCGGCCGGCTTACACCAGCCACTGCCAGACGCGCCGCAAGATCTCGCGCACGACGTTGAGGGCCCCCGCGCCGCCGAAGAAGATCAGCAGCGAAAACACGAACAGGTGCTGCGTAATCAGCCAGTCGGTCAACCACGGCAGCGGCTGGAGCTTCAGCCAGCCGCGCCGGAGGCGCGCCAGCGGTCGCGCGGGCTCCGCTTCGAGCCGCTTCGTCCAGCGTGCCCAGTGCTGACTGGCCGCGACCATCAGTCCCATCACAATCCCCCAGATCCCGACCTGCGGCACCAGCTTGTGCCACAGCCCGATGATGAAGAAGGTCAGGCACAGGTTCAGCGTAGTGTGCCGGCGATTGCCGCCGAACGGGATGTAGAGGTAGTCGCGCAGCAGCGCGGACAGGCTGATGTGCCAGCGCCGCCAGAAGTCGCGCATGCTGGTCGCGAACCAGGGCCAGTTGAAGTTCTCGATCTGGCGATAGCCGAGCAGGCGGGCCACGCCGGCGGAAACGTCGCAGTACCCGCTGAACTCGAGATACAGCCCGAAGATCTGCAGGAACACGCCAAAGTACAGGAGCGCGAAACTCGCGATCTGCTCCGGATGCTGGTAGTACGTGTTGACGTGGCCCAGGCCATACACGTGCCAGAACAGCGGGTGGAAATACCAGGTGACAATCAGGCTCTTGAGCACGCCCCAGCCGATGCGGGTCAGGGCGGGGGGGACGTTGCGCCACGTGCGGCGGGCATGACAGGTGTCGAGCTCATCCTGGAACACGCCATAGCGCTCGATCGGCCCCTGGATCCACGTCGGCGCGTAGCAGACGTACGCCAGGAAGTTGAGCAGTGTCCGCCGCGCCGCGGGGATGCGCTCGTGCCTGAGGTCGGAGAAATAGTGCAGCAGGCGCGCCGCGAGATACGCCGTCCCGATGTTGTGGGCGTTCCAGAACATGGCGTACACGAGCTGGGCCGGCTGGCCGCTGGCGGTGGATTCGTGCAGGCGCAGCAGGAACGGCTCCCACGGCAGTCCGCGCGTCCCTAGCGGGAAGATCCACCGGGCGTGCGCGAACAGCCAGTCGTTCAGCGGTGTCGGCAGGCTGAGCTTGTGCAGGACCATCGTCACGATGTACCAGCCGCCCACGATCGTGATGGCGGCCAGCGGCGGGCCGATCGGCAGCACGTCCGTACGCCGGCACTCAATCGCGAAACGCTCGGCGAGCCAGTAGAACGCGATGCAGGTCAGCAGCCACAGGGCGGCGTACAGCGCGCCAAAGAGATAGACCGCGAAGACCAGTCCGGTCAGAACGATGCCGAGCCGCAGGCGCTGCCGGGGCAGCAGCAGGAGCAGCGGCACGAGCGGCAGGAAGTAAACCACGACGAAGCGGTCGTCGAGGATTTTCTCAAGCCAGAAGCCGCGCCAGTCCGTCCAGGGGGTGCGCAGAACGGGCTCGGCCAGGTATTGGCCGCACGACCGGAGTATGTCGGCCAGGCTGGCGAGTACGGCCATCGTCATCCGCGATACCAACACGTGCTAGCGGCCGCGCGGCGCGGGCGCTATGGGCGCGCAAGTTCGGCAGCGCGTTGCTCCAGGCGGGGAATTTGTTCACGCAAGGCGTGGGCCTGCGGCGAGTCCGGATAGCTGTTCACCAGCTCGTGGGCGATCCGCAGGGCCTCGGTGAAGTGCTGTTGCCGCACCAGGTCGCGAATCGCGTTCTCCATCTCCTGCCGCTTCTGAATCTCGGCGTTGGTTTTCAGCGTCGGGAGCTGGGTGCGGAGTTCCTGCGCTTCGGCCGAGCCGGGGAACCGCGCCAGCAGCGCCTCCACCAGGCGCAGCGCCTCCGACCAGTCGCGGCGGCTGCTCGCGGCCTGGGCCTGCGACATGAGGCGGGCCCGCTCCTCCGCGGTGGCCTTGTCGCGGGCGATGGCGATGCGTTTCGTCAATTCGGCCACCTTTTCCGACGTGGGGTGTCGCTGGCGCAACGTGCGGACGATTTCGACGGCGCGGTCCCAGGCCCCCAGCGCCGCCAGGTCCTCGACCTCGCGCGTCGCCACGTTGAGGTCGTGCGATTCGAACTTGGCCCGCGCCTGCTCGATCTGCTTCTCCAGCGCGTCCCAGTTGGGCAGCGACGGGAAACGGCGGCGAGCACGTTGCAGGCGCTGCTGCGCCTCGTGGAGATTGTGCTCGCGCAGCAGCACGGGCACGTCGTGTTCCAGTTGCCGGACGAGCTCCGCGGACTCATGCGCCAGGCGCGCGGCGCGCTCGGACTCGCTCAGCAGCTCGATGTCGCGCAGCTCGCGCGTCAGGTGCACAAGCTCCTCGAGCATGTGGGCCTGCTGCTCGCTGTGCGCGTCGGCCGCCCGGCCCCGCAGCAGACTGTCCGCGAGGCCCGCATTCGCGCTGCCGCGGGTTGTCGTGCGCAACGCCTCGCGGAGCGCCTCCAGCCGCCGGAGCAACTCGGCGCCGCCCCACAAGAGCAGCCCCAGCGCCCAACCCACCAGCAACAGGGCCGCCGTGCCCAGGAACTCGGACAGCGCGGGGAGCGGTTGTGCCTGGCGGCTCAGTTCCCAGAAGCGCGCCAGCGACCAGAGCGTCGTGATGACGGCGCACAGGCCGCCGCCGACGGCCATCGCCGCCGCCGCCAACCGGCCCCCGTTCAAGCCGTTCGCATCATAGTCGTCGTAGTCTGCCATGAGCCGACCTCCGTTGGCGCACCATTATTCCGGCTGGAGGCCGCCAACGCTACATCGCCAGCAGGAATTGACCGTTGTCGGTTCTTGTAGACTTCCGGCGGTTCCGGACGCGGCCGATCTTGCGGTCGTAGCGCTTCCCCTCCGTGGTCACGTGGTTGCGGGCCACGAATGGGGTGTCGTTCGGCAGCTTGGGCATGACCTTTGTACCGGCCAGCCGCTCGAACTCCGCCCGCACATCCGCGACCGCGTACTGCACGCCCGCGCGCTCGCTCAAGCCGGCGGCGATCACGCGCAGGGCCACCTCGTTGGGCAGCAGGTTGGCCAGGCTGACTTTGGTCTCGCGGTAAAGCTGGAGCAGGAACTCGGTATGCAGCGGCGGCCACTGCCCGTCGTGCGGCCGCGCGACGCTCTCGTCAATCACGGCGGCCAGTCGCGCCTGCGAATGCTTCACATACTCGGGCGAGAGGTCGATGCCGACGTACCGCCGGCCCAGGCGTTTCGCGGCCGCGGCGGTCGTGCCGCTACCGTTGAAGGGGTCGAGGACGATCTCGCCGGGCCGGCTGCTGGCCATCACGATCCGCATGAGCAGGGCCTCGGGCATCTGGCAGCCGTGGAACCCGGCGCGTTCCTTGAACGTGCCGCAGACGCGCGGGAACTCGTCCCAGACATCGTCGGGCAGCCGACCTAGCGGATCGGCCCGCAAATCCTGGTACTCCGTGTGCCGGGCGCTGGGGAAGCGCAGCAGACGGTCGTTAAACGTGAACTGCTTGGCGTCCTTCGTGAAGTAGAAGATGTGTGTGTGCGCCCGGCTGAACTTCGTCCGGGCATTCTGGCCGAACGTGTAGTGCCAGATGATCCAGTTGCGCAGGTGCAGCCCGAGTTGCCGGCCCAGCACACGAATCTCGGCCGCGAAGTCGTCGCCGATCGCAATATAAACCGATCCGTCTGCCTTCAGAATGCGCTGGCACGCCGCCATCCACTGCCGCGACCACTCCACGTACTCCGCGTTGGGCATGTCGTCCGTGTAATTGTCGTAAACGTAGCCAATGTTGAACGGCGGGTCGGCGAAGACGAGATCCACGCTGCCCTCCGGCCAACCGTTGAGCAGCTTGATTGAGTCACCACAATATATGGTATCCAGATTCATACATAGACCCTTCCTGTTGTGCTATAGGCTATTGTCGCTGGAGGCGGCCTCGGACGTCAAGCTCCTTCCGTCGCCAGCGATCCGGTCCCGCACGGCCCGGATGCGGCGCCAATGCGTGCCTTCCCAGAACACGTGTCGGCAGGCGCGGCAGCGGTAGAACTCCGTTGTCCAGATCAGGCTCCGGGCCGGGACGACGTCCGCCACCTCCTCTCGACCGATGGCGTCCAGCTCGCCATTGCACAGCGTGCAGCGGGGGAATTCAGGCTGGATCTGCAACTCACGGACGACAAACCGCACCTGGTCGAGCAGCTTGAGCCCGACCGGCAGGCGAACCCCGCGCAGCGCGCCGGTCGCAAACACCCGCCGCTCAAAGAGCTTCCCGTCGGAGGACAGCACGATGCGGTGCTCGGCCAGGGCGTGGGCGACGAGGTCGCCGTCATCGATCCCCGGCGTGTAGCTGCTGTCGACGCCGAGTACGCGCAGCCAGCGCGCCAGCCCGCCGCACATGGCATCGCAGGCCACCCTCGGGGCGTGCGCAGACTCGTCACCCGCCATGCCGCGAATTGTACCGCCGCGGTCGGCCGAAGCGCCTCGGAAATGGCGCTCGCGGCCCCAGCTCGCTTCACTGGGACGAGTGCCGTAGACTGCTACCTGCGTTCAAGCTGTGCTGGAGCAAAGCATGCCGAACATCTGTTTCCTGGGGGCCGGCAGCGGGTTCACCCGCCCGTTATGCACCGATGTCATGCTCGCGCCCGGGATCGACGGCGGTGAGTTCCGGCTGGTCGATATCGACGCCGCCCGGCTGGACCCGGCCTTCCGGCTCGTGCAGCGCATCGCGGAGCGCGTCGGCGGCGGGCGCTGGCACGTCTCCGCCACGACCGACCGCCGCAGCGCCTTGGGCGGCGCGGACTACGTGATCAACTGCATCGAGGTGTCCGGCGTCGAGACGGTGCGCTGGGACAACGACATCCCGCTGAAGTACGGCGTGTCGCAGTGCATCGGCGACACGATCGGCCCCGGGGGATTGATGAAGGCGCTGCGGACCGGGCCGGTCTGGCTGAACGTGCTGCGTGATTGCAGCGAACTCTGCCCCACCGCGTGGGTGCTCAACTACACGAACCCGATGAGCATCATGTGTCTGGTTGCGGCGCGGGCCTCCGCGCAGCGCGTGGTCGGGCTGTGTCACTCAGTGCAGGGCAGCAGCCGGCAGCTCGCTGACTATGTGCAGGTCCCGTACGACGAGTTGGAATGGGCGTGCGGTGGGATCAACCACATGTCGTGGTTCACGACACTGCGGCATCGCGGCGTGGACCTCTATCCGGCGCTGTGCCGCCGCGTGCAGGATGATCCACAGCTCTGGGAGCGCGACCCGGTGCGATTTGACACGATGCTGCACTTCGGCGCGTTCGTCACCGAGTCCAGCGGCCACTTCTCCGAGTACGTGCCGTACTATCGCAAGCGGCGCGACCTCATCGGCCAGTACTGCCGGTCGGGCTATCTGGGGCAGGAGAGCTTCTACGCCGACAACTGGCCCCGCTGGCGGCAGGAGTGCGATGCCGCCCGGCAGCGGCTCCTCGCCGGCGAGGAGGAACTGAAGACCGAGCGCAGCCTGGAGTACGCGTCGTACATCATCGCCGCGCGCGAGACGCACGTGCCGTTCGTCATCCACGGGAACGTCCTGAACCGCGGCCTCATCGCGAATCTGCCCGCGGACGGCTGCGTCGAGGTTGCCTGCGTCGTCGATCGTACCGGAATCCACCCGACGCGCTTCGGTCCGCTGCCACCACAACTGGCCGCCCTCTGCCGGGCGAACATGGCGATGTTTGATCTCGCGGCGACCGCGGTCGTCGAGGGCAGCAAGGCAGCGGCGATTCACGCGTTGCTGCTCGACCCGCTTACCGCGGCGGTCTGCGCGCCGGCCGAGATCCAGCGGATGGCCGAGGAGCTGCTTACAGCGGAGCGCGCCTTTATTCCCGAACTGCACTGAGCCCGCGCCCGGCGATGGGGTCGGCACGCTGGTCTCAGGTCGCGGTCGCCACCCGCTCCATTCGCATGCGTGCCCGCTGCGGTGTCCGCCGCGGGGCCCGAGGCGTCCCCGCCAGGGCTGCGGCGCGAAAACTGGCCGAAGAAGTTCCGGGCGCTATACTTCCAGTTGGAGTCAGAGGAATTCGGGCCTCGCCCCGTTCACGGACGCTCACGCCCCCGACTGGGCCGGCGGCGTCCTTCATGGTCAGATGGCGCCCGGCCTGGTGCGGCTCAATGACGCGCACGGGCCGGGCGCGCTCGGGAGGTGGGTGAGCATGGCTCGGACAGGCAGCCGGCCGGCTCCCGCGTTTCGCGAGCCCGAGAGTCCCGGTCCCGATTGGTTCCGGGTGCGCCGACGAGGTGAACTATGCGACTTGGCCGGGCAGCAGCTTACGCGGTGTTTGCTACCACGCACTTGGCGGAGAACGCCACGGGGGCGCCCATTCAGGGGCGGGATATCGCCGAGGCGTGCGGGATCCCGCCGGGACACCTGCTGAAGATTCTGCAGCAGCTCGTGCGGGCGCAGATTCTCAGCAGCGAACGCGGGCCGGCCGGCGGTTTTGTGCTCCGCAAGCCGCCCCAGGAGATCTCACTGCTCGAGATCGTCGAGGCGATCGAAGGGCCGATCAACGGCGACCTGCTGTTGCGCAACGTCGCCGCGAGCAAGGAAACGGCCCGTGCCCGTCTGGAGCAGACTTGCCAGGAAGTCGCCGAATACGCCAAGTCCCGCCTCGCCGGCACCGTGATCGCCAACTGCACCAATCACCAGGGTTGACCGCACCGGTCGTCAGCGCGCCTGCCCGACCCACGCGGCCAGACACTCCACCCCCGCCAGCACGTTCTCGCCCACTTGCTGAATAAGGCTTTCGGGCAGCGGTTGGTCCGGCGGATACCCCTCGGCCAGCGCCAGCGCTGCGGCCCCATCAAAATCGACGTAGGCCAGGCGGGCGGTCAACTCGCCGCGTGACCGGCCGAAAGCGACGCCCGGCAGGGCCGCGACCCCGGCCTCGTCCAGCAGACGATCGCAGAGGGTCTTGCCGTCGGTTACGCCGCGCGCGGCCAGCCTCTCCGCCAGCGGGCTGAAATCCGGAAACAGGTAAAACGCACCCGCCGGCGGGTGGACGCGCAGGCCGGCGGCGGTCAGCGTGGCCGCGCAGCGCATCCCCAGTGCCGCCAGAATGCGCCGCGCGTGGAACAGGTAGCGCTCGATCTCGGTCCCGCCGCGAAACGCTTCCACCGCGGCGAACTGCACGGGAGCACACACGGACGTGTACGTCTCGCTCGCGACGCTCGCCATCGCGTCGGCCAGCCAGTCGAGCTCCGCGGGAAACGTGAACGTCCCCAGCCGCCAGCCGCCGGCCCCGCACCACTTCGAGAGCCCCGAGCTGACGATCGTGCCCTCCGGGTAGAAGCGTGCGATCGACACGTGCTCGCCGCTGAAGTGCAGTTGCCCGTAAATCTCGTCCGAGAGCACGATCAGCTCGAAGCGCCGCGCGATCTCGGCAAGCTCCCGCAGCTCATCGGCCGTGTAGGTGCCGCCCGTCGGATTGCTCGGGTAGTTCAGCACCAGCAGCCGCGGGCGGCGATCGTCGTGGATCAGCTCGAGCGAACGGAGCAACTGCTCGGCGCTGATCTTCCAGCCGGCTTCGAAGCTCGTGTGGATCCGGCTGATGCGCCGCCCCAGGATGCGCGCCTGCGGCCAGTACGTGACCCAGCATGGCGGCGTCAGCAGGATTTCACCATAGTAGACCAGTTGCACGAGGAACATCAGCTCCTTCGAGCCGGGACCGACCAGGACGCGGTCGGGGTGTGTGTCCAACTGGTCCTTCCGCCGGTGGAATTCGGCCACCGCTTCGCGCAGGGCCGGCAGTCCGCGCACTGGCAGGTAGTCCTTTTGCGGCGCCGCCAGCCGCAGCGCCTCCACCACCGGCTGGGGCACCGGGAAGGGTGACTGGCCCAGCCCGAAATCGTAAATGCGTCGATTCGCGCGCCGGAGTTCACGGCACTTGGCCTGGATGGCCAGCGTCGCCGACAGGCCCAGACCGCGTACATTGAGATTGAGACTGACGTGTTTCGTGGTGTTCATGCCGCCGCGCCTAGCCGTTTCCCGCGCAAGGGTGGACCTCGCCCGGGGCCGCCGGGCTTACGTCTCCGCCGCCGGCGGGACCATCAGCACCGGGCACGTCGCGTGCTCGAGGACATTCTTGCTGATGGATCCGAGCAGAATGCGCCGCATGATACCACGCCCGTGCGTGCCGATGACGATCAGGTCCACCGGAATCTCGCCGGCGTAGCGCGTGATCTCCAGGTCCGCGGCGCCCAGCAGCAGCTTGGCGACCAGGGGCGTGCGCAGGTCCGCGAGGCCCTCGCGCACGAACGTCTCCAACGCCGGTTGCGCGGTCTCGCTGGGGTTCTCCTGGGGCAAGACCACCCCGCCTTCCGGGACGAGCACGGGCTCGCGCGCCGCCGGTTCCAGCACGTGCACCACGTGCAGCGTCGCCTGGTGGGTCTCTGCCAGGACGCGCGCCACGGTTGCCGCGCGCCGCGCCAGTGGCGAGAAATCCGTGGGCAGCAGGATGTGTCGGATCGCGAACATGCGCCACGTGACTGGCGGCGACGCACCGTGCGCTACCGCCTACTCCGGCCCGTCCCACACCGCGCCCAGCACTTCGGCCGGAACGCGCGGCGCATCCGTGCCGGCAGCCGGCTCCAGTTGATCAAACCAGTACGCCTGGTCGTTGCGCTGGTAGATCATGAACTGACCGCGGTTGGCGGCGTCCTTCGCCCGATGATACCGCAGGTAAACGTATCGTTCATCCACCGCCAGGATTTCGATCTTTCCGCTTTCGTGCGACATCACGTAGCGCGCCCGGCGGGCGAGCCCGGAACCGTGGCGCAGGGCCTCCCGGAAGATGTGCCAGCCCCGGACGATCGGCACTTCGTACGGCGCGTTGCCCGCGGTCGGCCGGCCCTGGAACAGGTAGTAGGGGGGGCAGCCCACCCAGGAGAGCTTGCGAAACAGGTTGGACAGCACGATCGGGTCGTCGTTGATGCCCTTGATCAGCGGGCATTGGTTCACGCAAATCACGCCGCAGCGGATAAAGCAGTCCAAGCCGTCAACCGCCGCGTCCGTGAGCTCGCGGGGATGGTCAAAGTGGGCCATGAGGTAGATGCGCCTCTGGGGCGTGGAGTGCGTGCGCAGCAAGTCCTGCAGGTCGGGGTCGCGCAGCAGTCGCCACGGATCGAACGCCGGCATCTTCGACCCGATGCGGATAATGCGCAGGTGGGGGATCGCCCGCAGGGCCGTGATGATCTCGCGGAGGCGGCGCGTGCTCATCAGCAGCGGGTCGCCGCCGGTGAGTAGCACGTTCGTGACTTCCGGATGCTCGGCGACATAGCGAATCCCCGCCGAGACGTCGTTGGTCGTCTCCGCGTTCCCGTCCATAAACAGGCGCTTGCGGAAGCAGTAGCGGCAATACGCGCCGCAGACCTCGTTGCACAACAGCAGGACCGTGTGTGGGTACTTGTGTTGCACGCCGCGCGAAACGGTCACCGCGGCCTCGTTGCTGGCGTCAAGCTTGCCCCAGTCGTCGAGTTCCTCGCTCCGCGGAATGATGAGCTGTCGGATGGGGTCGGCGGGGTCGTCCCAGTCGATCAGGCGGAGGTAATAGTCGTTGGCCCGGAAAGCGTAGCGTTCGGCCACTTGGCGCAACTTGGCGCGCTCCGCGGGCAGTATGTTGGGCACGTGGTCGAGCGAGCGGATGTACTTCACGCCCCGTGGAGTCTTGGCCGCAGACGTGGCTTGCGGCAGTGTCAGATCGGCCATCACGGCACCTCCTTCGGATGGATGAGGGGGTGTCAAATGCTTCGTGGCCAAAGCATCTATCATTATTCTAGCGCCCCCCGTTACCTGGGTCAACCGAAATCTCCTCGAACGCGCTGGGTGCCCAGACGATATGTTTCGCTTTGCGATTGAAAGAGTTGCGACTTGGATTGCGCCGAGTGCCCCGGGCAGCATCGCGCGAGATCGCGAGCCGAATATCGCTTGTCCGATGCTTAGAGTGCGAATTCATGACGCGCACACCGCCGTACCAGATTGCCGCCCGGGGGCAGTGTACGCGGCCCACCTTGCTTACCGGCAGGCGTTTTACCTGACGAACAGCATTTCCGCGTAGCGTGGCAGCGGCCATACGTCGTCGGGGATGAGTTCCTCCAGCGTATCGGACACGCGCCGGGCCTCGACCATCGCGGGCAGCAGCTTGTCGCGAATATGCCGGGCGTGTTTCTCACTGGACTCGAAGTTCTGGGTTTCCGCCTTCTCGACGGCCGCGATGGCTGCGCGCAACTGGGCGACGAGGTCGACAACGGCCTTGAGCTGCGCCTTGGTGTCCGAGCACGCCACGCCCGCCGCGGCGGTGGCGGACGCTGCCTGGCCGAGCTCACCCTGGAAACGCAGCGCGGCCGGCAGCACCTCGCGCTTCAGCATGGATACAAGCGTGCGGGCCTCGATTCCGACGACGCGGTTGTACTTCTCGAAGTTCACGTCCACGCGCGCCTGCAGCTCACGCTTGCTGAGTACGCCGTAGCGAGAGAACAGCGTCTGGGCCTTGCGCGTGGCGAGCGCCGGGAAGGCATCGGGCGTGGTGGGCAGGTTCGGCAGGCCGCGCCGCGCCGCCTCGCGATGCCACTCGGCGCTGTAGTTGTCGCCGTCAAACACGATGCGGCGGTGTTTCTTCACGACGTCCTTAAGCAGCGTCTTGACCGCAGACTCCAGCTTCGCAGCGCTGCGGTTGCGGCCGATGCGCTTCTCAAGGTCGGTGGCCATGAAATCGAGCGACTCGGCCACGATCGTGTTGAGCACCGTGTTGGGCCAGGCGATCGCCGCCCCGGACCCGACCGCGCGGAACTCGAACTTGTTGCCGGTGAACGCGAACGGGCTGGTGCGGTTGCGGTCGCCGCTGTGCCGCGGAATCTGCGGCAGCGTGCGGGCGCCAAGGTTCAGCCGGCCGCCCTTCTTCGTGCCGCGCGTCTCCCCGCGCTCGAGCTGGTCCAGGATGTCGCTCAACATGTCGCCGAGGTAGATCGAGATGATCGCTGGCGGCGCCTCATTGGCGCCTAGCCGGTGGTCGTTCGCCGCGCTGGCAATCGAGGCCCGCAGCAGGTCGGCGTGCAGATCGACGGCCCGGATCACCGCCGTCAGGAACACCAGGAACTGCATGTTCGTGTGCGTCTCGTCGTGCGGGTCGAGCAGATTCACGCCCGTGTCGGTCGCCAGCGACCAGTTGTTGTGCTTGCCCGAGCCGTTGACGCCGGCGAAGGGCTTCTCGTGCAGCAGGCAGACGAACCCGTGCCGCTCGGCCACCGTCCGCAGCATCTGCATGGTCAGCATCTGGTGATCGCCGGCGACGTTGGCGTTCTCGAACACCGGCGCAAACTCGTACTGGTTCGGCGCAACCTCGTTATGGCGCGTCTTCACCGGCACGCCCAGCTCGTACAGCCGGCGCTCGACCTCGTTCATGAAGGCCATCACGCGTTCGGGGATCGCACCGAAATAGTGATCGTCGAGCTGGTGGCCCTTCGCGGCGGGCGCTCCGATGAGCGTCCGCCCGCACAGCCGCAGGTCCTCGCGCCGCTCGTAGAACGAGCGGTCCACCAGGAAATATTCCTGCTCGCAACCGATGGTCGTGATGACCTGCGAGACCCCGGCATCGGTGCCGAAGATACGCAGGATCCGCAGCGCCTGTTCGCTGACGGCCTGGATCGACCGCAGCAGCGGCGTCTTCTTGTCCAGCGCCTCGCCCGTCCACGCCACGAACGCCGTCGGAATGCACAGTGTCGGCGAGTCGCCCGTCTTGAAGATGAACGCCGGGCTCGTCGGGTCCCACGCGGTGTAGCCGCGGGCTTCAAACGTCTCGCGGATGCCACCCGACGGGAATGAACTGGCGTCCGGCTCACCCTGCGTGAGCTGATCGCCCGAGAAACGCTCGATCGCGCTGCCCATGCCGTTCGGGCTCAAGAACGCGTCGTGCTTCTCCGCGGTCGAGCCGGTCAGCGGTTGGAACCAGTGCGTGTAGTGCGTCGCGCCGTGCTCCAGCGCCCATTTCTGCATCGCCGCCGCGACCGCATTCGCGATCGCCGGATCGAGCGGCAGGCCGCGCTCCATCGTGAGGCGCAGATTGCGGTACACGTCTTCCGGCAGGTGCTTGCGCATCACCTCGCCGGCGAAGGTCAACGAACCAAATGTCTCCGATGCCGGTGGCAGTCCCCGGTTCTCTCGCATGGCTGCTGTCCTCGGGTTGGTGAACGCCGGATTCGGATCGGAGTGGCGACCGTGTTCCTGGACCGACCCGAAGTCCGGATTCAGACCGCGTAAAAGTACAAACCTATGCGGCGCGCGACAAGCAGGCGTCAGGCACGCTTTTCGCCGCCGGGCGTGGATTCCGAGCCGGTTGCCAGCGCAAAGGCCGGCTTGGTTGTGGGCTGCTCGTCAGCGCGTGCCGCTTGGCCGCCGGGAGCGTTTACGCCAAACCCAGCCAGCGACATGCCGAGCAGGTTGATCCAGGTGTGTTGCAGGCCCATCGCCAGGTAGTAATCCGGCGCAAACCAGCCCGTGTGCAGTTCCGCCTGCCGCAGCGCGCTCAGGAAATCTGCCGGCCCGTCGAACGCCGGCATGAGCTGGTGGCACGCCGCCAGGTGCCCGCGAATGTGGGCGTCGTCACCGACGAACGGCGTCAACCCGTGCTTGGCCGCGTACCGCCGGGCCCAGCCGCTCTCCCACCAGAGCAGGTTTTGCGCGTTGCACACCTCGACGGCATCCAGCCAGGGCAGCAGGCGGTCCATGGCGGCGTGGTTCAGGCTGTGTTGACAAAGCGTCGCGAAGGGGTGTGCCGCCAGCACGAGCCCGCCCTGCGCGCGGATGCGTTGCGCGGTTTCCTCGGGCGTCAATCCCGGCGGGATGCGCTCGTCGAGAAAGAGGCCGATCACGTGGCCCTCGGTGGTGGTGATTTCCTCGCCCACGATGATGCGGACGCCGCCGCCCAGCGCGCGGGCCGCCACGGCCCCGGCGATCTCGTCGTGATCGGTGACCGCGACGCAGCCGACGCCGGCCGCGCGGGCCGTCGCGATGAGGTCCTCGGGCGAGGTGTTGGAGTCGAAGGAGTAGTTCGTATGTACGTGGATGACAGTCTTGGTCTGTTTCATGTTCTGCTTACTTATCGGCCAAGGTGCTTCTTTCGGATTCCGTCCGGGCGCTACAGCCCCATGTCATGCTTACGGCGCAAATGGGCAGGCGGTTGATTTCGGCCGGGGAGTTTTTTCGCCGCCGCCGGCGGATCGGACGCAAACATACGAGGGAGTATAGTCGGCTCGGGCGGATTCTCCTGCGCTGGCGGGCGCCAAGCCCGCCGGGCGCGTCCCGCGCACGGTCCGCGGGCGTTTATATGAGACGACCGGACCAGGGTCCGCAAGGGGCTGGAATCCAACGGGATGTCGAAGCTCCAGCTCGGCCGCGTGGGTGGTACGGGCGTCCCGCCCGTCGGAGGAACGGGCAAGATGCCCATACCATCCGTTGGCCTATGCCATACATTGGCCTGTACCACCTGTGTGGGATTGGCTCTGAGGCGCCACTCTACGGTGCCCGCTCGGGCTTGGCGCGTTTGGACTCGCCCGGCTCGGGGAAATTGTCCAGCGCCTCGACCACCCGGCGCTGGTCGCGACCCTTCATCCGGGAGAGCTTCAGCATCTTGCGGATGTGCTGCCGGGTCTCCTCCGTGCAGCACGGGTTCTTGATCAGCCGGGTCAACGTCTCGGCCTTGTCCGAGCTGTAGCCGACCGCGAAGGCCGCGTTGACGAGATAGATCTGCTCGTGCGTCGTCAACTCCGGCATGTCCGCGACGCGCTTCAGAATCCTGTGCCGCTGGCTGGGATACTCGATGATGTGCGACGCGTCCTCGATAAGTGAGCACGCTGGACCGTGCGGCCCCTTCGGATGGGCGGCGCAGCCACCGAGCAGCACCAGCGCGCCGCCGAGCGCCAGCAGGCCAACCCCCGTCAGCACGCACCGGCGGCGTTGCCGCTCCGGATCCAGCGTGGTCGGCCGCCACCCGTCGTTTCCCATCACGTCCGCCCGCATCGCGGTTCCTTTCCATCCGGCCGGCCAAGCCAGCCCGCCCCCGGCACTCTACGCCGCGGGCGCAGCGCGAGCAACGCCGGCCCGCAGGCCTTAGTATGTACGCCATGCGGCGGCCCAGGATGCACAGGCTGCCCGATCTGGAGGAGAGCCGATGTCGTTTGTCGAGCGACCGGGTGCTACGCCCGTGCCCCTGCCGGAAAGCCCGCAGCGGCCCATGCCCTACAGTGGCCCCACGCGCGAGGAAATCCTCGCGCTGCGCCGCGAATACCTGAACCCCGGCCTGGTGCTGTACTACGACGAGCCGCTGTGCATCGTCGAAGGGCACATGCAATACGTGTGGGACGAGCAGGGCCGGCAATACCTCGACGCCGCCGGCGGGATCGTCAGCATCTCCGTGGGGCACTGCCACCCGAAAGTCACCGCCCGCGTGCGCGAACAGGTCGGCCGGCTCGTGCACACAACGACGATCTACCTGCACCCGACGATCGCGCTTTACGCCCGCGAGCTGGCCCGCCACATGCCCCCCGGCTCCGGCCTCACCCAGACCTACTTCGGCAACTCCGGCAGCGAGGCCAACGAGTACGCCATCCTCATGGCCCGCCTGTTCACGCAGCACGATGAAATCCTCTGCCTGCGAAACGGCTATCACGGCGGGACCTGCGCGACGATGCGCCTGACCGCCATCAGCGACTGGAAATACCCCGCCGACGCCGGCCTGAACGTGAAATACTGCGAGCCGGGCTACTGCTACCGCTGCCCGTACGGGCAGAGCTATCCGGCCTGCAACGTGAAATGTGCCCGGGCCATCGAGGACGTGATTCGCTATGAGACCGCCGGCAAGGTGGCGTGCTTCATCGCCGAGCCGATCCAGGGTGTTGGCGGCGTCATCGTGCCGCCGCCGGAGTATTTCCAGATCGCCTACGACATCGTCCGGCGACACGGCGGCATCTGCATCGCGGACGAGGTCCAGGCCGGCTGGGGCCGCACGGGCGCGCACTTCTGGGGCTTCGAGAACTTCGGTGTTGTGCCGGACATGGTCACGATGGCGAAGGGCATCGGCAACGGCGCCCCGCTCTCCGCCGTCACGACGCGCCCGGAAATCGCCGCCAGCATGAAGCAGAAGCTGCACTTCAACACGTTCGGCGGCAATCCGATCTCGGTGACGAGCGGCCTGGCGACGCTGGAGGTGATCGACGAAGAGCGCATTCAGGATCGGGCCCGCGACGTGGGTGCATACTTCAAGAACGAGTTGCTCGCCCTGCAGGAGCGGCACGCCCTGATCGGCGAGGTCCGCGGCCTGGGGTTGCTGCTGGCGGTCGAGCTGGTCAAGGATCGGCAAACGCGTGAGCCCGCGACGGCGGAGACGAAGCGCGTGGTCGAGCTGGCCCGGCAGCGCGGCCTGCTGGTTGCGAAGTCCGGCTGCTATTGGAATACAATCCGCCTGGCGCCGCCGATGTGCGTCACCAAGGCGGACGTGGATTTCCTGGTGGATTGTCTGGGCGCGTGCCTGGCGGAGGTCGCCAGCACGTAGGACTGGGCGCTGCTGCCCAGCGGATTGGAGCACTATGAATCCGCCGCCGCGTGGTGTACCTGTCGGGCGCGTCGCGCCAACCGCCCGGCCATTGACGCCGGCCGAGCCGGTCTCGCCGCTCAGCGAAGCGCACTTTCACGCGCTGCGCGCGGCGGTGGCGGCGCGACGACCGGTGCAGCGGGCAGCGCGGACGGCGCGCGGCTCGGCGATGAGCATGCTGGTGATCGCCGCAGCCAGCGTGCCCCTGGTCGTGCTGTATCCAAGCTGGCTCGGTGCGGGCGTGGTCACGGGGATCGGCATACTCGGCGTGCTCGAATACATGGGCGCGCGCCGCATGCGCCGCGCGGACCTCTCGGCCGCGCGCTTCCTCGGCTGCAACCAGCTCGCCTTCCTGCTGCTGATCGTCGGGTATTGCAGCGTGCAGATGCTCACGTTCTCCAAGACGGAGCTTAGCGCGCAATGGAAGTCCAGCGACGTGCAGACCCAGCTCGCACAACTGCCCGAGCTGCAGGCGGACGTCGAGCGGGAGATCGAGCGCTGGGCTCCGACCGTCACGTATGCGTTCTATGGCCTGGTGATGACGCTGAGCATTGCCGTCCAGGGCGGCATGTCCGTCTACTACTTCACGCGCCGGCGGCATCTGCGCGCCGCGGCGGAGCAGACCCCCGCGTGGGCACAGCGCATCTTCGGCCTGCTTGAAACCTGAGCAGATCGCGGCACGTCAACCAACCTGAATCTGCAGCTCATCCCCCGCCACGCGCACCTGGTACGCAGCCACGTTCCGCTCGGCCGGCGGACTGAGCACGGCGCCGCTCTCCAGGTCAAACCGCGCGCTGTGCAGCGGGCATTCCACCGTGCAGCCGTCCACGTCACCTTCCGCGAGCGATGCGCCTGCATGCGGACAGGTGTCGGCAATCGCGTAGTACGTGCCGTTGATGTTGAAGACCGCGATCCGCAGGCCCTCGACATCGACTGTCAGGGCCTTGCCGGGTGGAACGTCCTTGGCCCGCGCGACCGTGAGATACTCGGGCATGCCATCAATCTCCCGCGCCGTCTTTACGCCGCAACAAAGAAGCACCGGAAACGAACCGCCGGCGGTGCCGCCCCGGGTCATCCAGCCCGAGCTGCAGACGCGCCTCCGGCGACAGGCGCTCGCGCGACCACGGCGGATCCCACACCAACTCGACCTTGACATCGGTGACGCCCGGTAGCGCCTTCAACTTCGTCTCCACCTGCCCGGGTAGCACGCGCGCTACCGGGCACGCCGGCGTCGTCAGCGTCATACGCACGGCCACGGCGCCAGCGGGCGACACATCGAGCTGGTAGATGAGCCCCAGGTCGTAGATGTTCACCGGCAGCTCGGGGTCATGCAGGGTGCGCAGCGTGGCGACCACCTGCCGGTGCAGTTCCGCTGGTTCTGCTGCGCTCATGCGCTCGTCCTCATTCGGTGGATACCACGCCGCCCGCGTTCTCCAGCGCGGCCGCAAACGTGTGCCAGGCCAGCGTCGCGCACTTCACGCGGGCCGGATACTGGCACAGGCCGGAGAACACTTCGAGCTTACCAAGGCCGGCTGCGTCCGTCGCTTCGCGCACCTCGCCGGTCACCAACTGGTGAAAACGCGTGAACAGCGCCTTCGCCGCCTCCAGCGTTTTCCCCTTGAGCATTTCCGTCATGAGCGACGCCGACGCCGTGGAAATCGCGCAGCCGCCGCCCTCGAACGTGACCTCTTCGACGATGTTGTCCCTGAGCTTCAGGAAGATCGTAACGTGATCGCCGCACAGCGGATTGTGCCCCTCGGCCATGTGGTCCGCGCCCGCGAGCGCGTGGTGGTTCCGGGGTCGCCGATAGTGGTCGAGGATCATCTCCTGGTAGAGGTCCGACAGCTCGGTCATGCTTTGAACACCTCGCACACGTGCCGCACGCCGGCGACCAGCGCATCAATGTCCGCGCGCGTGTTGTAGAGCGCCAGCGACGCGCGGCACGTCGCCGGCACGCCGAAATGTGCCATGACCGGCTGGGCACAGTGGTGCCCGGTGCGGAGCGCGACACCCACCTGGTCGAGGATCGTCCCCGCATCATGGGGATGCACGCCCTCGATGACGAACGACAGCACCGCCGTCTTATGGTCGGCCGTGCCGATCAGCCGCACCTGCGGCAGGGCGGTCAGGGCTTCGGTCGCGTACGCCAACAGGTCGACCTCGTGGCGCTGCACGGCGTCGAGGTCGAGCGCGCTGAGATAGTCGATCGCCGCACCCAGGCCGATCGCGCCTGCAATGTTCGGCGTCCCCGCCTCGAACCGATACGGCAGATCATTGTACGTGGTGTGCTCGAATGTGACCGAGCGGATCATGTCGCCGCCGCCCTGGTACGGCGGCAGCGTTTCGAGCAGGTCGCGCTTGCCGTAGAGCACGCCGATGCCGGTCGGCCCGAACAGCTTGTGGCCGGAGAAGGCGTAGAAGTCGGCGTCGAGCTGGCGGACGTCCACGCGCATGTGCGGCACGGCCTGCGCGCCGTCCACGAGCACCGGGATCTCCCGGGCATGTGCCAGCGCGATCATCTCCGCGACCGGATTGATCGTCCCCAGCGCGTTCGAAACGTGCGCGAGGGCCACGAGCCGCGTGGCCGGGCCAAGCAGCCGGGCATACGCGTCCAGCTCGAGCGCGCCGCGCTCGTTCAGCGGCACGACCCGCAGCCGTGCGCCGGTCTGCGCGGCGAGCATCTGCCACGGCACGATGTTCGAATGGTGCTCCATCCCGGTGATGAGAATCTCGTCGCCGAGCCCGAGCTGCATCCGGCCGTAGGTCTGCGCGACCAGGTTGATCGCCTCGGTCGTGCCGTGGACAAAGATGATCTCCTCGGGGCGCGCGGCGCCGATGAAGCCCTGCACCGCCGCCCGCGCCCGCTCGTGCGCCTGCGTCGCGCGGACGCTGAGCGCGTGGACGCCACGATGGATGTTCGCGTTGTCGGCTTCGTAGTAGTGCCGCAGTGCGTCGATCACGGCCCGCGGCTTCTGCGTCGTCGCGGCGTTATCGAGGTATACAAGCGGCCGGCCGTGCATGAGCTGCGCGAGCGCGGGGAAATCGGCCCGCGCGCGCTCGGGATCAAAACTGCCGGGCGGCGAGCAGGCCCCCGGCGCACGTGTGGCCGCCGTGGTCATGCGAGTTCCCGGAAAGCGTCTCCGCCCGGCAACCGCGCCACGAGCACCGCGTGCAGTTGCCGGCGCAGCGATTCGATCTTGATCTGCGCCAGGCTTTCGGCCGCGAACGCATACGTCAGCAGGCTGCGCGCCGCCGGTGCCGCGATGCCGCGCGTCTGCAGGTAGAACAGTGCGTCCGCGTCAAGCTGGCCGATGGTGGCCCCGTGCGTGCACTTGACGTCGTTGGCGAGAATTTCGAGTTGCGGCTTCGTGTCGATCTGCGCTTCGCCCGACAGCAGCAGGTTCATATTGGTCTGCTTGGCGTCGGTGCGCTGCGCGGCGGGCCGCACGACGATCCGCCCGGTGAACGCGCCGCGCCCGCGACCGTCGAGGATGCCGCGGAAGAACTCACGGCTATTGCAGTGCGGCGCGGCGTGCTCGACTCGCAGGGCGTTGTCGACGTGCTGGTCCGCGTGGACGCTGAACAGCCCGTTCAGCGTGCAGTCGCCGCCTTGGCCGGCCAGCACGGTCCGGATGTCGTGCCGCACCAGTGCCCCGCCGAACGACAGACAGTGCGATGCGACCTGCGTGGCGCGCTGCTGGTGAATCTGCAGCGTGCCGAGGTGATAGGCCGTCTCCAGCTCGCGCTGCACCTTGTAGTGGTCCACCACGGCGCTTTCGTCCGCCACGATCTCCGTGACTGCGTTGGTGAGCGAGACGCCTGTCCCCAGTCCGACGTAGCTCTCCACGATCGTGGCCTGGCTGTGCGCCCCGGCGACGACCAGGCTGCGCGGATGGCTCGCGGCGGGCTGCGCGCCCGGCTGTTTGACGTACAGCAAGTGAATCGGCTGCATGATGACGCTCTGCGGCGCGATCGCCACATACGCGCCGTCGGCAAACAGCGCCGTATTCAGCGCCACCAGCGCCTGGGCGTGGTGGTCCGCGTGACGCGCCAACTGCGGCTCCAGGACGTCAGGCGTCTCGCGCAACAACGTGGCCAGACTCGCGACTTGCACGCCCGGAGTCGGCGTCCTGCGCGAAAGCCGCGGCGCATACCGGCCGTTCACGAACACCAGCACGGCGGCAGCCTCTTCGAGCAGGAACGGTGCGAGCTGCGCCGGGGCCACGTCGTTGGTGTCCGCTTCGGCCCGTCCGAACGCGGTGCGCGCCAGCGGCGCCAGGTTCGTGTAACGCCAGTCTTCGTCCAGCACGGTTGGCAGGCCGCGCTCCATGAAACGCGCCATGGCCGCATTGCGGACCGGCGTCAACCACGCCGGCCCCCGCGCCACGTCGCGCTCCAGCGCCGCGCAGGCCGCCACGAACGGGCTCGAGTTTTCCGCGCCAACGCGCATGGTCTGGGGCACCTGTCAGCTCCCTGCTCTAGCCAGTCACGGTCGCCGGCTCGGCTTCGGGCGCGAGCCAGCCATAACCCTTCTCTTCCAACTCCAGCGCCAGGCGCCGGTCGCCCGAGCGCACGATGCGTCCGTCGACCAGCACGTGGACGTAGTCCGGCACGATGTAGTTCAGCAGGCGCTGGTAGTGCGTCACGACCACGATGGCCCGCTCCGGGCTGCGCAGCCGGTTGACGCCCTCGGCGACAATCTTCAGCGCGTCGATGTCCAGCCCCGAGTCCGTCTCGTCCAGGATCGCCAGCCGCGGCTCCAGCACCGCCATCTGCAGCGTCTCGTTGCGCTTCTTCTCGCCGCCGGAGAACCCCTCGTTCAGCGCGCGGTTGAGCAGGCGCTCGTCCATGTCGAGCAGCTTCAGCTTGTCCTTCACCAGCGTCAGGAACTCGAGCGCGTCGACTTCCGGCTGGCCGCGCTGCTTGCGCTGTGCGTTGAGCGCGGACTTCAGAAAGTAGCTCGTACTCACGCCGGGGATTTCCACGGGGTATTGGAACGCCAGAAAGAGCCCCGCGCAGGCCCGCTCTTCCGGCGCCAGCCCGAGCAGGTCCTGGCCGTCATAACGAATCTCGCCGGCGGTGACCTCGTAGGTGTCACGCCCCGCCAGCACCTGCGCCAAGGTGCTCTTGCCCGAGCCGTTCGGCCCCATGATCGAGTGCACCTCCCCGGCGCGCACCGTCAGGTCGATGCCCTTGAGGATTTCGTGGCCCTCCACGGACACGTGCAGATTACGGATTTCCAACATGCTTGCGCTCTCAATCGAGTCCGGCGCCACACACACCGTGGCGCTTGGTTTCGGTGCGGTCGTCAACCGCCGTTGTCTGATACTCCGCTAGCCGACACTGCCTTCCAGGCTCACGGCCAGTAACTTCTGGGCCTCCACGGCGAACTCCATCGGCAGCTCGCGAAAAACCTCCTTGCAGAACCCGTTCACGATCAGCGAGACCGCGTCCTCCGTCGCAATCCCCCGCTGGTTGCAGTAGAAGAGCTGGTCGTCGCCGATCTTCGACGTTGTCGCTTCATGCTCCATGTGCGCCGTGTGGTTGCGCACCTCGATGTAGGGGAACGTGTGCGCGCCGCACTGGTCGCCGATCAGCATCGAGTCGCATTGCGTGAAATTGCGGGCGTGCGCGGCGCCCTTGTTGATCTTCACCAGCCCGCGGTACGTGTTCTGCCCGCGCCCGGCCGAGATGCCCTTCGACACGATGTAGCTGCGCGTGTTCTTGCCGATGTGGATCATCTTTGTGCCGGTGTCGGCCTGCTGCCGATGGTTGGTCAGGGCCACGGAATAGAACTCGCCCACCGAGTTGTCGCCCAGCAGGATGCAGCTCGGATACTTCCACGTGATCGCCGATCCCGTCTCGACCTGCGTCCACGCGATGCGCGAATTACGCCCCAGGCACTTGCCGCGCTTGGTGACAAAGTTGTAGATCCCGCCACGACCTTGCTCGTCCCCCGGATACCAGTTCTGCACCGTCGAATACTTGATCGTCGCATCATCGAGCGCGACCAGCTCGACCACCGCGGCGTGCAACTGGTGCTCATCGCGCATCGGCGCCGTGCAGCCTTCGAGATAGCTGACCGTGCTGCCCTCATCGGCGATGATCAGCGTGCGCTCGAATTGCCCCGTCGCGGCGGCGTTGATGCGGAAATACGTGGACAACTCCATGGGACAACGCACCCCCCGCGGGATGTACGCGAACGACCCGTCCGTGAAGACCGCCGAATTCAGCGTCGCGAAGAAGTTGTCCGAGTACGGCACGACCGAGCCGAGGTACTTGCGCACCAGCTCAGGGTGGTTCTGCACGGCCTCGGAGAACGAGCAGAAGATGATGCCCAGCTCGGCAAGCTTCTCCTTGAACGTCGTGGCCACCGACACGCTGTCGAAGACCGCATCGACCGCGACGCCCGCGAGCAGCTTCTGTTCTTCCAGCGGAATGCCGAGCTTGCCGTACGTCTCCAACAGCTTGGAGTCCACGTCCGCCAGGCTCTGTGGTGCTTTTCGCTGCCGCGGCGCGGAGTAGTAGCTGATCGCCTGGTAGTCGATCGGCGGGTAGTGCACGTTCGGCCAGCGCGGCTCCGTCATCGTCAGCCAGTGCCGATAGGCCTTCAGCCGCCACTCGGTCAGCCACTCCGGCTCATGCTTCTTCGCGGAGATCAGCCGAATCACGTCCTCGCTCAAGCCCGGCGGGACGCTGTCGGCCTCGATCTCCGTGACGAAGCCGTACTTGTAGGACGATCTTTCCCACGCGGCGAGCGCGTCCGTCGTTGACATCGCTATGGCTCCTTCAGCCATCCGCGCCGTGCGCGGCTCAAGCCTGTGGTTCAGGCGCGGGCGGCTCCGCCGACACACCAAATTCACAACGTGCATACCCGCTCTGCACGCACCGTCGCAGTTGCACCGGCCCGCCGAGTAGCGCGCTGAACGCCTCGCGCTCCATGTCGCAGACTTCGGGATGCTCGGTCGCCAGGCCACCGAATGGACAGGTGAACACCATCAACCTCAGGCCCTCACCGCTCTGCTCGACCGCGACCGTCATGCCATTACGGCTCAGCAGCTCGGCCAGGCGCTGCAGACGGTCCAACGGCGGCCCTTCGCCAACGACGCTCCGCTGACTCTCCGCCATGCGCTGCCCGACGCGCCGCAACAGCATCCGCGCGCGCATGGGTCCCTCGGCATCGACGATTTCCTCGATCAAGAGACGCGACAGCTCGCCGGCGTTGGTGCCGAACCGCCGGCGTGCCTCCTCCGAGATTGCGAACACGTCCGCGGGTCGCCCGGGGCCGCGGCGTCGCTGTGTCCGCGTGACCCACCCGTTCGCCAACAGACGATTGACCTGCTGTCGGACCGCCGTGGTCGTTACGCCGAGCTCAGCGACAAGCTGCGCCATCGTGTGTGGCCCGCGGCGCACGAGCAGGTCGATCACCCGCTGGGCGGATGACCCGAGCACCGTGCGATGTGCGTCTGAGGTCGTCATGCTCGTCACCTGCGCTGATTGACTGTAGGCGGCAGAATAGATTAGACAATCCAGATTGTTAATATTCGCTCGCCGGCACCATGGCGCGATCGTAAGTATAGAATTTTTATGATCTTACAGACGTTGTTCGCACCGGCTCCATCGGCGGGCCGAACATTGCGGACGCGCGGACACGGTCGCGATCGCATCCATCCACCCCGGCTCGCCACACATCCCCGTGCCGCCACCGGTCGCCCGCCGTTCGGGAAGCTTGCGGTTCTGCCAGCGCGGCCCGCTCGCTCCGCTCCATGACTTCCGCCAGAATGCCGCCACCACAGCGCGCCTGCGCCGTAGACTAGTCAACAGCGTGCTGCTCACGACTCGGACGAAAGGGCCGCCTATGCACCCGCTGCTCGACGACTTCGAACGTAACTGCGCCAACCGGGCCACCCGGCCGGCGGCGTCTGATCCAACCCTCGCTCTCGACTACCAGAGCCTGCGCGCCGTCGCTTGCGGCCTGGGCGCGCAGATCGCCGCGCAAACCGCGCAGCCGCACGTCGGCATCCTCGCTCCAACTTCGGCGGCGTGCGCGGCCGCGGTCTTCGCGTGCTGGTACGCCAACCGCGTTCCCGTCCCGCTGAACTTCATGCTGTCGCCAACCGAGTTGAGCAAAATCATCCGCGACGCCGGCCTGGACCTCATCGTCAGCATCGACCGCTTCGCGCCCACGGTGACAGCGGCCGGACTCAAGCTGCTGCCGCTGAGCGCGCAGACGCTGGTGCCGGGCGAGGGCCAGGCGCCGGCGGCGGCGCCAGCCGACGTCGGCGCGTTGATCTACACGTCGGGCACCTCGGGCGATCCCAAGGGCGTTTGCCTCAGCTTCGACAACTTGGCGCAAAACGCCCGCGCCTGCATCGCCGCCGCCGAGCTGTCCGCCGACCAGGTTTTCCTCGGCCTGCTCCCGCAGTTTCACGCCTTTGGGTTGACCGCGACCACGATCGTCCCGCTGGTCATGGGCGCGGCCGTGCACTATTTGCCGCGCTTCAGCCCCGTCGCGGTCGCCAACACGATCGCCGAGCGCGGCGTCTCCGTGTTCATCACGATCGCGAGCATGTTCGGCGCCCTGGCGGCGATGAAGGAGGCCCGGGCAGAGCAGTTCGCGTCGCTGACCCATCCGGTGAGTGGCGGCGAACCGCTGCCGGCCCGCGTCGCCCAGGTCTTCGAGCAGCGCTACGGCAAGCGCATCTACGAGGGCTATGGCATGACCGAGGCCTCGCCGGTGATCACGCTGAACACGCCACGCGCGTACCGGGCGGGCACGGTCGGCCGGCCGCTGCCGGGCATTTCCGTCGTAGCGGTGGATGCGCACGGAGCAACATTGCCGCCGGGGGAAGAGGGTGAGCTCATCGTGCGCGGTCACTGCGTCATGCAGGGCTACCTGAACAAGCCTGACCTCACGGCGGCCACCGTCCGCGACGGTGCGCTGCGGACCGGGGACGTCGGGCACGTCGACGCGGACGGCTATGTGTCCATCACGGGCCGCGCGAAGGAAATGATGATCGTCGGCGGTGAAAACGTGTTCCCGTTCGAGATTGAAAGCGTGCTCGTCGACCATCCCGGCGTCGCGGAGGCGGCGGTGGTCGGCCTGCAGGACGATATTCGCGGGGAGGTGCCGGTGGCGTTCGTGATTCCGCGGCCGGACGCGGCGCCGCTGGTCGAGTCGGAGTTGCGCGGCTTCTGCCGCGAGCGGCTGGCGGCCTACAAGGTGCCGCGTCAGATCACGATCGCGACCGAGTTGCCGCGCGGACCGACAGGGAAGATTCTCAAGCGGGCGCTGAAAGTCGGGCAGCCATAAGCGCTTCCGCTTGCCCCACCGGCGGGGCGCCGCTTAGAATACGGGTTCTGGACGGGCATCGACCGGGCGATCCCGCCTGGCGGCCGCGTCCAGCCACAGTTAGGTGGCGTGCCCGAGTGGACTAAGGGAGCGGATTGCAAATCCGTTTTTCATGGGTTCGAATCCCATCGCCACCTTTCCCCCCGCATGGCGCATTCTCCCTTGATGCGATGCGCGGCGCTGTGTCGGCCGCCTCCTTCGGCTCCGCTCAGGGCGCGTACTGGATCTCGGTGTAGCCCAATTCCGCCGGGCTGGCCGAGACCTCGTACGTAGTCGTGTAGGTCCACGTGAAGTCGACGCGGTCGCCGGTGGTAATCGTACCGGTGGCGTCCTCGTGATCCGGGTCGCACACCGCGGCCCAACCGTATAGCGTGATGCCGTCCAGCGTGCCCAGAGACACGTAATATCCCGAAGTCACGATCGTCTCGTACCACACGCCATCCGCCACCCAGCAATCGCGGCACGCGGACGTGGCGTGTACTTCGACGCAGATGTACTCCCCGGTTGGCTCCCACTCGATGCCCGCGCGCGAGACCGGCATCGTCCCCAGTCCGCAGGCGTTCTCCGGCGGATTGACGACATCGTTCGGGTCGTCCTCGGTCGCGGGCGGCTCGAAGTCGGCTTGCAGGCACCCATCCTCGATCACAAATCGCTGCCCCGTCACCGCCGTGCTGTAAGTGACCTTCGTATCCCCACTGTCGATCAGCGACCAAATGGCCACCACGGAACCGCCCGCATCGATCTGGTACAGCGGCGCTGTCGTCGCGCCCTGCTGTTGCGGGCATAACGCCGCCTGGAAAATGACCCTCGCAAGCGTTGAATCAGCCGGGTCGGCCTCCAACTCCGCCGCCACCGTGTACTTGAGGTACCCGGCAGGCGGGAGCACGTCCACCGTCCGGGTCCCGCACGCCGTCGAGCCGTCCCCGTCGTCCTGATCATCATCCGCGGCGTCGTCTGTCGTGTCGCCGCTCGTGCTGTCGTGCGAGTCGCCCGAACCATCGTCCTCGGTGGTTCCGGTGTCGTTGCCGGTCGAATTCGGGCAACCGCCGGGCAGTGCGAGAAAGGCCAGGACCAGAAGCAATACCAGTGTGAGGGTGATCACGCGTGTCATCGAAATGCTCCTTCGGGTATCTGCACTGGTTATATCGGCTGTTCCGCCGCGAACAAGAGGCGTGTCGCCACCGTACGCGCGGCGAGCGGCGACCGCATGCCCGACCGCCTGTTCGCGTTGGCGCGGGAGCGGCACGCATTCTCGGACCTGGGTGTGGCAATGGCGTGATCCGCACGCGATGTGGGGCCCCAATCCGCGCCGCGCGCGGCGTGGTTGAACGGCGGCCGCGCGCTGCAACACAGCGCAGAGAACTCCGCGCGGCCCGGCCCCCTCATTCCGGGCCGCGCGGATCTGGACGAAGTTGGGCCTGCTCGGAAGTGCCGCGCCCCCGGCGGGCGGCGGGATGAAATCCGAACCGCCACGCCGGTGGGCTAACGGACCCCGGGCCGTCATCCAGAAGTCTCATTCAGACCAGCGACAGGGGAGGTCGGTCCTAACGGAAGGCAGGGTCCGACAGGCGGCGTCGCCCCCCAACCGCTGGCGGTGGTCGCCGCGTTGCGGCGCAAGCCGCGGCGAGTACCCGGCAAGCAGAATTCTCCTGCAACGCACCTCAACCACTCGAGTCGAGCTCCCCCGTCCCCGCAATGCACGGCGACTTCCGCCCGCGCATGTATGGTACAATCCGATCGCCGGAAAGAACGTCATTTCTTCCGCGAGGAGGTTGCGACCATGAACACGGCTTTGCTGCGTGGCGGCGCGGTGCTGGTTGGTGCCGTTGCGATAGCGCTCCCCCTGGTCTGGACCAGCTCAGTCCAGGCGCGGCCGGACGACCCAACCGAGCCTCCGGGTTGGGCGGACCTTGTGCGGCGGGTGCAGGCGATCGAGCAGACGCTCGCGCTGCCCGAGCGCAACCCGACGCGCCCGGCCATCGAACAGCGTCTCAGAATCCTCGAAGAGGGGCTGCGCGGTCTGACCCGGGCCAGCGGGCAGCCCAGCGGGCCATACCCCAGCGACAACGTGCGCCACTTGCAGGAGTCGATCAAGGACTCCAGGCGGCAATACGACGAGCTCACGCAACGGGTCGCGCGCCTCGAAGCCACATCCACGGAGCGCGGGCGGGCCGCACCGGCCGCCACGCTGGACGACTATCGCGAAGTCCGCAAGACCGCCGAACTCGCCCAGCGCGAAACCGAAAGCCTCAATCGCCGCGTGCAGCAATTGGAGCGGGATGTGTCCGGCCGGAGCATCCCCGCTCCCAGCTCGGTCTCCGCCGATCTCAAGGGCAGGCTGGACACCCTGCAGCGCGCGGTTGAGGACCTGAAAAACCGCGTGCGCCAACTCGAGTCACGATCATAGCGTGGCGCCGGAAGCAGGCCGTCCTTCAGGCTTCACCCGCGCTGCGCTCATACCGGTCCAGCGTGGCGCGCAACTCGTCACGCAGCTCGCGGCGCAGCGACTCCGGTCGGAGCACCTCGGCGTCGGCGCCGAATCCCTTGATCCAGCGCTTGAACTCGACCACGTCCGCCAGGCGAAACGTCGCCTGCAGCGTCGGATGGTCGCCGCTGCACTCCTCGAACAGCGTGTGCTCAGTCGCCAGCCACTCCACGTGCTGGCTCTCGTGCCACATGCGCTCCTCGACCAGCGCCGCCGCCGGCCCGGTGAAACGCACCACCACCTCGGTCGGCGGTCCGCCGGTGCGGACGATGCCGAACGTGTTGCGAAAGTGCTGTTCGAGCGCGAAGCCCGGCGGCCGGCTGAAGACCTGCGGCGTCACCGTCTCGATCCGCGTGACCTTGAAAATGCGGACGGCATTGGCCCGGTGCGAGCGGCCGACCAGGTACAGGTCGCCCTCGTAGAGCACCAGCCCGTATGGATCGACCGCCGTCGTGTATTCCGCCGGCCGCCAGAGCCCCCGATACGCGATCTCGACGACCTGCCCGCGCTGGGCGGCCTCGGTCAGCGTCCGGATGGTGTCGGCGTGGGCGGAATAGTCGGTTACGCCCGTGCGGCGGACGTAGACCGTCTCATCCAGGTCGCGGAAGTACTCCAGGGCCTGCGCCGGCATGAGGCTGCGGAGCTTGTCGCGGACTGAAGCGATCCCTTCGGCGAAGAGCGTGCCGGCGAGCGGTGCGAACAGGTGCTCGGCGAGGTGCAGCGACAGGGCCTCCGTCAGGCTGAGCACGAGCGGCCCGGTCCTGAAGAAGTCATGCGGCAGGCGCCAGAAGCGCTTGCCGTACTCGTCTTCCTGGTAGTCGATCGGGAAGCCCAGCTCCTGGAGGACTTCGAAGTCACGCTGCACGGTGCGCTCGGTGACGCCGCTCTCGGCGGCCAGCTCGCGCAGCGGCAGTCCCTGCCCGCGGGTCTGGAGGGTCCGCAAGAGATTCCACTGCCGCAGGATTTGCTCGCCGCGTGCCATATCGCTACACCCGCTGATGAGTTGTGGTCCGAAGGCCATCATACCTGCGGCGACGATCGAATCTCAACTGCGGTAGGTCCAACTCACGCGGTTGTACATCGATGACGGCGCGCCGCCGGGCGGGGACAGGGAACCTGAGGAACTGCCCGTACCTTCTTTGCACTCTCGGACACTGCCGTGCGTCAGTCGCAGCGTGGAGAGCCCCCGCGCGCGGCGCGGTCCGCGCACAAAAATGCCCGAGTGGCGGGGCCGACAGGCCGGGGGGTAAACCCGTACGAGCCGCGCACCACTCGAGCGTTTTGATTATAGCCCGCGATTGAAGACCCCGAAAGCCCGTGATGACCTTTTGGCCGGGGATCCCGCCAGCCAGATGCCGCGGAGCGAACCGAAAATCAGGCCAAGCAACCAGCGCCGGCCAGCCGCCGATCGACGAGCATCGATGCGTGCGCGTCTGGCGGCCGGCGTCACGCCTCCGCCGGCGGCTCGCTCGCCGCATCGGCTGGCTCGTCCGGCTCCGGCTCAGACTCAATGAATCGATGCTCGGCGGCGCGATCGCCGTTGCCGCGATGCCGGCCGCTGATGGCGTATTCCGTGGCGCGCACCTCGCGCAGGACCGTGACCTTGATCTCGCCGGGGAACGTCGCCACGTCCTCCTCGATCTTGTGCGCCACGTCCCGCGCCAGCTTCAGCGACGAGCGGTCGTCCACGCGCTCCGCGTCCACGATCACGCGCACTTCGCGCCCCGCCTCGATCGCATACGCCTGCCGCACGCCGGGAAACGACGTCGCAATCGCCTCCAATTCCTGCAGACGCTTGATGTAACGCTCGATCGACTCGCGGCGACTGCCCGGCCGCGCCGCACTGATCGCATCCGCCGCGGACACCAGCGGCGTGTATGGATGCGTCGCCGCCACGTCGCCGTGGTGCCCCTGAATCGCGTTCAGCACCGCCGGCGGCTCGTTGAACCGGCGGGCGAATTCGTACCCGACCTTCGTGTGGCTGCCTTCCGCCTCGTGGTCCAGGGCCTTGCCGAGGTCGTGCAGCAGGCCGCACCGGCGGGCGAGCGCCCCGTCCAGTCCCAGCTCATCGGCCATCAGCCCGCTCAGGTAGGCCACCTCGACACAGTGTTTGAGCACGTTCTGCCCGTAGCTCGTGCGGAACTGCAGCCGGCCAAGCACGTCGAGGATCTTCTTGTTCACGCCGGACACGTTCGCCGTCGCGGCGGCCTCGCGGCCCGCGACGACCACGCGTTCCTCGACCTCCTTCGTGACCTCGGCGACGACTTCCTCGATGCGCGTGGGATGGATGCGCCCGTCGCGGATCAACTGGTCCAGCGACTGGCGCGCGATTTCCTTGCGCACCGGGTCGAAGCATGACACCTGCACGATGCCGGGCGTGTCGTCGACGATGACGGTCACGCCGGTGGTCTTCTCGAACGCGCGGATATTCCGGCCCTCGCGCCCGATGATGCGGCCCTTCATCTCGTCGGATGGCACGTCCACCGTCGCGACAACCGTCTCGCAGGTGTGCTCGGCGGCGTAGCGCTGGATGGCCGACACAATGATGTAGCGGGCTTTCTCGCGCGCGTTCTCCTCGGCGTTGTTGATGATCCGCTCGACGAGCTGGCCGGCCTCCTTCTCGACCTCGCGTTCAACTTGTTTGAGGCACAGAGAACGGGCCTGGTCGGGGCTTAAACGGGCGATGCGGAGGAGCTCGGTCCGCTGCTGGGCCAGCAGGCTGTCTACCTGGGTGGTCTTTTCGGCGAGGATCCGGGACTGCTCCGCCAGCTTGGCCTGATCGCCCTCGAGTTTGCGCTCCTTGGTCGTGAGCACGTCCTCTTTCTTGACCAGCGTGTCCTCGCGCTTGTCGAGGCGTCGCTCCGCCGCGCGCAGCTCGTTACGGGTTTCAGCCGTCTCCTGCTCGAAGCGCTCCATGGCCTCGAGCGCTTTCTTCTGCGCCTCGATCTCCGCCGCGCGCAGCACGGCCGCACTGCGCTCCTGGGCATCCGCGATCAGTCGCTGCGCTTCGGCCTGCCGGGCAGCACGTTCCCTGTGACCGAGAAAGTGGAAAAACGCCAGCACCGCGGCGCCCCCGACCACGGCGGAACCGAGCAGGGCCGCAGCCCACGCCATGGCCGAATCCGGCATGGCGAGCACGAGTTGTTGGGAGAACATGTTTTCATCCGCCTTTTGAGCATGATCAAAGGCGGGGCAGCTACTCACGCGCCCCGGGTCCATGGGCGCGATGGCAGGCAACGCTCCGGCGGGACCTGACCCGACGCCGCTTTACGGCACCCGCAGTTCCCGGGAGAGATCAGCGGTAAGACTTCACACCGCGCTCGCGATTTGCAGGATCCGTGAATGAATCGTGAATGAGGGGTTTATGAAAACTGGATCCTGGGCATCGCGTCTCGCACATGTGATTGCGCCGCACGCGGGCGGCGCCGCTCTTTATCGCTTCGCACTCCGTGATCGAGCCTTCGCCGCTTAACCAAGCCCGGCACCTCAGCCGAAGCCTGGGAAAGGCGCGCAACCATCGTCACCCTAAGTACCTAAATCCGTCGCTCAAGATTATATCACCCGCCGTCTGGATTGCTAGGGGCCAGACTATGTTGTTTGCGTTTCCGCTGCCTCGACCGGGAGCGCTCCCCCAAGCCGCCCGGGCCTTGCGTCGTCACCCGGCGAGCACTAGCATCCCATGGGGCAGTAACGCCATCCTCGTGGAGTGTCCCGTGACCCCGATTTCGCCCGACAACCACGTGCCGGCTACCCCGCGCAGACCTGGCAGCCAGACCGTGCTCTGGGTGCTGGCGGTTTTGCTGGGCGTCATTGCCGGGGCGCTGTGGGCGCGTCCGATCGGCCTCAGCGCGCCGGCGGCCTTCGCCCAAGGCCAGCCGCCGCTCGCCGGCGCCCGCGGCATCTTCGCTTTTACCGGCCCGCTCCAGCGCGACCAGTACGGCCTTTTCATGCTCGATGTCGATCAGGGGACGATCTGGTGCTATGCGTTTGAAACGGTTGGCGGAACCAGCAAGCTGCGGCTGGTCGCCGCCCGCACTTGGATTTATGATCGCTACCTGCAGGACTTCAACTGTGCGGCCCCGGATTTCCGCATGGTGCAGAAGCTGGTAGCCCAGCAGCGGGCGCAAGCCGGCGCGACGCCGCCCGAGCCCGGCGCGGACGAGCCCGTGCGGCCGACCGACGTGCCGCCGCCCAAGGACTGAGCCCTCGCAGGCGACAGGAGTACCGCATGGCCAGCAAGCCGTTTTACTCGTTGGAAGAAGTCTGTGCGAAGCTCGGCAAGACCGCCGACGAGGTGAAAGCCCTCGTGCGCGGCGGCGTCCTGCGCGAGTTCCGCGACGCGGGCAAGGTCTTCTTCAAGGCGGACGACATCGAGAAACTCGTCACCAGCAGCGCGTCGGAAGCATCGGACACCGGCGAGATCCTGCTCGAACCTGCCGGCGAAACGTCGCCGGAGCCCCCGGCCGGACGCGATGAACTGGCCAGTCTGGCGGATTCCTCGGGGGGTACGAGCATCATCGGGCTCGAACCGCTGCCCGAGGAGGAAGAGAAGAAAGAGGACACGGTCATCACCGCCAAGGGCATCGGCGTATTTGACGAGGACGAAATCGAGGTCGACGCCGACCCCATGGCGAAGACGCAGATCACCACTGGCGCCACGGACGACCAGGTGTCGCTCGAAGGCGCGGGCAGCGGGTCCGGGTTGTTGGACCTGGCGCGCGAGGCCGACGACACGGCTCTGGGCGCCGACCTGCTGGACGAAATCTATCCCGGGGAGGAAGAGGCCGCGGCGGAGCCCAAGCAGGAAGCTGCACCGGTGCAGGAGGCCGCGCCGGCGGCCGTCGAACCCGCCGCGGTGGAAGAAGCCCCGCTGGAGGAGGCGGCCCCCGCGGAAGTGCCGCTGCCGCTGCCGGCCGTCGTGGGCGACACGACCGAAGGGATGTTCTCCGGCCTGCTGGTCGGCGCGCTTGTGCTGATGGCGCTGGCGGCGACCGTTGTGGCGGGCGTCGTACAGGGCTACCTGCCTGACTACGGCAAGTTCCTCGGCGATGGCAAGACCTTTTACTTCTTCCTCGGCGGGGCGGTGCTGGTGCCCGTGATCGCACTCGTGGTCGGCTGGTTCCTCGGCAAGGCTTTCGTCCCGCGCCGGCGCTAGCCGGACACGACGTCCGCCCGGTGGCGCGGGGTGGACCATGACAGGGAGGTAGACATGTACCGGACGATCGTCGCGGCTGCTCTTTTTGTAACTGGCATCTGCGGATGCACGAGCCCCAGCTCCAGTCCCAGCCCCACGGCTGGCGCGCAGCCCGGCGCGGACGCGCAGCGCACGTGCGAGCAGGAGCGCGACAGCCTGCGCCAGCAACTCGCCAGCGAGCGCGCGCAGGTCACGAGTCTGCAGCAGCGGGCCAACAGGGCCGAGGAAGAAGCACGCACCGCGCGCGCGCAGATCGCCGCGGTGAACGACCACGCGGCCAAGGTGGCGCAGCACAACCAGGAGTTGCAGGCCATCATCGAGCAGACGAAGTCGGGCTCCCTGAAGCGGCCGGAGCTGCCGGCGTCGCCGTTGCCGGCGAACACCGATGCGGCCCTGCAGGCGTTGGCCGGCAAGTACGGCGATCGCGTCTGGTACGAGCGCGGCCGCGGCGCGATCAGCTTCGCGAACGACCGGCTGTTCGAATCTGGCAGCGACGCGGTGCGGGCCGACGCGCAGGCCGCCCTGCACGAGCTGGCGCAGGTGCTGGCGGCGGGGGAACTCGCAGAGTACGAGATGATCGTGGTCGGCCACACGGACGCCGCTCCGATCACGAAGGCCGAGACGCTGGAGAAGCACCCGACGAACTGGCACTTGTCAGTGCACCGCGCGATCGCGGTGAAGGACGTGCTGGCAAAGGGCGGTGTGCCGGCGGCGCGGCTGGGCGTGATGGGGTACGCGGACAAGCGCCCGCTGGGCGACGACGCAGCGAAGAATCGACGGGTGGAGATCTTCATCGTGCCTCAGGGTGGCGTGCAGGCGTTCGAGCCGGTGCGGCGGGGACGGTAGAGAAGCCTTCAGCTTTCAGCCAGAGGTCGGCGCGTGGCACGGTCTGGCGCAGCCAGGCCGTGGATGCAGCGCGCTGGCGCACCCCGCAGCGCCAGCGACGGCGCCAATTGGAGCCCGTCGCTACCGCTCCGGGTTCTGATGAGAGCCTGCGCTCGCGCTCAATGGGCCCTTGCGCGCGCTTCAGCAGGCCCTTGCTTGCGCGGCGGGCTCGGATTGCGCTGCGGGCGCGGAGCGGAGGCTGGCGCGCCGGCCCCCGGCTGAAGGCCGACGACTGAGAACTGACAACCGACGACTGAGAACTGAGTACTGATGACTGACGACTGAGAACTGACAACTGACGACTTAGAACTCCCCCCTCAGCCCACGTGGACGCGAACGTCGATCTCGTGCGCGGCCAGTTCGTCGAAGTACTGCCGCACCGGAATTGCGACCTCTAATGGCCGCGCGCCGGGCTCGACCAGCTTCCGGGCTTGCATGTATGCGACCAGCGCCGCCGGAAACGCCGTGGTGCGCTCCATCGCCGTGAAGCCGGTGCGCTCGTCCTGCCGGTCGAGCAGGTCGTATTGCCGCGTGCAGGGCCGGCCCTGGTGGCGACCGCTCACCGTGCAGCGCAGCACGACCAGGTCGCGCACGTCGGGATACGTGAGCCGCTGCTCCATCAAATGCCGCAAGAGCGCCCGCGGGCGCGCCCGGCTGCCATCCGGCAACGTGACCTCGTCCTCCAGGCACCCCAGCGCGAACAGCGCCCGGATGATCGCGAAATGCCCCGGGTACCGCACGGTCTTGTAGTCGAACGTCTTCAGCCGCCCGGCGAATGTCTCCGCGCATACGCTCGTTCCGCCGGACGTTACCGCCGCCTCGCACTTGCCCAGCGGCGGCGGAAACTCGATCTCCTCCAGCTCCGTCAGCGCCGGCACTTCGACGCGCTGGCCGTCGCGCAGAAACTCGCCACAGCCGCTGTATTCATTGATCAGTCCGTCGAAATTGAACACGAGCTTGTAGCCGAGCGGGCCGACCGGCGTCTGCGGCAGGCCGCCGCAACGGATGTGGGCGTGCTCCGGCTCGTCAAGCAGGGCCATACCGTGGGCGGCGAGCAGGTTGCCGAGGCCGGGCGCGAGGCCGCAGTCGGGCACGATGCTGACGCCGGCGGCGGCGGCGCGCTTGTGCCGCGCGAGCTGCTGCTTCACGACGGCCGTGTTGCCGCCGAGGTCGCAGAACGATGCGCCGGCGGCGAGCGCGACGTCGGTGAGCGCGAGATTGAAGCGATACGGCACGGCGGAGAGCACGACGTCGGCGCCGCTGAGCACGGGGGCGACTTCGGCCGGCTGCGACACATCGCACGCGGCGGCCGTAATGCGGCAGGACGAGTCCGGCAGCAAGGCAGCCAGTCGCGAGACGGCGCTCTGTCCCGTGCGATGGTCGAGATCGGCGAGCGTGATGCGGGCGGCGTCGCCACGGCGGGCGAGGTCATACGCCAGCGCGACGCCTTGCCGCCCGGCACCGAGGATCACGTAGTTGAAGCCCACTTGCACCTCCCTACGCGTGGCTGTCCCAGATGGGCTCGGGGACGCCGGCGAGCTTGTTCTGATAGCGGCCCAGCACGAAGAGCGCGTCGGAGAGCCGGTTCAGGTAGACGAGCACGTGCGGGCCGATCGGCTCTTCCGCGGCGAGCGCGACAACCTCGCGCTCGGCGCGGCGGCAGACGGTGCGCGCGACGTGCAGGTGAGCCGCGGCCGCCGCACCGCCGGGCAGGACGAAGTTCTGCAGCGCTGGAAGCTGCGCGCCGAGCTGGTCCATGAGCTCTTCCAGCGCCGCGACATGGCGCGCCTCGATCCGCGGACCCGGGTGCGCGGCGCGCTCCGCCTCGGGGATGCACAGCTCCGCGCCGGCGTGGAAGAGGTCGTTTTGAATTCGCCGGAGCGGCGCGACGAGCTCGGCGGCCACACCGCTGGCGAGGACGACGCCGAGCTGGGCGTTCAGCTCATCGACGGTGCCGTAGGCCGCGATGCGGCGGGCGCTCTTGGGGACGCGCTGGCCGGAGCCGAGGGCGGTGGTGCCGTCGTCGCCGGTACGAGTGTAGACGCGAGTGATGCGCGGCATGCGGTGCCTCCGGTGCGATTCTATTCGATCCGGGTGGTGCGGGCGTCCCGCCCGTTTCACAGTCGGACGGGCAAGATGCCCATACCACCCGAGCCCGGACCGTTCGCGGCGCAGTTACTCCGTCAGCGGGTTGATCACGAGGCCGCTGGCGAGCTTCGGATAGAAGTACGTGCTCTTCTGCGGCATCAGGTCGCCGGCCTTGCAGACCGCGCGGAGTTCTTCCATGGTCGTCGGCTGCATCAGGAAGCCGGTGCCGCCGGTCTGGTTCGTGACGGTGATGGCATCATCGTCGGCCTTGATGTAGCGGATCTCGCTGGCCGTTCCGCCGCAGAGCTTCGGTGTCACGACGCGGTCGAGCAGGTACGCGTGGAGGAACGCCAGACCGAGGCGGCGCCAGGCGGGCGTGCGCTCGGGTTCCAAAGTGTCCAGGATGTCCGGGCGCATGGGCCGCACGACGCTGTAGGTCTGCGTGGCGGCGCAGTAGAGGGCGACAGCCTGCGGGCCGAAGTCGCGCAGCGCCGCAATCGCGGCGCTGGGGCCGGCGGCTTTCAGCGGCTTAACCTCTACCTGCTTGTCGCCGGCGAAGGTCTCAGGCGTGACCTTCACGCCGGGCAGAATGCGGTGGGTCGGCAGGATGAGCAGGCCGGGGTCTTCCATGGCACAGAACACGCAGAGCACGTAGTTAGCGGGGTGTTCCGGCGGCAGGGGCCCGCGCTCGCTGATCAGCCAGTCGCGATAGAGCATGCCGGTGCCGCAGCGGTGGTGGCCGTCGGCGATGTAGGTCGGTTTGGGGGCGATGAGGCGGGTGACGTCGGCGATGGTGGCGGCGTCGGTGACGGCCCAGAGGCGGTTTTCGACGCCCTCGGCGGTGCCGATGGCGAGAGGCTCGCGGCTGAGTTGCTGTTCCAGCCGGCCGGCGATCTCGTTCCGGGCGTCCTCGTAGAGGCCGAAGATGGGGCTGAGGTTGGCCTGGGTGGCCTTGGTCAGGGCCAGGCGGTCCTCCTTGGGGCCACCAAATGTCCGCTCATGCGGGAAGATGCTGCCTTCGCCGAAGGGTTCGAGGCGGAGGCGGGCGAAGAACATCTTGCGAACGTACGCGGTTCCGGCGTGGCGGTAGAGCTGGTGGTAGACGTACAGGGCAGGAACAGCGTCACGCACAAGTGTCCCGTCGGCGAGCCACTGGTCGAGCGTGGTCTTGCAGGCGGCGTAGACGTGGGCCGGGCCGGCGGACTTGGGCGGCATGTGCGGCAGATCGACGGTCACGAAGTTTCGCGGGTGGCGCGCCTGCAGCTCGGCCTTGCCGCGGTCATCTATAATGTCGTACGGCGGCGAAAGCAGGGCGGAGATATCGCGCGACCGGGTTGTCGCGTAGCGTACTCCGGGAAGGGGACGAATCGTACTCATGGTTGGTTTCCTGGGCGGTTCTCGGACGTTGCCGCGAGCCGTATCGGACGGAGCCGTTCTCCGGACGATGGGCGCGACGTCGCGTGTCGTAACTCTCAGTCATGACAGACCTAACGCGGGCACCGGCCAGGCGAGCCGCGCCAATTTGCGGCAGCCTGTTATCGTTGACTGGGCACTTGTGAGTCGATAGCTTTAATGAGTGACTGCGTATCCACGCGGGGTTTCCCGCCGCGCGGTCGCATCCCGGTTACATACGTTCCCCGTACTGCGGAGGTACCGGTTCATGTTGTCACGATCCACTGCCAGCGTGCCAGTCGCGTTGGTGCTCGCTGCCGCGGTTGCTATGGGTATCATGTCGCTGGGCGGTTGTCCACAGCAGCAGGTCCCCGACTCCAACACCCCGGACAGCAACGAGCCGAATACCACCCCGCCGGACGATACCAATCAGGGGGGGCAGGATCGGCCCATCCCACCGGTCATCATCGACTCAAACGACGCGAACACGCCGGATGACGGCGGGGACGACGGCGGCGATGATGGCGGCGGCGACGGGGGCGACACCGGCACCTTCACGCTGCGCATCAGTGCCCCGTTGACGGGGCAGGCCCTGCGTCCCGGCACCATGGTCGACGTGGCGTACCGGCTAACCGACCGGGAGCGCGTGGTGACCAAGTCCGAGTTCCTGGTGGCCCGCGATAGCGACCAGAATGGGGTCGCGGACGGTGCCCCCGTCACCGCCCAAGTCGTCACACTGACCACGGGTTCGGGGACGATCACGTACGACACAAACGCGACCGCCGGCCTGCTGAGCAACGGCCTGGGGCACTTCGTCCTGGGTCTGCGCGTGACCTCGAGCTTCGGCGAAGTCAAGACCGCTTACGCCCCCGGCACGATCACGGTGGATGCGGTGCCGCCCACGGCGACTTGGGTGAGCCCGACGGACGATTTCCTCGTCAGCCCCAAGACGTGGCCGATCGCGATCACCACGAGCGACAACTCCAGCCACACGGTCCGCATCCTGCTGGACGATGACACGAATCCGGCCAACGGCTACGCCGGCTTCCTGGTCAGCGATACGACGTTTGGCCCGGGCACGAACGTTCAGCGGGACTTCGCACCGACGCTCGCGGTGTCGGCGGGCACGTACTATTACTACGTGGTGGTATCCGACGGCGTCGAGCCGCCCACGGCTTTCTACGCGCCAAACCTGACGCACATCGGCAAGTTCGCGAAGCTGTCGATCACGAATCGGCTGATCGGCGATTTCGACCTGAATGACCTGGCCGACAGCGCGCAAGGCGCGATCCTCCGCGGCCACAACTTCAACGACCTGGCCGGCAGCACGCTGACGAGCGTGCCGGACCTGGATGGGGACGGCAAGGACGAGCTGCTGGTCGGGGCGCGTTTCGGCAAGCCCAACCTGGCGTCTTTCCAGGGTCAGGGCTGGGGCGAAGCCTATATGATCTACGGCGGCAGCACGCGGCTGCGCGGCACCAAGTACCTGAACGCGACGGGCACGACCATCCCGGGCGTGGTGTTCCGCGGGATTCGCGCGCCGCAAAACACCAACTGGACCGAAGGTCTGTCCGACATCTCGGTCATCCCTGATATGGACGGCGACGGACTTGCGGAGATCGCGTTCAGCTTCCCGCGGGTCGAGTCCGTGAGCCTCACCCAGTCCCGGCCCTTCCAGCACCCGCTGCTTGAACCGGACCTGTCCAACATGGGCGAGTTCGAGCTGGATGCTGTCTCGATGGGTGCATGGAATTTCGACCTGGCGCAGTTCACCCGGGGCGGCATCGTCATCGTCTCGAGTCATAACGACGTGCTCAGCAACCGGGACATGATCACGCGCAAGTTCGACCGCGTCCTCGACCTGCATGAGGTTGGGCAGTTGTTCACGGGGATGGGACGCGTCGGGTTGGATGCTTACATCTATCGGATTATCGAAAGCGTGCCGGAGACGCCGTGCGTGAACTGCCTCCCGGATATCTATGATCCGGAGACCGAGTGCCCGGACAGCGGTGATCCGCCGACGTACTGCGACCCGGCAGACCCCACGAACCCGGCCTGCCCCTGCGACTGCACGGATGGCTGCGGCGATTGCGGCGGAATCGAAGACAACCCGAACGAGACCGAGTACCGGGATATCACCGTGGTCTGGGACACGTGGAACGGTTGGTGGACCCCACAAGGCGCGGGCGGCTTCCACATGCCGTGGACCGTGCCGCCGGCCGATCCGCCGTTGAGCAATCCCACGTCATTCGGCCTCACGTTGCCGCTGGACACGGACGGCTGCCCCGACGGCTGCAAGCTTACGAATGTCTGGGTGACGTGGCTCTCGATCGCACGCACGAGCCTGGTGAAAAACCCGGCCTGGGACGTGGCGGGCTCCGGGATCTCCGCGTGGACCGGATACTACGGTAACCTGGACGGCGGCGGCGTCCCGCTGGCATACGTCCGGGCCGGCATGTTTATCCCGCCGACCTCGATTGGGGCCCGCGTGCTCGGGCAGGACCTGGACGATCGCTTCGGCACCGCCGTGGCCTGCGACGGCACGTGGCTGTACATCAGCGCGCCGGAGCACACGGCCCGGCCGGACGATGTACCGGCGTTGACGGCGGAGCGTGTCGGCGCGGGTACTGTGTACATGGTGCGCGCCGATCAGCGCGGCTCCGACGGCGTGAACACGGCCCAGCTCTGGGTCGAGCCGGGACAGCGCTGGCCCAACCCCGACGTGGAGCAGACCGAGCGCTCCGACTACACGTTGCCGACCCCGCATCAGTACATCATCGAGACGGTGGGCTCGTGGCGCATGAACTACGGGTTTAGCACGCACGTCATCGAGGACGATTGCGTGGAAGCGGAAGCCACCGTGTCCGCGTGGTATGACGCTGACTATTCGCCGTATCCCACCGGCACGGCCGGGTACAACGTGGACCGCACGCCCGAGATCATCGGGCCCGAGCAGAACACGCCGGCCCACTTGTCCTACGTGCGGGCCCTGGGCGACCTGAACGCTGACGGCGTGCGCGACTTCGGCGTCGGCTCGCCGAACATCGAGGACCCGGTCACCGGCGAGGCGGTGGGTGCCATTTACATCGTGTACGGCCGGCCGATCGGCTTTGAGGGTCACGTGCTGCTCGAAGATCTGCACCGGGCCCCCGGTGACGCGGGCCGCCTGGCCGGCGTCATGCTCAAGGGCTCCAACGTGGTCGCGCCGCTGGCCCGTGTGTTCGACGACGCCGGCGACTTCAATGGCGACGGCATCGATGACGTGATTGTCGGTGCCGAGGCGGGCCCGGCCGGCGACGGCGAGGTCATCATCATTCTCGGCAACGAGTCCCTGGAAAGCCCGGCGGGCGGCTGGACGGTCCCCGCGATCGTGGCGGAACAGCGTGCCATCCGCTTCGTCGGCACGAACGGCGAGCAGTTGGGCGCGAACGTGGCCGGCCTCGGTGACGTGGACGGCGACGGCTACGCCGACGTGTTGATCGCCGCCCCCGGCGCCGATGGCGGGCGTGGCGTGGCGTACCTGATCTACGGCTCGCCCGACCTGACCGGCGACATCGTCGTCGCGGACACGATCGGGACGGTGGATCTGCCTGGTGCGCGGTTCCTGGGCCGCAAGGTGGGCGACGAGCTCGGCGGCGGAGCTAAGTCCTACGACTATACCACCAGCTCCGGGAAGAGCTTCACGGCGTTTTCCCGCGGCGTGACCGCGCTGGGTGATCTCGACGGCGACGGCTTCCGCGACTTTGCGATCAGCGCCATGCTGGCCGATCCGGAGAGCCGTGCCGACGCCGGTGAGGTGTACATCCTCTACGGCCGCGGCGATTAGTAACCCCCGACCGGCGACCGTGCCGGCGACATGATTGAAGCGACCACCACGGGCCTGCGTTCGGCAACGAACGCGGGCCCGGTCCTTTGGAGGAGAGGGATCGAGCGGGCACGCCGCTGCGTGCGTACGTACCTGAGTACGAGCCCGAGAATTTCTGCACTGCTATTTCAGGCCGGGGATGTCCACGCCCTGTGTGCGCGCCACGGCGAGGGCTTCGGTGTAGCCCGCATCGGCGTGCCGCATGACGCCCGTTGCCGGGTCGGCCGTCAGCACGCGCTGCAGGCGGCGATCGGCCTCCGGCGTGCCATCGGCGACGATGACCATGCCGGCGTGCAGCGAGTAGCCGATCCCCACGCCGCCGCCGTGGTGCAGCGAGACCCACGTCGCGCCGCACGCGGTGTTCGTCAGGGCGTTGAGCATTGGCCAATCGGCAATCGCGTCGGAGCCGTCCTTCATCCCCTCGGTCTCGCGGTTGGGGCTGGCGACTGAGCCGCAGTCGAGGTGGTCGCGGCCGATCACGATCGGCGCTGAGACCTTCTTCGTGCGCACCAGCTCGTTGAACACGTGCCCCATCATGGCCCGCTGGCCGTACTTCAACCAGCAGATGCGGGCGGGCAGACCCTGGAACGCAACCTTCTCGCGCGCCAGGCGGATCCAGCGGCAGAGATGCTCTTCCTGCGGGAACGTGGCGAGCACGGCGTCGTCCGTCGCGTGAATGTCCGCCGGATCGCCGCTGAGGGCCGCCCAGCGGAACGGGCCCGAGCCCTCGCAGAACAGCGGGCGGATGTACTCGGGCACGAAGCCGGGGACGTCGAAGGCGTTCTCGACGCCGGCCTGCTGCGCGTGGCCGCGGAGATTGTTGCCGTAGTCGAATGTGACCGCGCCGCGCCGCTGCAGCTCCAACATGCAGCGCATGTGATCGGCCATCGTGCGGAAGGCGGCCTTGGTGTACTGGCTCGGGTGGCTCTTGCGGAGGGCCAGGGCGGCTTCGTACGTCATGCCGTTGGGCACGTAGCCGTTGAGCGGATCGTGGGCTGACGTCTGGTCGGTCAGCACATCCGGCGTGATGTTCCGATCGATTAGATCCTGCAGCACGTCGGCGATGTTACCGAGCAGGCCGACCGACAGTGGTTGGCCGGCGGCCTTGGCCTTGAGCACCAGGTCCAGCGCCTCGTCCACACCGGTTGCGAGCTTGTCGCAATAGCGCGTCTTGAGGCGCCGCTCGATGCGACTGCGATCCACTTCCACGCAGAGCGCTGCCGCCCCGTTGAACGTGGCCGCGAGCGGCTGCGCGCCGCCCATGCCGCCGAGCCCGCCGGTGACGAGCAGCCGGCCCTTCAGCGATCCGCCGAAGTGCTTGCGGGCGGCGGCGGCGAAGGTCTCGTAGGTGCCTTGCAGAATCCCCTGCGTGCCGATGTAGATCCAGCTTCCGGCCGTCATTTGCCCGTACATGGTGAGGCCGAGGCCCTCGAGGTGGCGGAACTCGTCCCAGGTGGCCCACTTGGGCACGAGCATGGCGTTGCTGATGAGGACGCGCGGGGCGTCGGGGTGGGTCTTGATGACGCCGACGGCGCGGCCGGACTGGACGAGCAACGTCTCGTCGTTCTGCAGGCGCTTCAGGGCCGCGACGATGCGGTCGAAATCCGCCCAACTGCGTGCAGCGCGGCCGGAGCCGCCGTAGACGATGAGCTGGTCGGGGTTTTCGGCGACGTCAGGGTCGAGGTTGTTCATGAGCATGCGCAGGGCGGCTTCCTGCTGCCAGCCCTGGCAGGAAAGCTGGGCGCCGCGGGGGGCACGGACGGTGCGGGCGCCGGTCTGGCCGGTCGTCATGGGTGTCTCCTTGACGCAGTCACACACGATTATAAAACCCCGCCGACCTTCATACACGGTCGTGCCACGGTGGTCCGTGCTACCCCCACCGTTTTCAGTAATTCAGCGGAAAAGCGCGATCATCCAGAGCAGCGCGCAGAAGCCGCCGATGATCATGCCGGCCCGGGCCAGACCCTCGCCCCCGAGCTGACCGCCGGAAGTCCGGATGGTCCGCAGCGCGCGGCCCCCCAGCACCATCGCCACTATCCCGAGCGCAAGCCCCACGACCGGCACAATCCCACACAAGCCGAGAATGAAGGCCGCCGAGGCGCCCGGCGGCGTAGGCCGCGGCATCGGCGAACTCGCGGCGAAATTCGGCAGCGTTGCTGCCAGCGGTTGCCCGCACACGGCGCAGAAACGCGGCACGCTGCGCCCGCGTGGCGTGATCTGCCACCCGCATTGAGGGCACGACAGCGCCCGCCGCTCGCCGTTCATGGGCTCAGCCCTCCAGCTCACGCACGATCGCCACACCGGCGGAGACGCCCAGCCGGTCGGCGCCGGCCGCCAGCATGGCCCGTGCCGTTGCCAGGTCGCGGATGCCGCCCGAGGCTTTCACTTTCAGCGGGGCGGCGTGCTTGCGCATGAGGGCCACATGCTCGACGGTGGCGCCGCCGGCGGGATGAAAGCCGGTCGACGTCTTGACGAAATCGGCCTGGGCCTCCGCAGCGCAGCGGCAGCCAGCGATGATCTGCTCATCGGTGAGCGCCCGAGTTTCGAGGATGACCTTCACCAGCGCTGCGGGGTCGGCGCGCTTGACCGACTCGACGACGGCGGCGATGTCGCGCGTGACGGCGGTCCGATCGCCGGCGATGAGCGCGCCGAGGTTGACCACCAGATCAACCTCGCGGGCGCCGTTCTCCAGCGCGGTCAGGGCCTCATACGCCTTGATGTCACTCGTGTTCGCGCCGAGCGGAAAACCCACGACACTCGCGACGACGGTGTCGCCGTGCGCGAGCCGATCGGCACACAGCGGTACCCACACGGGGTTCACGCACGCGGCGAAAAACCCGTATTCCAGGCATTCGTCGCACAGCTTCTCGACCTGTGCCCGCGTGGTCTCGGCCTTGAGCAACGTGTGATCGATCACGCGCGCCAATTCGGCCCGGGTATTCGGCACTGCGTTCATGCGTCCTTCCCTTCGTGGGTGCGTGGCTCTGTCGCTGGGCAACTTCTCGCCGCTGCGCGGGCCCACTCGCCGCTCGGGGGTCTGGCTGCGTCGCTGTCTGCGTGCCGGACAACCAGACACGCATCGTGCACCGACCGGCCTAGCAGCCGCGCGATCGGTACCTCCCGCCCCGTCCGCGCCGGCATTGACCCGTTCAGCACAATCAGCCGGTCGCGCTGGTCCGCGAGCGCCACGAGCACATCGTCACATGCCCACACGCGCCGCACTGGCACTGGCGCCTCGAGCAAGCGCGAGACCATGCCCTCCTCGGCGTAGACGCCATGCACGCCCTCCGCGCCCGCCGGAATCACCAGTTCGACCAGGTCGTCCCACCGCCGGGCCTGCACGGTCTCAATGGCCGCGCGTGCCCGGTGTAGCGTCAGCCACGTGCCGGGCAGTTCCAGCTCGCAGCGCTGCAACGCCCCGCGCGCCGTGCCGGCGTAGAGCCGGCCTTCCAGCGGTGCGAGACAATGAATCGACCCGTCCGCGCGACCGCTCTGCCACAGTCGCTCGCCGGCGGCGGTGAATGCGTGCACGAACTCGTCCGCAGCCAGCACGATCCAGCCGTGCTCCGTCACTGTCACGGCCCGGATGGTCTTGGGTACGCCGCCCGCCGGCGTCAATAGCGGGGCCACATCCGCTGCATCATCGATGCTCCACGACCACACACCGAGCTGCGAGTGCGTCGCGAACAGGCGCCCGCCGTGCGCCACCGCCGCGTTGATCCCCGTGCGCGGCGTATCGTCGCCGGGAATGGCGTAGTGGCCGAGCACGGCACCGTCGCCGGCGCGCAGCCGCCACACACCCCGCGCGGCACCCACCCAAAGGGCGCCGCTCGGATCATGCACGACCGAACGCAGGCCGCCGAGTTCCTCCGAGAGCGTCACCCGCCGGACGATCCGCTCTGGCTCGGCGGGGTCGAGCCAGACGCACTCCAGCCCGGCGACGGCCACCAGGGCCTCCGCGGTGGTGCGGTCCGGCGTGAGTCGCCACAGGCTTTCGAGCAGTCGGCCGCGCTCGCTGGGCGTGAGGCTTGGCAGCAATTCGCGCCACTGCCGGCCCTCATCGGCGGCGGCGGTGGCCTTGAGTTTGGCCAGGATATCGCCGAGTTCGCCCAGGCGGCGCTGCGTGGCCGCGAGGGCGGCGCGCTCCACAACGCCCCGGGCTTCGATTTCCTTGATGCGACGGGCCGTGTCGCGCTCCAGGGCGGTGTGCCGGGTGAAGCTCGCGCTCGTGAATTCGAGTTTGCCGATGCGCTCGACGACCAGGCCGGCGGAGAACAGGAAGCGCTGCAAGGCCGTGCGCAGGGCGGCAAGCAGCTCCGCGCGGAGGTCCGCATGCACCAATCGCTCGGCCGGCTGCGTTTGAATGAATTGCTGCATCGCCGTGCGGGCGCCGGCGTCACGCAGGGCGCTGGCCACGTCCGCGACGTGCAGCTCATCGGCGGCCAGCAACGTCTTGTGCAGCGCCGCCAGCTCGTCGTCGCGCGCGGCGCATTGCACGATCAGCTCGCCGGCCACGCTGACGGGGTGCCCATCCGCGGAGGGCACATTGTTCGCGGTGAGGGGGATGGCGAGCGCATGCTGACGTACGAGGACGACGGTGTCGTCGCGCTCCGGGCGCGGGTCTTCGCCGGCCGGGACGAGACGGCGGCGGCCATCCGCGCGCACGACGAGTGCGAGCCACGCCGGCGGGAGGCGCGTTTCCGCGAGCAGCCCGCGTGGCCAGTCCGCGCCCGTGCAGCGCAGGGCGACCACCAGCGGATCGGTCAGCCGTTTTAACACGTCGCGGCTCATGCCCATGCTCCGTGACTGCGGCGAGCTACGGCATCTGCCAGCTTCCGGCGCCCACCAGTTGCCGGTTCTTCTGCTCCACCATGCCCGGGATCAGGAACAGGTCGATGAACGACCCGATCCCGAACACGCCCCACGTAAAGAACCAGATCGTGCCCGTGATGTACCTGCCGAGGTAGAAGCGGTGCACACCGGCCACCGCGACCAGGCACAGCGCCCACAACGCGTACGCCCACCCAACCGATCGCATGTTCAGTCCTCCGTCAGCGGCACACCCGACTTCGCCGGGCGCGCCTTAACCCTGTTCCGCGGCCCACTGGTCGAACTTCGCCAGGTCCTTGCGGCTGACCGATGCCGGCGTGCGCGCGATCACGTCCAACACGTCCGCCATCATTATGTTACGCGGCTGAGCCCCCGCCACCGATTCTAAAAACGGACGACTTGCGGAACGCTCGGCGATGGCCTTGATGTCGGCCCCGCTGTAGCCGTCGGTGGCCTCGACGAGCTTGGCGAAATCCACGTCGTCGTCCAGCGGGCGCTTGCCGAGGTAGATCTCGAACAGCTTGAAGCGCGCCTCCGCATCGGGCAACGGGACGTAGATCTTCGCGTCCAGGCGGCCCGGGCGCAGCATGGCCGGGTCGAGGCTCCAGGGCTCGTTGGTCGCGCCGAGGAACATCAGGGCCCGGTCGGACTTGCGGTCGAAGCCCTCGATCTCCTGCAGGATCTGCGGCACGACGCGCGTCATGACCGTGGACTGGCTCTCCCGCCGGCGGGGCACCAGGGCCTCGACCTCGTCCATGAAGATGACGGATTTCTGCTCGCTCTTGGCGGCGTCGAAGAGTTTCTTGACGTTCTGCTCCGCCTCGCCGACCCATTTGCTCATGAGCTGGGCCGGGCTGATGACGAACATGGTCGCGTCGAGCTCGCAGGCGATGGCCCTGGCGAACATGGTCTTGCCGGTGCCCGGGGGGCCGAAGAGCAGCATGCCGCCGCCGACGCTGATGCCGTAGCGCTGGGCCAGCTCCGGGTGCTGGAACGGATACAGCATCTTCAGGGCGATCTCGTCCTTGACGTCGTCGAGGCCGGCGATGTCGGTGAAGCGCACGTTCGGCTTTTCGCGGACGATCCAGTCGTCGGCTTTCGCGCCGGAGTCGCCGTCCTCGCGGACGCGTTCGCCGCGCGGGCCGCCGCCGCGCGTCGCCCGCCGGTCGCAGTCCTTGGCGAGTTCGAGCAGCTCCTTGGCGTAGGCCTCCTGCTCGGCGCGTTGGCGGGGGTCTTTGTTCTCCTCGGAGATGTCAATCATGCACTCGGCGGCTTGGATGAGATACGGCTTGGCGGCGACATAGTCGCCCTGCCGCAGGGCCGCGAGGCCTTTGTCTTTCAGACGCTGGAAGGTGGCGAAGGTGGCCGGCATAGCTCCACTGCTCAATTGCGGTTCATCGGTTTGAGATCACCGCCGCGGGGCGGTTCGAGCGCACGCGGCGCAATACAGGTTTCGTACTCAGGGCTCACGTTCAGCCTGCCTCGGTTGCGTGGTTGGCTTCGTTGTGGCGGCGTCGGTCAGGTCGAATTCTACCAGCACCGGCTGGTGGTCAGACGCGGCGGTCGCGACGCGCGTGACCTTGGTGCAGGACAACTCCGTGCTCGACAGCACATAGTCGAGGCACATTGCCGGTGTTGCGCTGGGGAACGTCGGCTCCGTGCCGCTGACGATGCGTAGCCGATCGCCGAGCTCGGCAAATTGCGATGCACCGGGCAGCGTGTTGAAGTCGCCGGCAATGATCGTCGGTCCGGTCCACTGGTTCGCCGCCGCGCGTAGAGCGGTCCAGTCACGGAGGCGCGCCGCGCTCGTTTCCTGAACGTGCTCCCACTGTGCTTTCCATGTGCCGGCCAGATGGACGCACGCGATGCGCAGGCGCAGGTCGCGCCAGGGCGCGACCGCGGTGACTGCGTAGTTGCGCGTCGTGTCCGGCGCGCACAGCGCTTTCGTCTCCAGCAGCGGCACGCGGCTCAGGATCGCAAGCGCCTGGTTGCGCTCGTCGTCCAAGCGGTCGCCGTGCGAGTAGACATACATGCCCAGCGCTTTGCCCAGCTGTTCAGACTGGTTGGGAACTGCGGCTTTGCCACGCGGCTCCGTCACTTCCTGCAGGCAGATGATGTCGGCGTCAGCCTGGCGCAGCTCAGCAATAAGAGCATCGAGTCCGTGTTCGCCCTTCTGGACATTCCACGTCAGCACGCGCAACGGACGGGGCGGCAGCTCACGCGCCGGCGCACGATCCGAACTCCGCTGGCACGCGACGCCGAGGGATACGGCCGCGAGCGCGAGGACGGTCCCAAGTGGCCATACGGCTCGGCAACTCATCCGCAAGGTCCTACCATCGCGCGCTTTCTGGCGTTCAAGCCCGCCGCTTCGTCTCTTTCTGCCCTGCGTATTTTTAGGCGTTCAACTCCGCCCGGAGCGCCGTCCGTTCGTCTAGTGCTTGCATCTGGCCCGCCTAATCGGCCGGCGGCGGATCGCGGATCTCCGGGTTGTAGCGGTCCTCTTCGACTTTCTGGTCGTAGCACTGCACGTAGGCGGAACGGACAATCGGGTTGAGCTGATCCGCAAAGGACTCGCCCAGGTCGTGGATGCGAATCAGCTCGACCACATCGCCCCAGTCCTTGTAGCGCCAAGTGACCAGCTTTAGCTCGATCAGGCGCGCCAGGCTCGGGACCGGCGTGTCGCGGTGCGTTTCCGCTTCGGAGGGGTCCGGAAAGCGCACCTGGCGCTGCTTGCGCGTATTGCCGGCGATCTCGCCCGCGACGAGGATGTCGAAGGTCACTTGCGTCTGCGGATCGAAGAACTTCCGCGGTCGGCCAGCCACCTGCTGATACACCGTGCCGACGAACAGCTTGCGAAACGCCTCCAGCGTCTCCGCCCGCATGCACAAATCAACGTCTTCGGACGCCCGCCGGTAGTCATGGGCATTCAACGCCACGGCACCCATGAAAATGTGCGGCAACCCAGCCTGCGCCAACCGCTCGCGCAGCTTGCGAAAAGTCTCCGGCACCGGTCCCTGATCATTGAAGAACATGCGTACCTCCGTTACCGGCGAAAGCGGACGCCCACGCCACATCCGCTCACGCGGCGAACGTTGACCATGCAGCTCGATCCACGGGAGCGACATAGCCTACTTCGTCTCCTTCTGCCCCGGGTCCTTCAGGGCGTTCAGCTCCGCCCGCAGCGCGCTCATCTGCTGCGCCTCGCGGGCCTGGTCGACCTGCTCCTCGGCCGCGATCATCCGGTCGATCTCCTCGTCGCTGATCGCCTCCGCCGGGGCGCGCGAGACGTCCGCCGCCGCGCCCTCTTCCATGCCGTCGAGGAACATCGCCATGCGCTCTTCCATCGACTGCGACTGGGCCATGGCCTTCTCCCAGTCCAGCTGCGTCTTCGCCAGGTCCGTGTCGCCGTACAGCCGGCTCACCTCGGCGGCCATGGTTTTCATTGCACCGGCGAAGTCCGCGGCCGCCTCGGCCTGCCGCTTGATCAGCAGGGCGTTTTTCACCGCCAGAAGCTGCCGTTCGAGCAGCTTCTTGATGGTCGCCGTCTTCTTGAGTGAGTTGCGGATGAACTGGTAGCTCGCCATGTCGCCGATTTGCTTGGCCTGGCGGGCGTTCTTGACGAACTCGTCGGTGAACTTGTTTTGCTCGGCGATGGACTTTTCGATGCGCCGGATGCCCTGCCGAATCTTGATGTCCCGCTCGATGCGGCGTTCGTCCTTCGACTTGAACAAACCCATAGTCAGCTCCCGACTTGCGCGAGGGTGATAAAGTGATAAGGTGATAACGTGATAAGGTGCGCTGGGCGCCTTTCATGCCCATTCATCGCCGGCTCCTTTTGTGCCGTCCCCGCTCGGCTCGAGGTACTTGGGGCCGGGACAGCCGTCGCGCGTCCGTCGCAAGTGGGCTATGTACGCCTGGAGCTGACGGGAACACGACTCACAGCGCTCGAGCAACCACTCGTATGCCCGCTTGTCGATGAGACCGACGTCTGACGCAGTGATCACCTGACTGCGCAGCTCGCCGGCTGAACCCTTGGCCGTGTAGCAGGCTTCGATCTGCTGCTTCCGCGTGCCGCGCTCGAAGCCCTCGGCGATGTTGCTGCCAATGCTGACCGCCGCGCGTTTCATCTGATTCGCCAAGGCCCAATCCTTCCCGAGCTGCTGCGTGTCCGCCGCACGATATACGCCGCGCGTCAACTCACGCGCGGCTTGCCACACCTTGAGATCTTCGAATCGCTTCGCCCCCACGCGCGACCTCCCTTATCACCTTATCACGTTATCACCTTATCACCGCTTACGCTTCCGCTCCGCGCTCGCGCACGCGTTTCTCCGCTTCGTCGAACGCTTCACCCGTCGTCTTGATCAGGCCCGCGTCCATGTCGTTCCAGACCTTCATCAGCTCCTGGCTCGCCGGCGAGAGGCCCGTCGCGGCCTCGTCCGCGGCCTGGCCCAGCGCGAGGATCTCATTCAGCCGCTCGTTGTACATCTCGCTCGTGATCTGGTCGTTCTCGATCAGCCGGGCGATCAGCGCCAGGTCCGCGTCGCGGATCGTCACGCGTCCGCCGGCCAGCGCGGCCGTCGGGGCATGCTCGCGCAGCATGCGCAGCCGCGAGACGGTGATGATCTCCTTGCTGCGGATGTTGAGCTGCCGCGCGACCATCATCTGCTCGGTGTGCAACAGGTCGAACTGCTGGGCGAACGTCCGCCGCATCTCCGGCGTCTTCTCCTTCGCACCCTGCTCGATGATCTTCTGCTTCTCGCCGGCGAGCTGCCGAATCTTGGCCTGCATGCGGTTGCGCTCGTTGTCGAGGAGCATCTCCTGCGCCCGCAACTCGGCCGCGTTCATGGTCGCCAGCGTCTTCCGCCGCGTCGTGAGCCACTCGAAGAAGTTCATGAAGAAGCTCTCAGCTTTCAGCGTTCAGCATTCAGCCAGATCGCGCTGCGCGGCCCGTTCCCACGTTCTCACCTTCCCACGTGCCCACGCGCCCACGCGTTCAGGTCATCTCCGGCCGGGCCTTGCTCTTGTCCGTTGGCACCGGCGGAGTGGACGCCGCCTCACGGCCGCTGGCACGCTCCGCAGGCGCCTTGACGCCGCTGGCCGCTTCCGGCGCCGCGGCCTGCTGGCCCGCTGCCTGTTTGAATTCTTCCAGGATGGCGGCTTCTTCTTCCGCCATCAGCGGCGTTTGCGCGCCGACCTCGATGCTGTTCGCCAGGTCCGCGTTCGCCGCCAGTTCGGCCATCATGCCTTCGGCCTCGGCGGCCTCGCGCGTCAGCTCCTCGGCCTTCGGCAGCTCAATCCGCTTGCCCTGCTCGGCGAGCGTGAGATGGTGGATATGCGTGCCCAGGATGTCGATCTGCTGCGTATAGACGTTGGCCTGCGCCCGCACCCGCCGAAGGTCACGCCGGACGCGCATCAGCTTGCCCGCGAGCTGCTTGCGTTCGACGTCGGTCTTGGCGGCGGCGCCCTTCTCGACGCACTCGCGTTCCTCGGTCTCCAGCCCGGTCATGCGCTGGTCGACCTCATGCCGCTGCTGTTCGAGCTGCACGCGCTGCGCCGTGAGGGCCCGCACCTGCTCGCCCACCGTCGGCTTCAGCCGCAGCAATTTCCGGATCCAGCTTCGCAGGCTCATCGTGTTGCTCTCTTCTCCCAGGGGGCTGCGACACACGTGAATCGTGCCTTCATGCACGACGGTTAGCAAGCGCGAATCATGCCGGCACGCCTGCCGCACCAGCGCTTCCGTCGCCTCCCGCTCCAACCCGAGCTGCTCCGCCAGCTCCGGCACCGAGATGCCGCGTGATTCGAGCTGCCCGCGGCTCTTCTCCAGGTGCGACAGCAGCCGCTTCAGCCGCTCGTCCTGCGACTCCAGCTCGAACAACTTGCCCCACGCCCCGCGCCGCAGCGCAGCCGGCAGCTCGACATCCCAGCCGCCGTCGGGCCGCCCGCCCAGCAGGACCAGCGTCGGCGTATTGCCGGAATGCACGAGGGCCTTTGCCTCCGGCGTGAACCCGGTCGCGCTCGCGAACGCCGCCAGCTTGGGCCGCTCGCGGCGTGGCAGCAGCTCGTAGCGCGCGAGCGCGTCCAGCACCTGCTCGCGTCCGACCGGACCGGCCGGCTCGTTGGCGACCAGGGCCTCCAGCGGGGCGAGTGTCTGCGCGCGCAGCCGCGCCACCGTCGAGTAAAACGGCCCGAAGACGCGCTGCTGAAAGCGCATCTGCACCGCCCGTGTCCCCGGCAATTGCTCGATGAGGGCGCGGTCGAAACGCTCCAGTCGCGTCAGCGTCGCCCGCACGGTGTCGATGCCATCCGGCAATGTCTCGAGTTGAAACTGGTCCGCCGGCAGCGTGCGGCGCAGCAGGGCCTGCGCCCGGGCGCGCAACTGCCGGAGGAACTGGTCTTCGAACTGGCGATGCCGGCTGCGCTCATCCATAGTCGTCTACATTCCCAGTTGCCCCGAGCGCGCTGCCGCACCGGGCACAATAGCGGGCATCGCGCGGGTTCAGGTGCCCGCAGCGCGGGTGCCCGCAGACCCGCTCCGCCGTCCCGGCCAGCGTCGGAAGCGCCGACCGCGCGCCGCGTCCCAGTACCGACCGGACAATGAACCGCAGCACGCGGCCGACCGCGGCCGCGATCATCACGAAGAAGCCGACGAACCCGACGAGCAGGATCCCGCCGACCCAGACGAACGTGATTCCCGCGTCGGCCAGGCACATGGCGCGTTACTCCCGGGACGACGCCAGTGCCGTCCCACAGAAGATGCAGTAATTGTCATGCGGCCCCGGGTAGCCGCCGCAGCTCAGGCAGCGCCGCACCGATTTCGACAGTTGCAATCCACAGTGCGTGCAGAACTGGTCCTCACGCTCCACCGGCCGATTGCACGCCGGGCAGAGCAGATACGTGCCTCCCGCGGTCGGCGGCGGCGGTGGTGGCGGCACGCCCGGCGTCCGCGCGGTGCGACCGGGCTCCAGCCGTGCGTCCAGGTCGCGCAGCACGGCATTCGCACTCTCGTAGCGGTTGTCATAACGCGCGTAGAGCCGGCGAAACACTTCGTCCAGCGCCGCCGGCGTGTCGCCCCGCAGTGTGCTCGGCACTTCCGCGCCCGCCGGCCGTTTGCCCGTCAGCAGCTCGAACAGGATTACGCCGATCGCGAACAGGTCGGCCCGCGGGTCGGGCGTGCGGCCCTCGTCGCGAACTTCCGGTGCCATGTACGCCAGCGTGCCGGCCAGTACGGCGCTCTCGTCGGTGCGCGCGATCGACGCGGACTGCACGACCATGGAGCGCAGCGCGTCGGCATTGCCGAAGCCGAGTCCGAAATCGCCGACCTTCACGTCGTCGACGCCCAACGCCGCCAGCGGCCGTTCGTCGAGATCCAGCAGCACATTACCCGGCTTCAGGTCGCGGTGAATGATGTGGGCCTCGTGGGCCGCCGTCATGGCGCGCAGCACACCGCGGAGAATGACGCTGACCGTCGGCAGCGGCAGGCCCTGCGGATGCTCGTTCAGCACGTCGCGCAGCGACGGGCCGCTGACCAGTTCCATGACCAGGTAGGGGATTTCAGCGTAGGGATCCAGGCCCAGTACGCGCACAATGTTCGGGTGCCGCAGGCCGTGGACGACAACGCCCTCGCGCTGCAGGTAGCGGACGTACTCCGGCTCGGTCGGCACCTTCACCGCGACGCGCTCGTTCTCCCAGATGTGGTGCCGGGCGCGCCAGACCTCGCCGAACGCACCGGCTCCCACGCACTCCTCGAGTACGTACTCGCTGACTCGCGCGCCCGGTTGGTACTTCGTGTTCATCGGTCCCTTCGCCAACCCCTCATCCGCCGGCTTGCTCCGACAGATACTCCGTCACCAGGTAATTATACGACACGGCCAGCGCCAGCGCTGCGAGCGCCGCCGCCCAGCCCCAGCCGCCCGTGGGCCAGCCGCCCATCAGGATCAGCCCGGCCACCAGGTCCACCACGCCCAACGCGACCAGCAGGATCACGCCGGCCCAATTCGAGCCGACCTCCAGGATCCGCTTGATGAACAGCCGCGCGCCCCACGGCAGGCCGACGGCGATGATGATCCACACCGCCGTGCGCCAGATGCCGCTCCAGATCGCGCCGCGGCCCTCCGGTCCCATGCGCCACAAGGCCACGCCGGCGAGGACGATGAGCCCGAGTGCAATGTACCCGAGCACCCTTTCGCCCAGCCGCCCGAGCAGGCCGCCGCCACCGCCGCCGATCGTTTCCATCAGGTGTAAGTGTAATCCATACAACGGGTAGTGGAATTAGAAAAACGCACCGTTTCCGGAACGCGCCCGGGCCACACGCCGCGGGCCAACTGCGCCGCATGGAGAATTCGGGCGGACGCGATGCAGATTTCCAGGCCACCGGCGGTTTCGGCCGTGACCCGCTTGCGACCGGCGGCGATCCGGCTTATCAGACAGGCGGCGGTGGCCGGTGACCGGTGCCCCAGCGGATGCGGAGTGAGGCCATGGCGCAGCGCAAGAACTACGGTCTGGAGACGTTTGCCAACCCCAGTCCCCGGCGCGATTACACGATCCGGCATGTGGCGCCGGAGTTCACGAGCCGCTGCCCCGTCACGGGGCAGCCGGATTTCGGCACGGTCGTGATCGAGTATGTTCCCGACCGGTTGTGCGTGGAACTCAAGAGCCTGAAGCTTTACCTGCAGGGCTTCCGCGAGGAGGGCATCTTCTACGAGGCGGTCACGAACCGGATTCTCGACGAGCTGGTCGCCGTCTTGCACCCGCGCTGGATGCGCATCGAGACGGACTGGAACCCCCGCGGCGGCCTGCGCTCGGTCATCACCGCGGAGCATGTGCAGAAGCGGACTCGACGCCGGTAGGTCCGGCACGCGGCCACGGCTTGGTTGCGCCAAACCGTGCCACCCGCGCCGGAGCACGTGCAGTGACGGCCCGCGCGCCGCTGCTGCCGCCGTGTCCGCCAGTTACTTCTTCTTGAACACCGCCCGCCAGCCGGTGGGCTGGCTCGCCTGCACCATCTGCGACGACGCGAACCGCACGTCGTCCACCATGTAGTAGCACGCCGGGTCCAGCCCCCGCGCCTGCGTGATCACGTTGCTGGCCGACCGGCGTTCCACCTCGATGAACAGCTGCTGCACCGGACCGTCACGCCCGTAACCGTCGAACTGCGTCACGCGCAGCCCCGCTTCGCGCAGCGCCACCGCGAGCTCCGGTCCCTGTCGGCTGAAAATCCGCACCACCTGCCGACCCATCGCCAGGCGCGCCTCGATCGTCATCCCCACCCAGTTCCCCAGCGCGAAGCCCAGCGCGTAGGCCAGGGCATAGGCCGGCTGGCGGATTTCGCTGATCACGCGCGAGACGACGAACACCCAGATCAGCACCTCGAAGAACCCGAGCACCAGCGCCAGTGATCGGCGGCCCTGCACGACGTTGATCGTCCGGATCGTCCCGATCGAGACGTCGGCGATGCGCGCCAGCACGATCAGCCCGCACGTGAGCAGCACGGTGACCATGTCAACTCCTCGTCAGCCCAACTGGCTCTTCGCCCGGCGGGCCAGCTCCGCCATGAACCGGTCCACCGACGCGTGCACCTCCGTGCTGGCCGCGGTGGCGTTGTCCCAGCCCTCGGTGATGATCGTCACGCCCTCGAGCAGCTTGTAGCTGGCAAAGAAGTGCTCGACTTCGCGCAGGTAGTGCTTCGGCACGTCGGGGAGATCCCTGATCTCCGCGAACAGCGGATCGGAGCTCGGCACCGCGAGCACCTTGTAGTCGTGCTGCCCGCGGTCGATCATCCGGAACAGTCCCACGACGCGGGCCTGGATCAGGCAGCCGCTGAACGTTGGCTCGTTCACCATCACCAGCACGTCCAGGTTGTCGCCGTCCTCGGCCAGCGTCTGCGGGATGAACCCGTAGTCGCCGGGGTAGTGGCTCGACGAGTACAGGTAGCGGTCCAGCCGGATCAGCCCCGTCGCCTGATCGACCTCGAACTTGCTCCGCCGGCCTTTGGGAATTTCCACGATGACATTCACCGCGGACGGCAAGTGCGTCCCGGCCGGCACCTTGGCATAGACTCCACGATCGATCATCGCACGTTACCTCTGCTGGGGCGCTGTGTGGCTCAAACTAGGGGCCGGGACCGCGGGCGTCAAACCTCCCCGCATCGGCCCGTGCAGGGGCCGCGTGGCAACCCGGCAGCGGGCTGCCGGTGGGGTCGATCCGGCCGCCCCGCGTTCGCGGCTGGGGGGTCCCTCCGACCCCGGGATACGGTATAATAGGCGCAGCCACTCGCATGTCGGAGAGCACGTCATGAACATCCCTCTCAAGCGTGGCATGTTGATCCGTCATCAGAACCATGTCTACTCGGTGACCGATTTCCAGGAGCGGCACACGGGCAAGCAGCGGCCTACGGTGCACGTGTCGCTGCGCGACGTGCGCGACGGCCACCCGGTGGACCGCACGCTGGCGGACCTGGAGCCGATCGAAGAGGTCTCGCACGCCATGCGCGCGATGCAATACCTCTACGCGAAGGGCGGGGCCTACGTCTTCATGGACAGCGCGACGTTCGAGGAGCACGCGCTGAGCGGCGTGCAGTTGCACGGCTGTGAACCGTTCCTGAAGGAGGGCGAAGAGTATCGCGTCATGTTCGTCGACGACCGCCCGCTCGCGCTGGAAATGCCCGAGATCATCCGCCTGGCCGTGGCCGAAACCGCGGCGCCGTCGCATTCGGTCGGCAATGCCGGCAGCGTCCTGAAGGAAGCGACGCTCGAGAACCACCTGGTGGTGCGCGTGCCGCTGTTCATCAAGATGGGCGACACGATCCGCGTCGACACGCGCACCCGCACCTACGTCGGGAAGGAATAGCACACATCCGCACGACCCGCGCGCGTGTCCCGGGCGCGGCTGGATTGCGGCGGCGCCCCGGCGCGCTTACTTGCGGCGGCTCGTGCCCTTCATCTCCGCGCACTTCGTGAGCTTCAGGCTGTCCCACTGCGTGTGCTCCCACTCCATCGTGTCGGGGTCGGTGAACGTCGCCGTGCCCACGCTCCAGCCGGTCTGGCCGCCATAGTTGGTCTTGACGGTCATGTGCCAGGTCTGCTGCGCCTCGTCGTACGTCGCCGTGCCGGACCCGCCGCCGCCGAAATTGTCGAAAAAGTCCAGGCGGTACTTGCCGGTGCTCGCGTCCCAGGACCAGATGCAGAGGCCGGCGTACTTCGTCTCTGCGGTCCCCATGGTGTCTTCGAAACGTTCGACGAGCAGCCACTGGTTGGCCTCCCAGGTGACAGTGCTTGTGCCCGTGCTCTGCAGGGTCTCGCCGCTGCCCAGCAGCTTCATCTCCGACGTGCCTTCCCACGTGCCGACGAAAGCGTTGAGGCGGTCGAGCTCAGTCGGCCGCGGCGGCTGCACCATCATCTCATCCAGACGCGGCTGCTGACAGCCGGCGAGCGACAGGCACAGAGCAGCGCCGACGACAAGTGCGAATGACGTGCGAAGCATCTCAGGATCCTCCACTTGAGCGAACATGCGGCGCCGTCTCCGCGGCGCACCCGGCCTTACAAACCTGGGCATTCTGGCCCTCGATCGGCGGGATGTACAGCGCGCAACGCGGCGGGCAGCGCGGCTAGGGGCGCCGCTCGGGCCGGCGCGTGCCGGTGCGGACGCCGTAGATGGTCACCGGGATGATGCGCGGCTCGATGCCGCCGAAGAGTGTGCCCTGCACGGGCACCTTGGGCGCCGCCGCCACGAAGCCGTGCAGATCCTGGAAGTCCCAACTGGACCTGGCGACCGGCCGGCCGCGCGCGTCGTGCACGCGCGCCCCACACGCGTCCACGAGCGCCCGCGCGGCGAAGCGGTCGCACATCGCCTCCTTGCGGCGCGGATTGTGGCCGGCGGCCTTGACCAGGAAGTGGTACAGCTCGTGGAGGTAGACGAAGAGGGCGAGCTGGTACGCGTCCGGCAGCACCAGGCGATACGTCTCGCGCCACCAGTGCGTCCGGTTCGACTGCGAGCGGGCGATCTGCGTACTCAGCACGTACGGATAGGTGTTTCGCCGGCCGAGGTTTACGAAGATGCGCCCGTCGGTGTAGTAGCACGTGCCGGAGAAGGCCGCCCCGCGGCTGCAGCGCACCCGGACGGTGAGCCGGTCGTGCCGATAGGGCCAAGTGTGGCGGGTGTAGAGCCGCTCGAGTCGGGCGCTGTCCAGGTCAGTCGTGTTGGCGAAGTCCATCCAGGGCTCCACGCGCGGCGCCAGCATGAAAGCAAAAGCGGCGCCGGAACGCAACGGCAGGCAGGGCGGGCTTTCGTTCGCGTGCACGCCGGGTAGGATACGTCGCACGCCCGGGCGGGTGGTGGCGGGCGTGTGAGGAGATGCGCGTGGCCAGCAGTGCGGTTCGACGGGCAGCCTGGGGGCGCTGCGTTGCGGTATTGGCCCTGGCGGCGAGCGCCGGTCTGAGCGGTTGCGTAGCGCCGCGCGGCGGTCTGAAGCGCCTGACGCTGGAATCGGTCTACGGGCCGAACCCGGTCGATTTCAACGTGAGTCACGCGTGGGGGCTGACGTGGCTCGACGACGGGCGGCATTACCTCGAGTGGCGCGACGACGTGCTGCAGCAGGTGGACGCGGTCAGCGACGCCGCGCAGCCGGCGTACGACTCTGGCGCGCTGGAGAGGGCATTGCTGGCGCAGGGCGATTTCGACGCGGGGGCGGCGGCGCGCGGCGCGCGGCACCCGGCGCAGTTCAGCGCTGACCGCGGCCTGGCGCTGCTGGAGCACGCCCAGCGCTGGTATGCCTATCACTTCGCCCACGGCCAGCTGGTCCGTCTGACCGAGCAGCCCGGCGAGTGCCCCGAGCTGACGATCAGTCCCGACAACATGCACGTGGCCTTCGTCCGTGACAACAACCTGTACACGATCGACACGACGACCGCGGAGCAGAAGCAGCTCACGCAGGATGGCAGCCCCACGCTGCTCAACGGCGTACTGGACTGGGTGTACCAGGAAGAGCTGTATGGCCGCGGCAACTGGCGGGCGTACTGGTGGTCCGAGGACGGCGGCCACCTGGCGTACCTGCAGCTCGATGAGAGCGAGGTGCCGGTCTACCCGCTGGTGGACTATGTGCCCATCCGGCCGAAAGTCCAGGAGCTGCGCTATCCGAAGGCGGGGGACCCGAATCCGCGCGTGCGCCTGGGAATCGTGCCCACCACCGGCGGCGCGACGACCTGGGTCGATCTCGCGGCGTACGAAGGCACCGACATCCTCATCTCCGGCGTGTCGTGGTCGCCGGACGGGCGGGTGGTGTTCGCGGTGCAGGACCGGGAGCAGCGCTGGTTGCACCTGGATGCCGCCGGCGTGGAGCCCGGGACGACGCAGACCCTCGTGGTCGAGAACTCGCCCGCGTGGGTGGAGTACTACGGACCGCCGCATTGGCTGAAGGACGGCACGTTTGTCTGGCGCAACACGCAGGACGGGTGGGCGCATCTCTATCACTACGCAGCGGATGGAACGCTCCTCGGACGCGTGACGTCCGGCGCGTGGGAGGTCCGCGCGCTGCATGGCGTCGATGAAGTAAACGGCTGGGTCTATTTTTCCGGCACGCGCGATAGCCACGTCGAGTCGCACGCGTATCGTGTCCGGCTAAACGGCAGTGGGCTGGAACGGCTAACCACGCCGGGCTTCAGCCATGGCGTAAACTTCGACCCGCAATTCCGGTACTTCTTCGATACGTTCAGCAGCATCACGGCGCCGACGCAGGTGCACCTACGGCGTGCCAACGGCGAGCTGGAGCGGGTCATCAGCGCCAATGAGGTGCCGGCCTTGCGCGAGTATCGCCTGAGCACGCCGGAGATGGTCACGGTGCCGACGCCGGCGGGCCACAATCTGCACGCGTGTATCCTGCGGCCGCCGGATTTCAATCGCAGCCGCAAGTATCCGGTGCTGACGCTGGTGTACGGCGGGCCGCACATGCCGATGGTCGAGAATCGCTGGGAGGCGGGGGACTACGCATTTCATCAGTGGCTGGCGCAGCAGGGCTACATCATCTGGGCGGTGGATCCCCATTCAGCGGGCGGCGAAGGCGCGGTGAGCGCGTGGCACGCGTGGCAGAAGCTGGGCGTGGTGGAGCTGGCCGACCTGGAAGAGAGCCTGCGCTGGCTGGCCGCGCATGAATGCGCGGACCTGACGCGCGTCGGGATCGTCGGGCACAGCTACGGCGGCTTCATGGCGGCGTTCGCGCTGACGCACAGCCAGATGTTCAAGATGGGGATCGCGGGCTCGGCCCTGCTGGATTGGCGCAACTACGATTCGGTCTACGCCGAGCGGCTCATGCGCATGCCCGAGCACAACATCGAGGGCTATCTGGCGTCGTCGGCGGTGACGGCGGCGGGGACGCTGCACGGGCGGCTGCTGCTGGTGCACGGCGCGGTGGACGACAACGTGCACCTGACGAACGTCTGGCAGTTCATCGAGGCGGCGCGGGGGCCGAACCGGCAGTTTGACCTGATGATCTACCCCTCCGACGGGCACGGCGTGGGCGGGGCGCACTGGGACACGCTGCAGCTCAACTTTATCCTGGAGAACCTGTAGCCCGCGCGCCGTCCGGGCGGCTAGGTGCGGAGCGCGGCCGCGGTCGCGGCGGTGACGCGCGCGACAACCTCGTCCCAGGACCCGTGCGGGCGGGCGCCCGCGGCGCGCTGGTGACCGCCGCCGCCGAACTGGGCGGCAAGCGCGGCAACGTCCAGCGTCTGCTTGCTGCGGAAGTTGACGCGCACGCTGCCGTCGGGCTCCTCGGTGAACAGCACGGTGGCCTCGATGCCGTTCAGGCGCCCGGCTTCGTTCACGATGTCCTCCGTCATGGTGCCGTCGGCGCCGGCGGCGGCGAAATCGGCCTGACGGAGCTTGAGCACGGCGAGCTTGTCGTTTGCCAGTAGCTCGAGCGACAGCAGCATCCGCCCGATCAGGCGCAGCTTGCCGGGGGAGTCTTGCTCGTAGATGGCGCGATAGATGTCGTTAATCGAAGGAACGGCGACGGCGAGTCGGGCCGCCATGTTCAACAGGCGTGCATCGGTATTGGCGAAACGGAACCAGCCGCAATCGGTCGCCAGCCCCGTCAGCAGCGCGCGGGCCGTCGGCGGTTCGATCGGCAGGCCGACCGTCTCCATCCACTCAGCGACCAGGAGGCACACGGCGCCGGCGGATTCGTCGCACAACAGCAGGTCGCCGGCGCGCTGCCCGAGCACGTCGCGGGTGGGATGGTGATCGATTACCAGCGTCCGCGGCGCCGTCCGGAGATAGTCCGCGACCGGCTCGAGCTGCGACCAGGCGCAGGTGTCGAGGACCACCACGGCGTCACACTCAGCGACCAGGCGCGCCCGCTCGGACGCCCAGAGTTGCCAGCAGATGTCTCGGGCGAGCAGCGCATAGCGTGACGGGAGCGGCTCGTACAGCGCCGGCCGCGGGTTGAGGTCGAGGGCGCGCAGCGCATAGGTCATGGCCGCCATGGCACCGAGCGCGTCGCCGTCGGGCCGCCGATGCGTCAAGAGCAATGGCTGCCGGCAGCCTGCCAGCCAGGTGCGCACGTTGTGATATGCTTCCGGAGCGATCATGATGCGGCAGATTGTATGCGCCCGACACGGCGATGACAGCCGCCCGGAGGACGAATGGCCGACCTGCGACAACTGGCGGACCCGGCGGGGTATCGCCGCTGTGACTGGGACCTGGCGACGGATGCGGCGGGCCGCGCGCGATGGCAGGCGCTCTTCCGCTGGCACCTGGACGACGTGCTGATTCCACTGATTCAGGAGGAGTATGCGCCGCCGGCGGAGCGCCTGGCGGCCGTGCGGCGCGACTACCTGGCGGCGTATGCGGCGCTGGATGGGACCACGCAACCCGGCGGGCCGCTCGACATCGTGGTCTTCACGGAACTGCGCCGGGCCGCGCTGTGTCGTTATGGCTTCGACGATCCGTTCGCGGGCGTCAAGCAGCGGGAGAATGACACGGCGCTGCGGCTGCTGCCGGATGTGCTGGCCGAGTTGGACGGGGCCGCGCCGGCCCAGCGCCAGGAACTGCTGGTGCAGGGCCTGATGGCGGGAAACATCTTTGACCTGGGATCCGCCGCGACGATTCAGCGGCACCGTGCTGGCACGACGGCGTTTGGACACGCGCGCGCGTCGCAGCCCGCGCGGCCGTGGCTAATCGATGACGTGGCGGCGTGGTGGCGGCGCTGGAGCGCTGCGCCGGCGTACAGGCACGTCGTGTTCTTCGTGGACAACGCCGGCAGTGACATCGTGCTGGGCTGTGTGCCGCTGGCGCGGTGGCTGGTGCAGGCCGGAGCACGGGTGACGCTGGCGGCGAACAGCGCGCCGGCGCTGAACGACGTCACCGCCGCGGAGCTGGTGCCGCTGCTGGAACGCTGCGCGGCACTGGACGGCGCGCTGCAGGCGGCCCTGACCGGCGGCCGGCTGGGCGTGGTCGCGACGGGCAGTGCGGTGCCGTTGATCGACCTGGCGGCGCTGTCGGAGGAGTTCGTGGCGGCCAGCGCGGATGCCGACCTGCTCATTCTGCACGGCATGGGCCGGGCGATCGAGAGCAACTTCCACGCCCGCTTCACGTGTGACACGCTGTGGTCGGCGGTGCTCAAGGACGAGGCTGTGGCGGCGCGCGTTGGCGGCAAGCTGTTCGATTGCGTGTTTCGCTTCGTGCCGGCCGAGCGCAGCGCTGCGCACGGTGGCACTCGCACGCACGGTCACGCGTCGCTATAGTTGCGCTTGGCACACGAGCCGCGGGTGGCGTGGCGCGGAGGACGTGCAATGTCGATTCCCGTTACGACGACCTTCGTCATCGAAGGCTACCGCATCAAGAGCTACCTGGGCGTCGTGCGCGGCATCATCGTCCGGGCCCCGACGATCCCGCAGGGCATCCTGGGCGGGCTCAAGTCCATTGTCGGCGGTCGCATCGGGGCTTACACGGAGATGTGCGAGCAGGCGCGGCAGCAGGCCTACGACCTGCTGATCGATCACGCCGTCGCACTCGGCGCAAACGCCGTTGTCGGTCTGCGCTACGATGCGTCCGAGATCGCCAGCCGCGCGAGCGCGACCGAGGTGCTCTGCTACGGCACAGCGGTCGTGATTGAGCCGGAGACTGCGTAAGGGTCACGTCACGTGCCGTCGCGGCGGCGAGGCTTCGCGCTGGGACCGGCCGGTAACGTCGGGCCGGCCGGCGGCAGCTTCTGGCGGGCCTTGTAGCGCTCGATGAACCAGCGCGGGTCGCGGCGGTATTCCGCGATGAGCCGCCATGTATACGGCCGGCCGCATTCGGGGCAGCGATAGTTGTCCGGCAAGCCCGACAGGTTGTACCCGCAGTGAATGCAGAATGGCTCGCGCCGCGCCCGCACCGCCCGCCGGATCACGTACCCTGTCAACGTGATGGCCAGTGCGCCGACCACAATCAGCAGCTTCACACCGAGTAACGCCATCACCCCGGCCAGGGGCGGAAAGATGACCGCACCGCCCAGCAGCAAAAGCAGCCCCGCCGCCGGCAGCAGGTAGACCCACCGATAGCCCACGTGCCGCACGAGATCCTGCCAACCTGGCGTCCACCACACGAGCGGCTGGGCGGGCTCTCCCCGCAGGTCGCTGGGCGTCGCGACCACCGGCGGCGGCAACCGGGCCTCGAGCGGCCGGTCATCGTCGTCGTCGGGATGCATCGGGTCAGCCGACATGCGGGCCCCGCGCGGCGCGGCTACTTCTTGCGCTTCATCTCAAACGTCTTCACGCCACTCTGTCTGCCCTTGGCATAGGAAGCCCACTCCGCCCGCACGTGGTCGGCGTCGATGAACGTCAGCGTCAGATCGTGCATGTGCCCATCCTTCGCCGGATCGATGTTCGTCCCCCCGGCGAACTTGAAGACGAGCTTGTTCGGCGCGCCCGGCGGCTCAGCCCTCATGCGCGGCTGATTGCCGAGTGCGCAGTAATGTGTGAGAACGAGGTCCGGACCGTCGAGGTGGTACATCGTGACCATCTCGTGGGGTGTGCCGGGGAAAAGCGTCTCCTGTACGACTGAGCCTGCAGACGTCACGCGGTAGATGCACAGGGGCAGCACCGCATCGGCCGATGTATCCTTCTCAGCGGCGGCATCGACGGCGGCGATCCACTCACCGGCCAGTTGTTTGAGTTTTTCCCAACCGGGGTGCGGCGACGCGGGCGGTGCGGGTCGCTCGGTGCTGACTGGCGCGGGGGCACTGGCCGTCGGCGTCGGCGGACTCTGAGCGCGCGTCACGGCTACCTGGTGCAGGATGATCAGGGAACACAGCACAACCGCGTTCTGAGTTCGCAGCATCATTAGCTCCTTGGCGCGGCCGAGCTCGCCGCTCGGTTTTCGACCCAGCTATTTTATGGCTGGACGTCGCCACGGTGGCGAGCGTTCGACACCCGTTGTGATCCGGACTTCCTGATGGGACGCCTCAAGGCTTGGGTGCCGAACGAGCCTGGGACGAACCGCCGCGCTTTTCGGCGGGGTCGATCGCGTCCACCACGGCGTGGTCATCGGGGAAGCGCGCGCGGAGCGTGGGCAGCACGGCTGCCAGCGTTTCGCGCTCGAGCGGTTGCAGGCCGGGCGTGACGGCGTCCGGATTCGCGAGCCAGGCGGTCCACTTGGGCAGCGGCACGCGGATCTCACTGCCGACGGCCCAGCAGCGCACCGACGCCTCCTCGACCGGGCGCTCCGGGTTGGCGGAGACGTAGACCCCCGCGTCGTGCAAGATCCGCCACCAGAACGGGTTCTTGCGATTGGCGGCGGCCCAGGCCTCGACGTACAGGCGCGCGAAACGCGGCCGTTCGGACCAGTCGGCGTAGCAATTCCAGTGCAGCGGCGCGTTGCAGAAAGGCACCAGGGGATCCTTGGGCGGCAGAAAGTCGCCCGAAGTTCGGAAGAATGCGCCCAAGGCGTCGATCGGTTCCCCGCAGAGGGCACAGCGGAGTTCAGGAATCGGTGTGGCCATCGATCCAGTCCCCATTGGCTCGAATGATGCGTCAGATAAACATCGCAAGGGATCCGCAGGAGCTCATCGAGTTAGGAATTATACAGTCTCGCAGACTGCCGAAACGCCCTCGTGGCGTCAGGAAGGCCGATTCTCTGTCCGCATAAAAAGAGGGCACCGAGTGCCATGCGGCAGGCCCGGTGCTCTCCGGAGGGGAAAGAAGCGCCGGAAGTATATTTCCGGGTATGCCGGTGTCAACCGCTTTTTATCGGTCTATCGCATTTTTTTCGGACCCTGTTCCCGAGCGGACTCCGCGCCGGTCGCCGAATTGATCGTAAGTCATTTCTTTATAAACATTTGTGTTGATTTTGGCGCCGCCCCTGCGGTGGCTCGGATGCCGTCTGCCGTGCGTGGATTCGCGCATCGGCCAATATCCAGCCGATCGTTCGTTGACCCCGCGGCGTCCGCAGCCAGGGTGTGCCGCAGGCTTTTCCTTGACACACAATGGCAGTGGGGGTGAAGCTACGGCGAATCCCCGTGTGAGGTCGTGCGGCGCGCGGCGCTTGAGGCGCTGCGCGGCCTCGCGATCCTGCCAGCCCTGAGGAGGCCCGTGATGGCACTCGCCGATCTGCGTCCGCAAGCCACTCGCCGAAACCCCGAGGAACTGCTCAAGCATCTGCAGTCGTTTCAACTTGAGATGAAGTTCTCAGCGGGCATCTGGTTCTTCTCACCGCCGAACAGCCGCTTTCACGACAAGTACGGCGATGAGCAGTCGATCGAGCAACGTCTCGAGCGTGCGGCGTCGCTGGCGTCCCACGGGTTGCAGGGGCTGGAGGCGCACTACCCGAACGAGATCAACGAGGAGAACGTCGACCTTTGGCAGAAGTTCTGCGCCGATTCGCGGATCCGGCTGCTTACCGTGATCCCGTTGCTGTTCTGGGATGATCATTTCGAGTGGGGCTCGCTGTCGAGCCCGCTGGAGAAGCCGCGCAAGATGGCGATCGAACGGACGAAGCGGGCCTTTGCGCTCAACAAACGGTTGGACACCGATTTCGCCATCGTCTGGCCGGGCATTGATGGCTACGAGAATCCGTTCGGCGTCGATTTCGTGAGCATGCGGGCGCGTTTTGCGGATGGTCTGGCCGAGGCGCTGGACACGGTGCCGGGCGTGCGGATCGCATTCGAGCCGAAGCCGTACGAGCCGCGGGGCCACATTCTGTTCGGCACGACGCCGGAGGGGCTCATGCTCGGCCACATGGTCGAGGCGCGTCTGAAGCACGCGGAGAATCGCAAGCTGCTGGAGCAGGGGCATGCGCTGTGCTGCCTGAACCCGGAGATCGGGCACGTGCTCATGGGTTACGAGGACCTCGCGTACTCGTACAGTTGGCCGCTGTCGGAAGGGCGCCTGGCGCACACGCACTGCAATAGCCAGCCGCTGGGCAACTACGATCAGGACCTGAACGTGGGCGTGATCGGCCCGGAGCAGTTGGAGGCGTTCCTCTATACATTGAAGATGTACGGGTACCAGGGGTACTTCGGGATCGACATCAACCCGGAGCGCATGCCGGTCGAAACGGCGCTGCAGATCAGCATGGATGCCCTGCGGGCGGCCAACGACCGGATCAACGAAATGGACCACGAGGCGATCCTGTACGCCCAGATGCACCCGGACAAGACGCGCGGCTGGCTGGAGGCGTATCTGATCCGGGCACGGGCCTCGCACCCGGAGCGCCTGGCTCCGCTGGCGAAGCCGCACTAGCAGCAGGTGTCATGCGAGCTCATCCGCGCCGAAACATGTGCAGGTGCGGCGTGTGGATTGCGCTGGCGTGCGCGGCGCCGTTTGGCGACGGGTGCGCGCGTCCGCCGACCCGCGAGGCCGCAGCGGTGCCGGTGAGCACCGCCGGGCCGCGCGAGACGCTACAGGACCTGATGAAGCGGCGCGCGGACCGGCAATATCGCGCGCTGGTGGCGCAGATCGCGCCGCCGCACGGGGCGGACGTGGTCGAGCTGCTGCTGGCGGTGGACGATTTCCTGGGCACCAACGAGCAGCTGTGTCATTGGCTGCGTGAGCGCGTTGGCTTGGGCGTAGCGCAGACGGTTGACCAGGCGTACGTCGCGGATGATCTCGCGCTCTATGTCGGCGATGGGCTGGGGGTGTTCAGTCGGCGTGTCGAGCTGCTGGATGAAGCCGTGGACGGCGATGTCGCTGACGTCGCCTACATGCTGGAAGGGCGGTTGCCGGCGCGGCGGGCACGGCTGGTGCGGGTGGACGGCACCTGGCGGCTGGACCCCGGCCCCGGCTACTCCGCGCAACTCCCGGCCGCGTTTCGCGATCTGGCCCAGGGGCTGGGGCTGGTGCTCAAGGAACTCGAAGGCGGCCGGCCATCGGCCGATGAGATTCGGAGCAATCCGCTCGTGCTCATGGAAAAAGTGAAGGCACGATTGCGCCGCGGTGTCGGGCTGCTGTCCAGGGCCCGCGCGCCCGGCTCAGCCCCCGGCGCGGAGGGATCCGGCCCGTGAGCACTGTGCGACGGTTGTGGCTGGTCCGGCATGGACTGCCGGACTATCGCTGCCGGCAGCCGGGCGACGAGCTGCCCGGACCGCCGTTGTCGCCAACCGGGTGGGAGCAGGCCGCGCAGGCCGCCGCCGTGCTCGCGGATTCCGCGGCCGAGGCGATCTACGCGTCGCCGCTGGCCCGCACGCGGCAGACGGCCGAGTGCATCGGCGGGACGCTGCATGTGCCAGTGCGACTGGCCGGCGACCTGCGGGAGTGGCATCGCACGGAGCGCCTGTACGATGTTGCCAGCCGCCTGACGCGCTGGCTGGTGCGATGGCTACGTGGCCCGGAGATCGCGGCAGTCGTCGTGAGCCACGCCTCGCCGCTGCTGGCCATTCTGCGCTCCGCGTTGTACCTGCCGCACGTGGGCTGGCACCGCAGCGGGCAGCCGGACGTTCTGGAAGTCTCCAGCGGGGACCGCTTCGAGGTGACGATGGCGTCCGTGTTCGAGCTGGTCTTCGAGTCGCACTGCGTCACGGCGCGGTGCCGGTTTCATCCGGAGCCGCGCATCCTGCATTGCCTGCACGGCGCGCTGCGCCGGCGCCTGCTCCGGCCGGTGCCGGGCAGCGGCGAGAACTGGCTGGTGCGGCGGATGAATTGGCTGGCACTGGTGGGCGCGACTTCCGTGGAACTCCCACGCCCGGCGGACCGTGATTACAGGTAGTGCTCAGGGCGGCGATAGACGATGTGCCCGGACTTGACCACGCCACGCACGCGCGGGCGGCCGGGCGTGTAGAACCACGCTTCCAGCGAGGGAACGTCCAGGATCGTCAGGTCAGCCACGAAGCCGATTTCAATAGCGCCCGCATGGCGGTGGACGTCGAGTGCCGTGGCCGCGTTCGCCGTGCAGGCGGTCAGCACTTCGTTGGGCGTCATCCGCAACTGGCAGCAGGCGATGTTCATGATCCAGGGCAACGACTCGATCATGCAGGAGCCGGGATTGAAGTCGGTCGCCAGCGCGACGGGTAACCCGGCCGCGATCAGCCGGCGGGCGTCGCAATGCGGGATACCGAGGTAGAACGACGTGCCGGGCAGGACGACCGCGACGGCCCCCGTGGCCAACAGCGCCGCGATGCCGGCGTCATCGATGTGCTCCAGATGGTCAGCCGAGACCGCACGCAGCTCGCCGGCCAGGCGCGTGGCGCCGATCTGGGCCAGCTCGTCGGCATGCAGCTTCGGCCGCAGACCGGCCGCCGCGGCGCGCTCCAGCACCCGGCGGGCCTGCGCCGCGTCGAAGGCCCCGCGATCGCAGAAGACGTCGCAGAAGCGCGCGAGGCCGCGGCGCGCGATCTCGGCGAACAGTTGCGGGCTGGCGATGGTCTCGATGAACTCATCGGGCCGACCGTCGAAGTCATCCGGGAGCGCGTGGGCCCCGAGGTAGGTGGCTTCGAGCTCGATTGGCTGCTGGCGGCCAAGCTCCCGGATGGCTTCGAGCTGCTTCAGCTCGTGCTCAGGCGACAGGCCGTAGCCGCTCTTACATTCGATGCGCGTCACGCCGTTCTCGAGCATGCGGTGCAGGCGCGGCAGATTGGCGGAGACGAGCTCATCCAGGCTGGCGTTGCGGACGGCGCGGCACGTGCTGCGGATGCCGCCGCCGGACTCCATGATGGACAGGTAGGATTCGCCGGCCAAGCGCCGGACGAACTCGCCGCTGCGGTCACCGACGAACGGGATGTGCGTGTGGGGATCGATCAGGCCGGGGATGACGCAGCCGCCGCCGGCGGAAAGCTGCATGGCGCCTTCGTCGAGCGGGGCGTCGCGGGCGGGTCCGAACCAGGCGATGCGTCCATCGCGCACCAGGAGGGCGGCGTTGGGGATCATGGTGATCTGGCCCATGCGCGGGCCGGGCAGCGGTCCCGGCGGCACAACGGCCAGGGTGCCGATGCGGGTGATCAGTAACGATGTGGACTCGCGGCGTTCCGCGCTCATGCTCGCGTTCCTTTCGTGGCCCGACGACACATGCTACCATGCCGCGTGGGTTGAAATCGAGCAAAGGAGCCCCGGATGTGCGTCAGACAGACCATGGGTGCTGTTCGGTTGGTGGGGGTGGTGCTGGCGCTGGCCGCGGCCGGCTGCACCATTCAGTTCGGGCCCGACGATAATCCCCCGCCGCAGCCGTCGACGATCACGATCAAGCTCTACAACGGGACGACCAAGCCGCTGGACCCGGAGATCTATGTCGGCGCGATCAGTGGCGGGCTCGGCCAGCTCTTCACGTCGGCTAACAAGCGGACCGACTTCGGGTTCGCCGGGCTGGGGCTGGTCGAGGCCGGCAAAGAGGCCACACTGAGCGTGAACTGCGGCGCGGGAGTCTACATCGCGACGGCCGGCGGGCTGTATGGGGATGACCTGAACGCGCCGCTGGGCGAGGGCCAGCAGATCGTGCTGCAGGAGGACCTGAACGTGCGCTGCGGCGACATCGTGCGGTTCACGTTCAACCCGGCCGGCAGCTCGCTGGAGACCAGCTACACGGTCGAGCCGCAGAGCAACTGAGCCGCATTGGTCAGGACACGCGCGCGCCGGCGGCGATTGGCCGTTCGGTGGTCAGCAGGATGACCTGCGTGTGGTCGGGGCTGGTCGCGGCGAGCAGCATGCCGTTGCTGTCCAGGCCGCGCATCTTGCGCGGCGCCAGGTTCGCCACGACGATGATCTGCTTGCCAACCAGCGCGGCGGGCTCGTAATAGCCGCGGATGCCAGCGATGATCTGGCGCTGCTCGGTACCCAAGTCCACCTGGAGGACCAGCAGCTTGTCGGCCGCCGGATGGGGCTCCGCCTGGAGCACCGTGGCAACGCGCAGGTCCAGCTTGAGGAAGTCGTCGAACTGAATGATGGCGGGAGTCTCGGACATCGGAAGCTCTCCTGAGCCGGCCCGTCAACCCGGGCCGAGAAAGCGCGCGCGCATGAAGGCGACGTACTCGCGCTCGACCGTCTCCAGGTCGGCGCTGATGAAGTTGCAGAACAGATCGCGCCCGTAGTTGAAATCGCGCTGGTCCGACCAGATGTGCGCCGCACGGGCGCTTTGTTCCGTGTCGGCTGCGGACAGGCTGGCCAACAGGCGCTGGAACCCGGCGGCATACTTGCCGCCCTCACCCTCGCGCAGAAACAGCACCAGCGCCCAGACCTGCCCGTAGTAGGCGCCCACGGACCGGTTGCTGCCGGAGATGATGTGCCCGGCGTCGGTCTCCAACAGGCGGCGCAGCGGGTGCAGGTAGTCGCCGATCAGGGCCGCGGCCAGTTCGTTGCGGCGCGACGGGTTGTACCAGGGATCGAATTCCCGGATGCCGTGATCATCCCAGCGCTGCCCTTCACAGCAGACGGCCAGGCCCTCGTGTACCCAGGGCGGCACCGGCGTCGGCACACATTTGTATAGATATTGATGAAAGCCCTCGTGCGCGAACAGCGGGAACGTCACCTCGTGCGACACGTACTGGATGACGGATACGCCGCGCTCGGAGTAGCCGCCGTTGCGGACCTGGAGGAACGTGCTGGCACGCGGGCCGGTGAAGCGGCGCGTGAATGCCTCCCACTGGTGGCGGCCGGCGAACAGGAAGACCTGCATGCGCTCCGGCGGCGTGCGGGCCGGCGGCACGAGGCGCGTGTAGTTCTCGTAGGCCGCCTCGACGAAACCGGGCAGCGCCTCTCGCAGCACCGGATCGCGCAGCGTCGTGTGAACAACATAGTGCGCCGAGGTCAGCTTGAAGCCCGGGACTTGCGCGAACGTCCACGGCTCGCTCTGAAATTCGACGGGCGGGCGCGGCTTGGTCGCGACGCATCCGCTCAGTGCGAGGACGATGCTGCTGATGAGAAGCCCGCTGCGCCGCATTCAGACGATCTCCACCCGGCCCGTGCCCTTTCGCACGCGACCGATCACGGCAGCCTGCTCGCCCGACTTGGTAAGCCGCCGGACGACGGCCTCCACCGACTTGGGCCGGACCGCCAGCACGTAGCCGATCCCCATGTTGAAGACGCGGTACATTTCCTCCTCGGCCACGCCGAGGTGTTCGAGCAGACCGAAGACCGGTGGGACGGGCCACGATCCGCGGCGGATGATGGCGTCGCAGTCGTCGGACAGCATGCGCGGCACGTTGCCGGGGAGCCCGCCGCCGGTGATGTGGGCCATGCCGGTGATGAGCGGGCGCTGCTGATAGTGCCGCAAGGCGTCGAGCACGGGACGGACGTAGATGCGCGTCGGCCGCAGCAGGGCGTCGACCAGGGGCTCGCCGAGGGCGCGGGCCGGCTGCATGAGCGGCAGCCGCGCATCGTGCAAGAGCAGCTTGCGCGCCAGGGCGTAGCCATTGGAATGCAGGCCACTCGAAAGCAGGCCGACGAGATGGTCGCCCGGCCGGACGTTTTCGCGCACCAACATGCGGCTGCGCTCGACGACGCCGACCGCGAAACCGGCGAGGTCGAAATGGCGCTTGCGGTACAGGTCGGGCATCTCGGCGGTCTCGCCGCCGAGCAGCGCGCAGCCCGCCAGCTCGCAGCCGGCGACCACGCCGGCGACGATCTCCGCCACGAACTCGGGCTTGAGCTTGTGGACGGCGACGTAATCGAGGAAGAAGAGCGGCTCCGCCCCGCAGCACAGCAGGTCGTTGACGTTCATCGCGACCAGATCGATGCCGACCGTGTTATACCGGCGGGCCTGGATGGCCACGAGCAGCTTGCTGCCCACGCCGTCGGTGCAGCCGACCAGCACCGGGTCGCGAAACTTGCGCGCGAACAGGCGCTCGTCGTAGTCCAGCCGGAACAGGCCGCCAAAGGCGCCGTGGCTGGGCAGCACGCGCGGGCCGTACGTCCGGCGGACGAGCGGGCCGATGAGGTCTTCCATGCGGTCGGCGGCGTCGAGATCGACACCGGCGGCGGCATAGGTCAGGTGCGGCGCGGGGTCGGCGGTGCTGGGTTTCACGGTGCCCGTCTTACCCGAAATCGGCCGGCTTGTCAGCGGCCCGGCCCTGCCTACGGCGACTGGCCGAACGCGCGCCGCCGCCGTATCATCGCCCGCACAGCGATCCCGGACGGAGGATGTTGCCAGCCATGACCGCGCAAAACCCCTGCTACCGGCGTGTGATTCTGAAGATCAGCGGCGAGGGCTTTTGCCCGCCGGGCGGGTTTGGTGTGCACCGGGCCCCGCTGGACCGGATCGCGGCAGAGATCGGCGAGGTCGCGGCGCTGGGGGTGCAGGTTGGGGTGGTCTGCGGGGGCGGCAACTTTCTGCGCGGCTCGCGCTTTGCCGACGAGCTTGGCATCGACCGGGCGACCGCCGACTACATGGGCATGCTGGGCACGGTGTTGAACGCCCTGGCGCTGCACGACGCGTTCGAGCGGCTGGGCTTCTCGGCCCGCATCCAGAGCGCTCTGACGATCAGCCGCGTCGGTGAGCCGTACGACCGGCACCACTGCCTGCGGCATTTCGAGGACGGGCGGATCGTGATTCTCGCGGCGGGCACCGGCAACCCGCACGTGACAACGGATTCATGCGCGGCCATGCGGGCGATCGAGCTGAAAGCCGACGTGCTGCTGAAGGCGACGAAAGTGGATGGCGTGTACGACGATGATCCGGCCCGCAACCCGAACGCAACGCTGTATACGCACGTTTCATACGACCAGGTCATCGACGGTCGGTTGCGGGTCATGGACATCAGTGCAACCGAGATGTGCCAGCAGTACAACCTGCCCGTCGTCGTGTTCAATCTGTACAAGCATGGGACGCTGCGGCGGGTCGTGCTCGGCGAGCCACTGGGCACGCGGATGGATGCAGACTGATGGCCGGCCCGCCGCCGCGCACGCGCTCCGGGCTGTCTGACCCGCACCAGTGGCGTCTATGGCTGGCCGGGCTGATCGGCAGCCGGTACGACGGGTTGTGCCATTTCGCGGTGGTGGAGCCGGGGGTGCTGATGCGCTGTGGGCAGCCGCGGGTGCGCGAGCTGGAGCAGATCCGCGTTGAGCATGGCCTGCGAACCGTGGTGTGTGCGCGGGGCGGGACGCGACATCCGCTGCGCGGGCGCTGGTTTCGCAAGGAGCAGGTATACTGTGCGGCCGCGGGGATTCACTTGGAGCACATGCCGTTCTCGGACGCGGCGACGCCGCCGGCGGATGTGTTCGAGCGGTTTCTGACGCTGGTGGCGGAGCCGACCCGGCGGCCGGTGCTGGTGCATTGCGAGCAGGGTTTTCATCGCACGGGGATTCTGTGCGCCGCTTATCGGATCCGCGCGTGCGGCTGGGCGCTGGAGCAGGCGCTGGAAGAGATGCGCGCGTACGGCTTCGACTTTGAGCGTGCGAAGCGTCGACCGTTGCTGGACGCGCTGCGGGTCTGGGCCATCGGCTGATGGGGGGTGGGGGTTGACCGGTCCCGCTTCCGTGCCGCGGCAAGCGATGATCGGAAGGCGGGGGTTCAGGTTTGACTGGAGGCGGCCCGGGTTACTTCCTTCTGGTCCGGCGCGGGGGATTCACGGCTGCCCGCAGTGGCGGATGGAAGCGCACCCGGATGGCTATGCGCGGCAGCGCCCGCTGGTTGCCACCGTTGAGAAAATGAGGCGCGCACGGCGCATGAGTTCAACTTGGAGCGCCAAGAACATGTTATTTTCGGACGTTTAGTGCAAATCCGGCCCTCGCAGGCGCCGTAACTTGACCTCCTGAAAGTGGGGGGCCTAAACGTAGGGTAGAGCACTGTTCCATTGCAGACATTGAGGGAGCAGGGCAAGACGCGCCAAGTCGGGTGTCGAAACACCGGGGCTTGGAGCAGTGGAGAGTCCGCGCCCTGGGGTGCAACTTCACCTCCGGGTATGGCTCATAACGAAAGGAGCACACACTCATGCAGTCGACACGCCGCGCTGTACTCGTGGGTCTCATCGCGCTTATTCTGCCGGCCGCCATGGCCCAGACGTTGACGATGGTGACGTTCGCCGATCCCGCGGATGACGCCTCGACGCCGCTGTTCACCTTCGACGGCGCCCAGTTCCAGGGTGGCTGGACCGGCCTTAATCTGGACTTGCTGACGCCGGGCCTGCCGCTGACGGGCGACATCCCGGATGCCACTTTTACGATGACCACGCTCTCGGCGACGCAGATCGTGCCTGGTTACTACTCGCTGAGCGGCGGGACGATTGAGTTCTTCGACGCGTCCAGCGTCCTGGTCTTCCGGATCACGTTCCAGTCGGCCTCGCTGGCGCCGGACATCGGGTTCGGGGCGAGTGATCTGGCCCTGCAGAACGTGGTTTTCTACGATCCCGCGCAGCCGACGCAGCCGTTCGGCCAGGATCGCTTCGCGTTCAGCTTCGCCAACGACGCCCAAGTGGGCGATCTGGCCACGTGGACCGCGTCGTTCACCTCGTCGGCCATCCCTGAGCCCGCGTCGATGGTGCTCCTGGTTGCCGGCGGGCTGCTGATCAGCCTGCGTCGTCGCGAGGCGTAGTTCCCGGCGTAGACCGGCACGCGACTGCAACATGAGTTTTGGGTGCGGCGGGCGCCGTAAGGCGTTCGCCGCGCCTTTTTTTTCGTCACGCGGTGAGCTTTCGGGTGCGGGGCGGGGCCGCGTTCAGGCTCGCGGGGTGTGCCGCGGTCCGCGGTACGGAAGCGGTGACGGATAGCGCGCGACGCGGCGGACGAGTCAGTGCTGCGGGCCGGTTCGGGGCCACTTGGACTGGTTGACCTCCCGGGGTAGAATGGGCGGACGCATTTGAGGCGATTCGAGGATCCGCAGCCCGGACCGGCGCCCAACGTCGGGGACCAACCCCGGCGAAGGGGTCTGCACGGGGCTGTAGGCAAAGTTGGCGAGTTCGTACGGCCCGACGGTCGGGTCGGGCAAGGGTGACTGGAAATCCAACATGAGGGCCGGAGAGGGCTGAACCCCCGATCACGGTCCAAGCGAGTCCCGGAATGAATCAGAGAACGCAAACGCAACTGATGTGTGGAATCTTGTCCGTAGTGCTACTCGCCGTCACGGCGTCCCCGGCCTTGGCCGTAGTCATCTCAGGCCGGGTGCTGTTGGAAGACGGGACACCCGCCGCCGCCATCCTGATGAAGGTGACGGGCTTGCCGGACAACACGCTGACGAACAACCAAGGGTACTACTCAGTCACGGTGCCGGCGGGGTTCACCGGCACAGTGACCCCGACCGATGTCAACTTCGTGTTCGAGCCGGAGAGTCGTGAATACGCCCTGTTGTTCGTGGATCAAACCAATCAGAACTATGAGGCGCTGCAGGCCGTGTTCTCGGTCTTCGGTTTCGTCCGCGACGCGGACGGCGTGGGCATTGCCGATGTGGAATTGAGCGGTTTTCCGCTGGACATCAGCACGGATGCGGACGGCTACTACCAGACTTACGTGCTGCGCGACTGGTCCGGGACCGTGACGCCCAGCAAGTCCGGCTACACGTTCACGCCCGCAAGCACGACTTTCGAAGCCGTTACGGAGAACATCGGCCCGCGGAATTTCCTGGCGGCGCTGGAGCCATCGGACCCCAACGATGTCGAGGATCCCAACGACATTGAAGATCCGAATGACATCGAGGATCCGAATAACATCGAAGACCCGAACGACGTCGAAGACCCCAACGACATTGAAGACCCGAATGACATCGGAGATCCGAATGACATCGGAGATCCGAACGACATCGAAGACCCCAACGACATCGATGACCCCAATGACCCCAACGACGGCGGCGATGATTTCATCCCGAGCGCGTGCGGCTGTGGTGCCGGCGCCTGTGGCGCAGGGACCCTGGGCTGGCTCCCGCTGTCCATCCTCGGCTGGTGCGGCTTGAAGCGGCGGGTGAGCCGCCGTTACGCGGGCATGCGCTGATTCGCGTGCGTGCCGCCGACTGAAAGACCGCCGATAGAACTGGCGTGAACGCGCGGGCACGGTTCGCCGTGCCCGCATGCTTTTCGGAGGGGGACAACGGGACACGACCGGAGTGCACGACAGTCTGCGAACCGATCTGGTCGCGGCGACGGCGGCGCGCCCGGTACAGACAGCCCGTTACCAGCACGCGAAGCAGCGTGGTGTGCTGCGCGTAAGAATGTGTAAATCTGGGCTCCGAAGTGGCAACGCTCCCGCCGGCGCTCTTGAGCGCTTGCCGTCCATGCGGCCACAATAGGGGTGCCGCCAGCGTGTCGGTGGACAGCCACAGTGGAGCGCAAGTCCGCGCGCCGGCCGCACAGTACGGCGGCAAGCATGTGGGAGTCTGAATGTGAACTTTCGGATGGCTGGACGGTCGTGCCGGCGCTGGGCCGTTTGGATGCTGGCCGGGACCTTGTGGTTGGCGAGCGGGGGGTGCCCGATCGACCAAGATCTCGTCGTGACCGAGACGACGCGGGCCGCGCTGCAGGCCGCGGTCGACTCGCTGGTGGAGGCCCTGGCGCAGTACCTGGCCGGGAACTGATGATCACCGCCCGAAGCGCGCCCCACCCCTGGTTGCCTACAAGCGTGATGAAACGACTACACCCTGCAAGCCCGCGCTGTTCCACCGTCGCCGCGCGACCGCCCGGCACCCGCCTGGCGCGGCTGATCTGCCTCGGCAGCGCCGCGTTGTGGGCCTGCGGCTGCACGGCCGAGTTCCATCGCCGCGACGCGGATCGGGTCGCGTACCGGGCCATCGCGCAGACGCAGGCCCAGGCGCTGGGACGCACCGAGCCTTTCACGGTCGAGCGCCCGGTCGAGGCGCTGCGACGCCGGCTGCTGCTCGATCAGCAACTGCCGCGTGCCACAACCGCCTCACTTGGCGCGCAGGACATCGCGCCGATTCCGCAGTGGCCGGACAAGGCCTACCTGCAGCCGCAGGGCACCACGGACGAGTTCATCGCGTCGCTGCCGTCAAACGCGCCGCTGAAACTGAAGCTGACCGACGTCCTGCAGATCGCCGCCCATGAGAGCCGCGAGTACCAGAGCCAGAAGGAAACCGTGTTCCGCACGGCACTGCAGCTCGACCTGGAGCGCGACGCATTTCGCCAGACGTGGTCGGGCGTCCTGACGAGCCTGTTCCAGTCCAACCTGGAACGGACGGTGGCCCTCGATGACAAGGGGCACACCGACCTGCAGACGGTGTCGGGGTTCGAGAACGACGGCGTGCTGGAGTTCTCGCAACGGTTGAAAAACGGCTTGAGTTTTACCGGGGCACTCGGCGTGGACCTGGTCTCGCTGATGACCCAGGACCGGCTGTACTCGCGCGGGCTTTATGCGGATGTCAGCATCTCGCTGCCGCTGCTGCGCGGCGCGGGCGAATTCGTCGTGACCGAGCCGCTGACGCAGGCCGAGCGCAATGTCGTCTACGCGATCTACACGTTCGAGCGGTTCAAGCACACGTTCGCCGTCGACGTCGCCACCGACTATTTCGACGTGCTGCAGCAGTGGGACCAGGTGCGCAATGCCGAGGACAACTACCGCAGCCTGATTGCCTCGACCCGCCGGGCGCGGCGCCTGGCCGACGCGGGGCGGCTGCCCGAAATCCAGGTGGACCAGTCGCGGCAGGACGAGCTGCGTGCCCGGCAGCGCTGGGTCGCGGCGACCGAGCAGTACCAGCGGCGCCTGGATGCGTTCAAGGTGACGCTGGGCCTGCCGGCCGACGCGGATGTGACCCTCGATTACGGCGAACTGGAACGCCTGGCAGCCCGCGCCGAGCAGGCGTTCCCGCCCGAAGCGGGGGTTGCCGGGGCGGCGACCGCACCGGCGGCCGATGCGCCGATCGAGTTGACACCGCCCGGGACCGGCGCGGCGGGGCCGTACGAGTTCGATCCGGCCGAGGCCGTCGCCATCGCGCTCGCCCACCGGCTCGACCTGCGCGTGGCCCTGGGGCAGATCGACGATGCGCAGCGCACCGTGGCCGTGGCCGCGGACCAGTTGCGGGCCGACGTGACGCTGCTGGGGCGCGGGTCGGCCGGAGCGAGCCGCACCCTGGCGAGCGTGAGCTCGGATGACGCGATCCTGCGGCCCGACGAGGGCACCTACTCGGCGCTGCTGACGGTGGATCTGCCGCTGGAGCGCACGGCCGAGCGGAACACGTACCGTGCGAGCCTGATCGGATTGGAGCAGGCGGTGCGCGCGGCGCAGCAGTTCGAGGACCAGGTTAAGCTCGACGTCCGCAACCGTCTGAGCCAGTTGCTGGAGGCGCGCGAGTCACTGCGCATCCAGACGGACGCGGTGGCCGTGGCCCGCCGGCGCGTCGAGAGCACGAACCTGTTCCTGGAGGCCGGGCGCGCCGAGATTCGCGACGTGCTGGAGGCGCAGGACGCGCTGATCTCGGCCCAGAACGCCCTGACCGCTGCGCTGGTCAGCTACCGCCTCGGTGAGCTCGCGCTGCAGCGCGATCTGGGCGTGCTCGCGGTGAACGAGCGGGGGCTCTGGCAGGAATACCTGCCGCAGAATGAGGCCAAGGAAGATGAGTCTCCCGAAAACTAACGGTACACGCTGGCGGCGATGGCTGCCGGTGATTCTCGGCGGCGTCGCCGTGCTGGCGGTCGCCGGCACGATGGTGCTGTCACGGGCGGCCAGCCTGGCGGGCACGGCCACGACGGTGCCGACCTTCACGGTGCAGCGCGGGCCGCTGACCATCAGCGTCGTCGAGTCGGGCACGATCAAGTCGCAGGACCAGGTGGTGCTGAAGAGCGAGGTCGAGGGTCAGACCACGCTGATTTTCCTGATCCCCGAGGGGACGCGCGTGCAGGAGGGTGAGTTGCTGGCCGAGCTTGACGCCAGCAAGCTCCGCGATGACCGGGTCGAGCGGCAGATTCAGGTTGACAACGCCCAGGCGGCGTACATTCAGGCGAGCGAAAACCTGTCGATCGTGAAAAACCAGACCGCCGGGGATATCTCCAAGGCGGAACTGGCGGCCGAATTCGCCGTGCAGGACCTGAAGAAGTACATGGAGGGCGAGTACCAGCAGCAGCATCGCGAGGCGACCTCGAAAATCACGATCGCGAACGAGGAACTGAACCGCGCCAAGGACAAGATGGATTGGTCGAAGCGCCTCTGCGACGAGAAATATCTCTCCGGGACGGAGTACGAAGCCGACCGGCTGACCTACGAGCGCGCCAGGCTGGACTACGAGCTCGCGCTGGCCGCCAAGGACCTGCTGGAGCAGTACACGCACGAGCGCCAGCGGCGGCAGCTCGAAAGCGATGTGGAACAGACCAAATTGGCGCTCGATCGCACGCGGCTGAAGGGCAACGCGGATATCGTGCAGGCGGAGGCCCAGCTCAAGGCGAAGGAAGCCGAGTTCCGGCAGCAGCAGGTCAAGCTGGCCAAGATCGACGAGTTGATCGAGAAGAGCAAGATCATCGCGCCACGCGCGGGGCTGGTGGTGTACGCGACGTCGTCGCGGCAGTCGCGCCCGGGCATGACCCAGCCGCTGGAAGAGGGCCAGACGGTGCGCGAGCGGCAGGAGCTGATCTACCTGCCCTCCACCGACGCCATGATGGCCGAGCTGATGATCCACGAATCGAGCCTCGGCAAGGTCCAGCCCGGCCAGCCGGTGCAGGTGACCGTCGACGCGCTGGCCGGCAAGAGCTTCGCCGGGCGCGTCCGTTCCATCGCGCCGCTGCCGGATGCTCAGAGCATGTTCATGAACGCCGACCGCAAGGTCTACGCCACGCGGGTGGACCTGCTGGGGGCGAACCCCGAGCTGCGCACGGGCATGAGTTGTCGGGCGGAGATCATCGTCCAGACATTCGAAGACGCTTTCTACATCCCGGTGCAGGCGGTCATCCGCGAGGCGGGAAAGCCGACGGTCTATGTGCGCAGCGGCAACCAATTTGTCCCCCGCGAAGTCGACGCCGGCCTGGACAACAGCAGCATGATCCACATCGCGTCCGGGCTCACTGCGGGTGAGGTGGTGAGCCTGGCGCCGCCTCTGGGCGCGAGCGCTGCGCCGTTTGCGGCCGCGCTGCCAGCGGCCGCGTTGCCGCCGGCCAACGGCGCGAACGGACAATCTGGAGCGCTGACGGGCGTGCCCGGCTCGCAGCCCGGCTTCGCGCCGACAGCGGACCCGTCGGGAGAGGTGCCTGCCGCCGAGGGCCAGCCCCGCGGGCGCGGGCGCCGCGGCGGCGATCAGCCGTCGGGGGAGCGGTCGGCCGAGCTGCGGCGCCGCATGGAGAACATGACGCCCGAGGAGCGGGAAGAGTTCATGCAGCGGATGCGCGAACGGCGCTCCGGCCGGCAAACCGGCGAGGAAGGTGGTGCTCCGCCGAGCGAGCCCGCTGGTGACCAACCGGCCGGCCGGCCGGGTGGTCCACCGGGTGAGCCGCCCGGTGGTTCCGAGCAACGCTCATGACCGCGCGCAGCGCAGGGATGACCACGGGCACGGGCGCCGAGACGGGGCTGGTCCGAGTGGAGAACGTGACCAAGATCTACCAGGTCGGCACGACGGAGGTGCGCGCCCTGGCCGGCGTCACGCTCGCGTTCGAGGCCGGGAGCTTCTGGGCCATCATGGGCCCGAGCGGCTCCGGCAAGAGTACCCTGCTGAACCTGCTGGGCTGTCTCGACCGGCCGACGTCCGGGCGCTACGTGCTCGAGGGCCACGACGTGGCCGAGTTGGACGACAACGCCCTGAGCGAATTGCGCCTGCGGCACCTCGGGTTCATCTTCCAGAGCTTCAACCTGATCCCGCAACTGACGGTCCGCGAGAACATCGAGTTGCCGCTGTATTACCTGGACTGGGAGGCGGGCGCGAGCGCGCAGCGCGCGGAGGAGATGGCCGAGCGCGTCGGCCTGGCGGACCGGCTGAACCACCGCCCGTCGGAGCTCTCGGGCGGCCAGCAGCAGCGCGTCGCGTTTGCCCGCGCGCTGGCGGCCAACCCCGCGATCCTGCTGGCCGACGAGCCGACTGGTAACCTCGATAGCGCCACCGGCGAACAGATCATGCAACTGCTCAAGGAGCTGAACCAGCAGGGCAAGACGATCATCATGGTCACGCACGAGCCCAACCTGGCGAATTACGCACGGTACCGCCTGCACATGCGCGACGGGCTGGTCGACCGGATTGACGAGGATCCCGAATGAGAGCGATGAAGCTCTATCGCAACATTCGCCTCGGCATCAAGACGCTGACGTTGCACAAACTGCGCTCGTTCCTCACCATGCTGGGCGTGGTCTTCGGCGTGGCGAGCGTGGTGGCCATGCTGGCCGTGGGCGAGGGGGCCAGCCGCGAAGCGCTCGATCAGATCCGCAAGCTCGGCTCCACGAACATCATCATCACGTCGATGAAGCCGGTCGAGGAGGAGTCCCGCGGTACCGTCTCGCCCTTCAGCATGAGCGTCTACGGCCTCCTGTACGCGGACGAGCAGCGCGCCGCGCAGGCGCTGCGCTCCATCAAGCGCACCGTCCCGGTGAAGCTGGTGCGCAAGGAGGGGCGCCTCGGCGAGCGCAAGCTCGACATGCGAATCGTCGGCACGACGCCCGACTGGTTTGACCTCGTGCAACGCGACGTGATCGCGGGCCGCGTGATCTCCCCGCGCGACGCCCAGCGGCACGCGGGCGTGGTCGTACTGACGGAGTACGGTGCCCGCCGGCTGCTGGCGACCGCGCGCTCGCTGGGTGAGACACTGCGGATCGGCGGCGAGTACTACGAGGTCATTGGCATCGTGCGCAGCGAGTCCGGACAGGGCGGCGCCATCCAGACGCCGGACCAGGAAATCGACGCGTACATCCCGATCGAAGTCGCGCGCGAGCGTTACGGCGACATGACGGTGATCATCACGTCGGGCTCGATGCTGCGCGAGATGGTGGAACTGCACCAGCTCATCGTGGAGGTGGACGCGATCCAGAACGTCGAGGCCACCGCCGCCGGTCTGGAACGCATGTTGAAGCAGTTTCACCCCAAAGTGGACTACCGTTTCAGCGTGCCGCTGGCGCTGCTGCGGCAGGCCGAAGCCACCAAGCGCACGTTCAATGTCGTGCTGGGGTCGATCGCGGGTATCAGCCTGCTGGTCGGCGGCATCGGCATCATGAACATCATGCTCGCCTCGGTGACCGAGCGCACGCGCGAGATCGGTATTCGCCGGGCGATCGGCGCCAAGCGGGCCCAGATCATCGTGCAATTCCTGATCGAGACGATGGTGCTGTCGACGACCGGCGGGTTCTTCGGCGTGGCGATCGGTTTGGCGATTCCGTGGCTGATCACGCGGATCGTTGGCATGCCGACGGTCGTGACAGGGTACAGCCTGGCCCTGGCGGTGGGCATCAGCGTGACAGTCGGTCTGATCTTCGGGCTCTATCCCGCCCGGCACGCCGCGAACCTTGACCCGATCGAAGCCCTGCGCCACGAGTGAGCGCGCCCGCGACGCGACCCAGTCCGAACCGGCAACGGGAGCGAGCGAACGTCACACGCGCCACGGCGGCTTGGCGCGCAACGGGTGGCACGATTTGGCGCAGCCCAGCCGCGGTTGTCGGCATCCCTGCGACGCCGCCGTGTACTGTCACTCCCCCGTGAACTCCTGTTGAAACACCATGAAGTCGCCCAGGTCCACGTCCTGGTCGCCCTCGAAGTCGGCGGCGGCGCACATCGGCGGCCGGTCGTTGTCCGGCCCCTGCAGGCAGTTGGCCAGCAGCGCGAAGTCATCGCTGTCCGCGTCCGCGTCGCCATCGAAATCGCCCCACGCGGGCAGCCCACATCGCAGATCGATGTCGTCGATGTAAACCGTGAACGGCCCGGCGCCATCGACAATCGAGAACGCCAGGTGCTCGAACGTGCCCTTGTTCGTGCCGGTCCACAGCACGCCGTCGCCGTTCAGCCCGAGAATCGGGTCGGTCAGCGGATCGAAGACGAAAGTCTGCCAGACTCCCGGCTGCGGCTCGACCAGCACGCCCTGCGGCGCGCCATTGAGGTCCGTCGCAGCGCCGACCCATTCAATCGTGCCCGTCGTGCCGCCGTCCTCGCCAACCGCGGCAGTCGTGCCCGTCTCGCGTATGCCCACCGCCAGCCGTAGCCGGCCGCTATCCAGTCGCAGCCGGACCCGAATCGGGCGATCGAGCTCAACCGTCGGGTTCGGTACATACGGGGCGTTGTGCGTGGTCAGCCGCAGCCAGCGCTGCGGGTCCGTGTCGACGAACTGCCACTGCACGAGGTAGCAGTTCGGCGGGCTGAATGGCGTGACCGCGGTCGTAACCTCGGCCACGTCCGGCGCCGCCAGCAGGTCGGTCGAGGTCGAGCCGCTGTAGCGCGGCCGGTTGAACAACACCCGCTCACCCGCCGCGTACGCGTCGAAATCCGTGAACAGGTGAACTTGGCAGGGCGGCGGACCCGCGACGGCGACGTACCAGCTCTCATCGTCGGAGCCGCTGGCGTTCGTGGCCCGCACCGTGAAGAGGAACATCTGGCCGATCTCGCTTTCGCCGGGTGTCCAGCCGCTCACGAAGCCTTGCGCGCCCACACTGGCGCCCGACGGCCCATCAATTAGCGTCCACGAATCCGCGATGCCCTGTGTCAGCGCCAACTGACGCGTGTACGCCGTGCCTGCCTCCACGACATCGGGATCGGGCGTCACTTCAGCGATGATCGGCGGCAACGGCAGACCCAGGTCGATATCACGCTGCACGACTTGCCCCGCGGCCACCGTCACGCCGGTGGCCACCGTTGTGGAATACGCCGGATGCGCGGCCGTCAGCGTGTACGTTCCCGGCGGAACGAGCAGGAACGAGTAGAACCCGTCGCCGCTGGCGAGGGCGGTGTACGTGGAGCCGTCGCGGTGAAGCTGCGCATCGACGACGGGTACGCCGTTGCCGGTCACCGTGCCGACGATGATCCCGGTGGTGGGCGCGGTTTTCCAGTCCATGGTCGGGGTCGCGACCGGTGTCTGGTACACGTTGGCGAGGTAGTCGTCGCCGAAGGTGAACGAGCCCCACGAGAACACGCTGTTGCCCTGTGCGCCGCGCTGACGCGTCAGGATGATCTGTCCCAGGAGTGAAGTGACGCCCTGTGACGTGATCTGCCCGGCGACGACGTGGCGCCCGCCGTCGAGCGCAAGCCATTGCTGAAGCCGCAGGTCCCAGGTCGAGCCGGCCCCGCCGGTGAAGTACATCATCGGCACCAGGATGTCGAGGCCGCCGGTCTGGGCCCACGCGGGCGCGTCCTGGTGCTGCGCGGCCGGCGCGGTGCTCGGGTTGGAGTAAACCGCGGCACTGACCGCGACCTCGGGCCGCACAGCCATGATGGCGGCGTAGATGTCGCGGACGGTGCGCGTGATCTGGTCGGCCGTCCACGCGGTGAAATCCAGGTCGTCCGGGTTGCTCTGCGGGTCGTTGAACCGCGCCAGGCTGATCGGATCGTACGAGGGCTGGTTGGACCACGGCGTGCGGATGCGGTCGTAGTGTACGCCGTCGACGTCGTAGGTCTGGACGACGTACAGGACCTGCTGCCGGATGTACGCCTGGAACGCCGGTACGCCCGGCGCGATCCACACGTAGTCGCTCTCGCTGAACTGCACGGGGTTGGTGGGGTTGTCGTGGTGCAGCCAGTCGCGGTGGGCCGGATCGGACGCGTTGCAGTGCGCGTAGAACAGGTGGTTGGGCTCGGCCGGCGGCGTGTGGGCCGAGCTCTGCCAGCACGTGTGGATGTTGATGTAGGCGTGCAGCTCGATGCCGCGGGCGTGGGCCGCCGCGAGCGCGTAGGCCAGCGGGTCCCAGCCCGGGTCGCCACCCCCGAGGAGGGGTGACCAGACCTCGTACGGCGAGGGATACAGCACGTCCGCCTGGCCGCGAACCTGCAGAAAAACGGCATTGAAGTTCGCGTCGTCCAGGTCCTGCATGAGCGCGTCAAGGTTCGCCTTGCAGGCGGCCTCGTTGGGGGCGGGCCAGTCGAACCGCGAGGCCCACATGGCGCGGAACTCCGGCGTCTGGGCACCCGCATCAATGACGACGGCGGCACAGACGACGACCGCGATGACCCCGCGCCAACCCCGCCGTCGAGCGACCGCCTGAGCCCCCGGTTGACCTGCCAACCGCATCCGCGCACCGCCTTTCTCCCCGCGGCCATTGTACACCTGCGGCGACGGGACCCTGAGGGCGAATTGGCGGAAAGCACTCCGCCGGCGTGGCCTGCTCGGGTGGACGCGGCGGGAGGCTATCGGACCTTGGCTATTGTCGCACCCGCGTTCGCGCTCAGCCGGCGGGCGCGGAGCGTCGTTGAAGCAGCGTGCACTCGGCTACGGTCCCGTCGTCTGCGTGGCAGTCGCCGGTCGCCGTCCAGCTCTCTTGTTGTCCGAGTGCGCCGGGTTGCACACCGTCTCGGCGTGGCCGCCGGAGTAATCGACAATCCTGATTCGGTCGCCAGCCTCGTTGAAGAAATGCCACTCGCCGAACCGGTCTCCGTTAAGGGTCTGGCCTCTCGCCCGCAGGTTTCCGTTGGGCCAGCACTCCTCGACCCACGCGAACTTCCGTTCCTCCTTCCAGAGCGCCCCAAACTCAACGGAGAGCATGCCGATCCAACAGTGCTCTTCGCACGTGGGTGGAAACCGCGCGTACTCGAGCCGCAACATGCGGCGGTCCGGCTCCGCGCGCAGGAAGCTACTGTAGAGCGCGATCTCGAACTCGATCACCTCGCCGGGCGTCAGGTCCGTAAAGTCGGCGTTCGTCTCTTCACTGGGCTGCGGGCCGGCAGCATAGTCGTGCAGGCCGCCGGGCCACTGCAGGTTCACGGCCGACGGGAAGCGCCGGATCGTGATCGGGTGGCCGATGACATTCCGCAACCGCACGGTGACGAGCGCGTCGTCCGCCGGTAAATACATCCCCGCGCGCAGGGCTGACTGCACGCGCGTCGGCTCGGTCGTCGGCGCGGGCTGGCTCGAAGCCGGGCGCGCCGTGCCGACCAGCTCCGCCGTCACTGGGAACTCCGGGTCGGGCAGCAGCTCCGCGAGGCGGCGCTTCTGTTGTGGGCGGTCCGCGAGGTCTGCGACCTGGGACCACGCGTCTGCCGCTGCGGACACGCGATACGGAAACCAGCACCCGGTCAGCGCGTGCAACGCCGCGCGGGCCTTGAGCGCCGGAATTCCCCAGTCATCGCCGTAGCGGTATGCGCTGCGATCGTTCTCCAGAAAGGGAATCAGGAGCGGCACTGCCCGCGGCTCATCCCAGGCGGTGACGGCGTCAATGATCCTGCAGGCGACCGAGGCATCGTCCACGCCCGCGACTGCTGTCGCCATGGCGGTCAGGCTGGCCGCGTCCTTGTCCCGCGTGAGCAGGCCGATGGCGACGCCGCGCACGGTCGGGTTGCGATCCGCCAGCAACGCCCGCAGGCGCGGCTGGCGCTCGGTTTTCACCAGTTCGGCGTAGACCGCGACCGCCAGTGGGCGCAGCTCCTCGAGTGTGCTGTCGATGATGCGGCCGACGGCGGGGGCGGCCTCGGCGAGCAGACGCTCGCGCTCGTGCGGGCGATCGTATGCCAGTTCGTCGCCTTCGCGCGGCCCGAACGGCCAGGGCCAGATCTCGCCGCACGCGTAGCGGAGCGCTCGGCGGACGATCAGCGGGTCGCCCGCCTGCAGCAGCGCGATCACGGCGCGGTCACGATCCGGCGTCAGCAGCGCCTGAAAGTACGGCTCGAGCGCGAGGGGCTGGACTGCGCGATAGTACGGGATGTGCAAGTATTCCAGCGGGTCGGCGGCGTCCCAACTGCGCTTGCGGTCGAGGAACCAGAGGCTGGGCTGGGTGATGTCATCCACATCCCCGGGGATATCCGTTGACGTCCAGGTTGCCAGCCCGCTGCCGTCCGCGTTCCACGCGACCCCCCAGCCGAACATGAGCTGGTGCTTTCCAGGTTGCAGGTCGCCGCACAGGACGCGGAGCACGTTCAACTCCGTGAATGCCTCCGGCTCTTTGCAGACGTTGCCGGCTATCAGGTGGTGTTCCCTGACGGCGGCCCGGTCCCAGGTGGCAACGACGACGATGGGGTGCTGAGAGATCTGGTAATCCGTCTGGTACAGCGGTCCGGTTGCCCAGCACGCGGCGTTACCGACCAGCAGCATGAGCGCTATCGCAGGCGAATTCGCTAATGCGGACCTAATTGCTGATTGCATGCCCGCCACCTCCATCCATCGCGTGCCCACATTCCGGGCACCGGCCGCTGACGTTGCCGGTGAGGTCGTAGCCGCAGCTTTGGCAGCGGCTTGTCGAGATACGCCGAGAAATGTCGAGCCGCCAAAGAGCGAGAGATGCAGCGAACGTCACGCCTACGAGCAACCAGAGAGGAAGGGACAGCATGTACCCCGCCCGTCCTACGCGGTATTCCGCCGCTGAGCAATCGCGGCCGGTCAACCCTACAAAATTGGCAGACGTTCCGAGCACCCGTGATATTCTGCCGGGTGGCGCAAGCGGAAAGAACAAATCATGACTGCCCCATGACCACCCGGGCTCCCCCGCCCGCACGTATTGGGGCCAGGTCCAACAACAGTGAAAATCGCCGTTCTGGAGGTACACGCAGACATGGCCCTCGGGACTCCCCCAGCTGACCGACGTCAGCGCGTTGAACACGGTCATGACGACGCTGAGCGCGAACCCGGTGGTTGCGCCCCACTTCGCCACAGGCCGCAATCGCCGCGACTGCGTCATTCTACTACTCCGCGCTCACATTTACACGTTACCCGTTTGCCGCACTCCGGGCACCGCCCGCTGACGTTGCCGGTGAGGTTATAGCCGCAGCGCTGGCAGGCAGAGAATGCATACTTGGGGACGCGCAGAAACCAGGCCGCCAGGACCAGCGGCGGCAGCAGCATGTACAGCGGAAAATACGCGATTCGCTGGTTGGAGCTGAATGTGAAGCCGCCCTTGACTGGCCGCCAGTACCAATGCAGCGGACCATCGGCCCCGTCCCATGGGCTCTTGAACCGCATTTCGACACGCGGCCAATGGGCCAGATCGGCCCATTCGCAGCCGATGCCCCAATAGGTTAGTCCGGCGCCGCCGTCGCGGAGTATGAGGCGCTCGCCGCCCCAATCGAACGAGAGCGGCGCGAACGACGTAATCAACAGGAGCGCGGCGAGTGCGCCGGCCGCGCCCGTCGCCAACCACCATAGTCTGCGTCGAAGCTGACGCGGCATGCGCTATCCCGCTGTGAAGTTCCCGCGCTGTGAGCACCGCCCGCAGAAGGCACGCAGGCCCACAAGAGCCCAGCCGATGCGATTCTAATCCGTGGCGACGACTCGATGAAGCGGCATGGTCAAGAAGGCAGGCCGCGGCCATTTGCTCGCGCGCGACTTCCTCCAGCGCAGCTTTGAGCTGGCTGTGGCGGTCGTCGGAAAGCAGCGTTTGCCGGCGGGCGAGTTCGAGCAGCGGGCCGCATTCCTGCGCCGAGCCGCGTGCGATCATGAAGAAGTGCCGCGATCGGCTTTCGTGTAGCGGCCGTTGCGTTCGGCGAGATTGGCGGCGATCGACCACGCCGCGCGATTCCATCGACCGGTCTGCGGAAGTTGCGCCCTGCTCACAACCCGCCTGCCATCGGCCTACGGGCAGATGATCGGCAGGGAGTTCGTACTGAGCAGCGTCACGAACGCGTTGATGTCACTGAAACTCGGATACGTGCCGTCATCATTGATGTCGCCGTTCTTCGCGCTGCAGCCGGTGTACGTGGTTTGCCACACCGTGAAGTTGGACAGGTACAGCACGAACGCGTTGATGTCCACGAAACTCACCTGGTTGTCACAGTTCAAGTCGCCCAGGCAGTACTGCGGTCCCACCGCGAAGGTGATCACCCCGTCGTTGAGCAGCGTCGTGGTCGCCGTCCGCACCGGCGAGTGACTCGGCGGCGCGCTGATGCTCTCCAACACATTGGCCAGGACGTTCGCCACGCGGAAGATGTAGGTGCCGCTCGCGCCTGGCGCGGCGAACGAACCGCCCGCCACCACCTGGGGTCCACTTTGTCCGATGCCGCCCAGCACGTTGACGTCCTGGCCCATGGTCGCGCCGGGCAGGCCGAACGTGTTCTGGCTCCCGCCGATCTGGACTAGGTTCATGGCGCCGGGGGTCCCACGCTGCACGCCCGTGTAACCCGAGGTCGGCACGGTTTCGCCAGGGTTGCAGATGCCTGCCGGTCGACTGAACTGGGCCATGGTCGCATCCACGCTGGACAGGGCGGCCGGCGGTATATCGAACTTGGCCGGGTTGTTGGGGTCCTGCACCAGATCGCAGACGAGCAGGGCCAAGCCCGCATTGTCGCCGGTGGACACGGTGGTCTTGATCGTCCACTCCACCGTCGTGCCCGGGGCAAGGGTCAGGCCGTTTTGCGGCGATTCCAGGCTGACCGTCACGGTCTGGCCAACGGCCAGGCTGGCGGTCATGAGCATGCCGAGTGCGGCGATGAGCATGTTACGCATGATTTCCTCCTGCCGATCAGTCATTGTCTGGCAACGTGCCCAGCATGGGTGCTGGCGGTTACTTCTTATGTCCTGCATGTCTCTCCGGCCGGACGACTGCCGTCCGGCACCGGGTAGAAGACGTCAACAGGGTGCGGGCCCCGTGGAGCCGCGCACCGTCAATTCCGTCGGCAACAGACAAGCGCGTGCGTCCGGTTGCCGGTCCACGATGGAGCGTCGGGTCAGGCTGTAAGCTTGGGCGGCCATTTCATTCAGCGGCTGCCGCACGGTCGTCAGCGGCGGATCGAGCAGGGAGGCCGAGGGTGGATCATCGAACCCGATGATTGACACGTCCTCCGGAATGACCAGCCCCGCTTGGCGCGCTGTCTGCATGGCCGCGAGCGCGAGGTAGAACCCACCGGCCAAAATGGCCGTGGGGCGGTCGGGACCGGTCAGCCGGCGCTCGAGCCGGACCTTTGTGTCGTCGTCCAGTATCACACTGTCCCGGGAGACCTGCAGTTCCTGCGGCTCCAGCGTGATCCCGTCCTTAGCCAGCTCCGCGGTGGCGCCCACGACGCGGTCGCGCGCGTTGCTCAGGCTCAGCGGGCCAGAGAGCAGCATGAACCGCCGGTGCCCCAGCTCGAGCAGATGCCGGACCGCGGCACGCGCGCCGCTGGCGTTGTCGCAATCGACGCAGACGACACGACTGGTGGGTAGCGTCCCGCCGAGCACAACCACGGGGCAACGCTGGGCCAGCTCTTCGACCTGCCCCTGCATCTCCAGGACGGGGTGCACGCAGATGGCGCCGACGTCCTTTCGGCGTCGGTCGCGCAGGTCGCAGCGGTCGTGGAAGAAGAACTCGACCCGCCGTGCATCGGCCCAGGCTGCGCGCCGCAGCGCGTTGATGATCGTGCTGTGGTAGTAGTCGTCGATGTTCACGTGTCGATCGAGGATCAGGCCGATGAAAAGCTGTCTTTGCACGCCGTTCCGGGGGTCAACGTCCTCGCGGACGTAGGTTCCGCGGCCGACTTCGCGGCGTAACCAGCCGGTCTCCACCAGACCTTCCAGGGCCTTGTGGGCCGTGATCAGGCTGATGTCGACGAGCGATCCGATCTCCTTCGTCGAGGGCAGCTTGGTGCCTGGGGGCAACGTGCCCGCGCGGATGGCGCCGATGAGAATCTCGCGCGCCTGCAGATACTTGGGGGTCGGATTCTGATGGTCGACCCGCCGAAGCGTCAAACCGTGATTGAGGCCAGGTTCCTGCATGATTCGCTCGCCGCCAGCGCCCACGACCCAACGACACGTCGTTGCCGTGCCCGGCTGAATGCTGCCGAACGGGGCTAGGGACCACCGATCGTGTTCCAGACTTCCTCCATGGCCCAGAAATCTTCGATGTCCACGTCACAATCACTGTCCGTGTTCATCCGCATGCAGTTCAGCGAAAGGCGCGGCGCATCCGGCGGCAGCTCCGACCCGGTGAAGCACGCCTGGAAGCCCCAGAAGTCGCGCATGTCGGTCACGCCGTTGCGCGTATAGTCGAACTGCGGGTAGGCGGGGCCGTCCGTGGTTTGTGCCTTGAAGACATAGACCAGACGATCCTCCAGGCTGCACACGACCAGCGTGCCGCCGGTTTCGTCGTAGTCGAGGTCGTAATACGCCAGACCCGTGCTGGCGCTCGGGAGCGGGCTGCACGGGATGGGGAGCTGTGCCACCTGCGCACCCGACAGGTTGAAAAAGCGGATGTCAGTCAACTGATTGCCGCCGAACGTTGGCCGGTTGTTCGCCACCACCAGATCCTCGGTCAGGTTGACCAGATTGCTGGCGGACACGACGGCCAGCCCCTGGCCCTGCGCGAACGGGCCATTCGGGAAGCCGTTGACCGGGTCCTCGTTGCATTCGCCATCGTCGTCCGGGAGGTTTTTGTTGCCGATCGGACGTTCATTCACCAGTTCCGTGGCGCTGTACACGTCATCGCCGGCGGGAATGCTATCGATCAATCCGTTGGCACCGGCCGCGATGATGTTGGCGCCGGGCGCCGTCGCGCCGTTCACGGGGATCAGTTGCACGTCGTCGCCGGTGGCCACCGTGTTGGCCACGCCGTTCCCGCCGGCCGGTTCCTCGATGAAGCGCGGTGCCGGACGAAACGGCGCGGTCGGCAGGTTCGGATTGCGCGGAATCCGCTCGGCCGCATTGGCGTTTCGGACGAACATGTCGCCGGTGACCGCGTCGAACGCGATCCCCCGGTAAAAGGTCGCGGGACACGTGGCGTCAATGTCCTTTATGTTCACGCGGGTCGCCGGGTCGTTGGGGTCCAGCCCCAGGGGGTTGGTTGCGTCGATGACGCGGAACCCAAACTCCGCGGCGGCGGGCCCGCCGTTCTGTGGCACGAACAGGCGGGTCGGATCGAGCGGGTCGACCGCCACACCGCCGTAGAACCGGTCGCCTGGCTCGAAGGGCGGGACAAAGGGGTGGAAGGGATCACTGAGCTGCCACAGGAATTGGCCATATGCCGGGCTGTTCGGATCAACGTCCACGGCCGCGATGTACGAGCCGACCTGTGGATCGGCACCCGGCGGCAGCAAGGTGGGGTTGAGGTCGATGATGTCGTCAAAAGCGACATACAGGATCTGGGCGACCGGGTCGAGATCGATTCCGGTGAAGGAATCGGTGTTACGAATCCCCGGGCCGAAATGCACGGTGTTCAGGAACTTGACGAGCGAACCGTCGAAACCGGACGTGGTCAGGATGTTCTGTACCTCGCCGACGCCGAGCGAATTGTACCACGCCAACTGCTTGTTGAGCGTGCTGCCCTCATAGTTGTAGCCGTTGTGGTAACCGCTGATCCACAGGCGGTCGCCGTCGACGGTGATCGCGCCTGGGTTGGTTCCCAGCCGCGGGTCGGCGCGGTAGAGGGCGTAGTTCGGCGGGGGGCCGCTGGCCGGATTCCACGCGCTGGGGAAATTGGGGTCGCTGGGATCCAGCGGCACGCCCTCGGGTGCGCTGAAGAACTCATACAGGTCAATGACATTCACCAGCACGAACGGCTGGTTGGGGTCGGCTGACGCGGTCGGCACGCCGATCAGGCCGGTCAATCCGAGCAGTATCAAGATGCGGCACGATAGCTTCATGATCTGGATTCCTCCTTGGAGCGGCGCGTGCGGACCGGACAATGCCGGCGCGCCGGTCACCACCAGTACGTTGGGCGCGTCGAGCCGCCCTGGAACGTGCGATCGATCATCAACCGGGGGCGCAGTACGCTGAGCGTACGCCACTGCACACTGCCGTCGTCATAGCCGAAGTTCCCGCCCTTGAGCTGGCCGGTGTCGGAGCCGTTGGCGCGGCCTGTCCAGCGATGATTGCCGGCAGTGGGCCGCAGGCGGCCGGCGTCGAAATCTCCGGGGAGTTGGGCCGCCGTCTTGCCGACACTGACGAGGTAGTCCTGGATGACCGGCACCCGCGATTGGCCGTCACTCTTGGGAAGCTGCATGATCGGTCGGCTTACCGAGTACGGCAGGCGGAAAAGCCGATAGGGATTGCTGGTGTCCGGGATGATCGTCAGTTGATCGTCGTCGAATACGCGGTACAGGCCGTCGGCCGTGGCGGCCTCGACCTTGTCGCCACTGACGATCGCGGACGGACCGACGAAGTTCCAGATCTGGGCATAATCCATGAACGAGCCCCACTGCGACGGGTTCTGCCAGGATGCCGCGCTGTTGCGTGTGGCGTTCCCGGTGGAGGGGCAATGGAAAATCTTGCCCAGTGGCGCCGAGAGTTCGAAATCGATGGGTGCGAAGGTCCCATTGGGGCCACTGCGGGTGATGTTCTGGGTGCCCATGTAGGGCAGGATCAGCTCGGCCAGATGCCATTGCACCGAGCCCTTGTTTACGTATACGTAGCTCGGTTCGACCCCTTCGTGCTGCGGCATGACGTCGCGGTTGTCCATCGAATACGCGATCATCGCCTGCACGATGCTGCGCAGGTTGGATGCGCACACGGCGCGCTTGCCGCTTTCCCGCGCCGCGGACAGGGACGGCAGGAGGATGGATATCAGCAGCGCGATGATCGCGACCACGACCAGCAATTCAATCAGCGTGAAGCCTCGGGCGATCCGTTTCATGACCACGCTCTCCATGATGTGACGCATCAATGCCGCGCTTGCTCCCACGTCGCTGGTTCGGCCGCGCGCCTGCCACGCTCCGCGCCGGCAGTACCTCATCCGCGCCGGTTATCCGCGTCGCGCGCCGGGGCTGGTCGTCGCCGGGCCGACCGGGGCCCGGCGACGCCTCCCTGCCCCGCGTCCACCTAGCGACGACGGATCAGGCCAACGGCCATGGCCAGCAAAGCCAGGGCCGCCGGCTCCGGCGTCACGTTGTAGATGTACACCCGGTTCGAGCTGAACTCGGAGACCGCCAGCGTCTGCGACACGGGGTCGTAGCTGAAGTCGAACATCGCGTTGCCCAGGAAGTCCGACGGGCTGTTCGCGAAAACCAGATCCACGACGTTGCCTTCCAGGTCGATCGCCTTGAGCACGTTCTCGGCGAGCTGGCCGCCGCCCGTGTCCGTGCGGTCGTTCCAGAGGATCACGTCGAAGCCTTCCAGGATCGCCAGGTTCAGGCCGAACGTGCCGTCGCCATCGCTCGGGTAAAACTGCGGAGTGAGGTTCATATCCGCGGTGAACGGCGCCTGAAACGTGTCCGGGCCGGTGCGGGTGAATTTGATGATCTGCTGGCCCTCGCGCGAATAGACGTTGCCATTCGCGTCGATGTCGGTGTCCATCCAGGCGGTGCCCCACATGGCGTCGTAGTTGTACGGCCCGGCAGCATCCGTCCACAGCGCGTTGCCGGCGGCGTCGATCTGGCGGTGTCGGCCAGAGCCGAAATTGGTGAACACCAGCCCGCCTTTGATCGGATCCCAGGCCGGACCGGTGCGCGGCGCACCGCCGCCGCCCGCCGTCGTCGCCGTGGACGGGGCGTTGGTGATCAGGGCGCCGGTGGCGGCGTCATAGATCCCGACGTTGGTGCCCAGCGCGGCCCCGGTCGAGCAAACGACGGCGCCGAGTTGTCCGAACTGGTTGATCGTCAGGCCGCTGTAGCCGCGATAGGCGGTGACGGTCACGGCGCCAAACGAGCGAAACATGGGTGCCGTGAGGGCGTTGTCGGCCGCGGTGATCGCCACATCGCGCGCCGTATTCGTGTAGGGCGCGACATAGAGATTGGTTCCGTCCCAGGCGACCGAGGTCAGGTTGTCGCCCTGAATCTGGCCGGTGAAGTCCACAGTGGCGATGCGCTCGAGCGTGATGCTGGTCCCACCGGCCGCGCTGGCCAGCGCCCCCACGACAAGCATGAGTGTGATACGTGTCAGCATGATGTTCTCCTCCTGGTCCAAGAAATGGTGCGTACCGCACCCGCCAAACCTCGGGATGCGGGTCCAGTCCCGCACCCGCCCCAATGTCGTAAGTTCGATAAATAATTATATAACAAAGAAGAGCGTGATGCAAGCGCTTACCGGCCTGCTGCCAGTGAAACTCAGCTCGTTGGTCAGCGGCGACCAGAGCGGAGTGCGCAGACGATGTGACTATGCGAGTCCTATAATATATTGCATAATTGTTCCATATCGCATACTACAACCGTGCAGTCTAGGTGTTGGCTCGAGTGGTGCCTATTCAACAGGCTCAAGTGGTCACTGTGCCCGCTCGGCGTAACCTTGGATGCGGGGAGATGCCGACGAAGGGCCTGCCGGCTGCGGGGGGCCGAGCATGCAACCGGTGCAGCGAACGCCTGGGGTTTCGTGGTGGACCAGGGTTGTCTCGCGTGTGGTTCGGCTGGTCGCTGGATAGGCATGTCATCAGAACGGCGGTGGATGCGACGGCGCCCAACTTGTTTCAAGTGCAAATGGCCGTTAGATTGTTATATAACAATAATCGGCGTCGCTTGTGACGGGTCTGCGCTCACCCCGCTACGGCGCGGCTGATTTCCCAACGACAGGAGCATTCCACGTGCAAGCAGGCGGTTGCATCAGGCGCCAGGGGCTCTTGAGCGTTTTGATCCTGGTTGCGACTCCCACGGCGGTGGCCCAGGTGATCACGATCGACAACACCGATGCGGGGTTTGTCGTGCTTTCGGAGATCTGGGCGACGGCCTCGGTCGATGGTCAGTACGGGGCGGACTATCGGTATCGATCGACCAGCCTGACGCCGGGCGAAGTGGAGTGGTGCCCCACGCTTGCACATGGCGGCGTGTACGAGGTCGCCGTCTGGTACCGTGGTGGTTACGACCGCCCGAGCAACGCTCACTACACGATCGAGCATGCGACCGGCACGGCGGACGTGTACGTCGATCAGCGCGTCAATGGGTCGCAGTGGTATACGATCGGCTCGTATGAGTTCGCGGCGGGCACCGCGGGGCGCGTGACGCTCACCAGCGCGGCGGAGGCGGGCAAGAGCATTGTCGCGGACGCGGTGCGCTTCGTCGCCCAGACGCCGGGTGACGCGGTGCCCGAAGTGCGGGCCTGCTGGCTGACGCAGTATACGTATCTGGGTAAGACCGAGGCGCAATTGCGCGCGATGGCGCAGAACATCCGCGCCGGTCACATGAACACGGTTTACATCGCCATGTACACCGGCGGCACGGTCTATTGGCCGTCGCAGGCGTACAAGAGCGCCGGTGGGAGCTGGGCATCGGCTTCCACGGACTACGCGGCGCGCCTGCTCGACATCTTCCACGATGAAGGACTGAAGGTCGGGGCCTGGTTCGAATACGGCTTTGCGCTCGGCGGACAGTCGCATTCCATTGCCGTGGCGCATCCCGACTGGCTGGCACGGGATCGCTTCGGCGACGCGGTGACCGGCGAGAACGGTGGGTTCGTGTTCATCAGTCCGGGCTCCGAGCCGGGCGTGGCGATGATCGCGGGCATGGTGCGTGAGCTGGCCGAGAACTACGACTTCGACGACATCCAGCTCGACCGCATTCGCTGGGGGCGCAAGGACACGGGCCGTGAGTACGGCTACGAGGACTGCACGAAGAACCGCTACTACGTGATCTACGGCGTCTATCCGCCGACGAACGTGAACAACGCGACGTGGGTGACGTTCCGTGAGGGGCTGGTCAACGACGCAATGCACCAGTTCTACGACCGCGTGCAGGCTGCGAATGCGGAGATCGTCGTCTCGAGTTCGCCGCTGGGATCGTACGGCATCACGCAGATGATGCAGCGCTGGTCGGACTGGGTGAACGGCGGCTACATGGATCTGGTGATGCCGCAGATGTACATGACCACGCTCAGCAGCTTCATCACCGAGTTCAACACGCAGAAGACCCAGGCTCCGGCGCATCTGGACAAGCTTGGTGTCGGCTACCGCGCATCCGAGGATAACGACTGGTCGCTCGTCGCGGACCAGATCGAGTACGCAGTCAGCCAAGGCGTACCGCACGGCTGCCTGTGGGTCTATCACCAGTACACAGCGCAGATCGCCATCCAGGATGAGATCGATCACTTGCCGGCACCCGGTGGGCCGTGGGAGCCGCCGGCCTACAACCCGTTTGTCAGTGATCGTTACGTGCAGCGCGTCATCGACGATCACGATGGCAGCCCGCGCTACGTCGAGGTCGGTGCCTGGGCGAACTCCGCGCAGCCGGATTTCCTGCGCCTCGGCTCACGCGTGGCGGCGGGTGGCAACACGAAGTCGGCGGAGTTTCACGCCGAATTGCCCAAGGACGGCCGCTACAGCGTGTACGTCTGGTACACTGCGGCCAGCAACCGCAACGACGCGGCGCGCTATACGGTCGCGCACTACAACGGCGAGTCCACGGTGCTGGTCGACCAGCGCGCCAACGGCGGCCAATGGGTGCCCATCGGCCGCTGGATCTTCGAAGCCGGCCCTCTCGCGCGGCGGGTCACCGTCTCCACCGCAGACAGCGATGCGGCTGAGTACACAAGCAGTGACGGTGTGAAGCTGGTGCTCTCGGGCTATGCGCTGGGCGATGCCGATGGGAACGGGACGGTCGCCGCGGCCGATTTTGCGGCGGTGGCGGGGTGTATCACGGGCCCCGACGCGGGACCGGCCGCCACGACGTGCGAGTTCGCTGACTGGGACGACGATACGGACGTGGACCTCGCTGATCTGGCCAGCTTTCAGTTGCGATTCGGTCTGCCGTGAGTGACGCGCGTCAGCAACAGCGGCCTGTTTCTTGCGGAGGTGGCCGGCACGCACGTCTGCTGCGGCGCGCCGCGGCCTGTGCACTGGTGCCGCCTGCCGCGGTGCTGAGCGCGTGGGCCCGGCGCCTGGCGGCGACGTTTGCGCTGCGGCAGCCGCGCGCCGCGCTAGCGCGGCTGGGTGTCGGATTGCTGGTGCGGACACAGCCGTTGTGTGGCCGGGGGCGACAGGTTTTCGGGGCGTGGGATCCCGTGTTGCGACGGATCGAAATCTACGGGTGCGGCGAGGCCCGGTCAGACGCGGAGCTGGTCCGGACCCTGGGGCACGAGCTGTGGCACGTGATGGCTGACGCGCGGCGTTGTGCTGCGCGTCGCAGGCACGGTGAGTGCCACGCCGGCGAAGCGGCCGCGCGACGCTTCGCGGACATGTGGCTACAATGCCTGCCGCCGGCGGACGTGCAGGCTTGTGCGGCGGCGCTGCGCGCGCTCGCGCTGGCACGATCGGACGTGGTTGGCATTGACGGCGGTGCATGACTTATCTCATCGGCACGATCCTGCTGCTGATCTTCCTGGGCTTCGCGCTGCTGATGTTCCTCGAGCGGCTCTCGGCCTTGCTGGCACTGCCGTTGATGGCGCTGGCGTTCCTCCTGGTGGCCGCGGCGGCGGACCTTTTTCAGCCGGGCGAAGTGGTCGAGCTGGTGACCACGGAGCAGGTGGATCAGTTCGGCCGCCGGACGGTGCAGGCCGAGCCGCGCGCGGGGCCGTCGCGGTTTGGGCAGTGGCGGGCGCTGCGCTGGGAGCGAATGGCGGTGTTACGCGACCAGGCGCGCTTCCTGGCGGATTGCGTCGCAGCGCTCGAGGCCGCGGTCGCGCGGGCGGACGATTCGCTGCCAACACGCCTGCTCGACGAGCTCGCGCGCATCCGGACACGTGAGACCGAGTTTCAGCAGCAGGCGGGCGCGCGTCTGGCGGCGCTGCCGGACGTGTTCGCGCGGCCGCCGCACCACGCCGGACCGCGGGCCCGCTTCGACGACGCCAGCACCGCCATGGCCATCAGTGCGCGGCTCCAGCCGCTCGCGCGCCTCGCGGGACAGCCTTTCTCCACCGACTCCGCGTCGCGCGCGCAGCGGCTTGTGGACGACCTGCGCCGCGAGAGCCGGCAATGGACCACGCGGCATGCCGCGCTGCCCGCGCCGGCGTCGTGGTGGTTCTGGCTGCTCAGTGCCGCGACGTATCTCAAGGAGTATTTCATCCTGGTGATCCGCGCGGGCAGCCTGCACCTCTCTGCGGCGATCATCGCCACCGTGTTCGGCGGCATGTTCGCCATGTATGTGAAGAACCTCAAGGTGGCCGAGCGGCTCGTGTACTGGACCGCGGAGTATGCCGGCGAGCGGCCATTCTTCATCAGTCTGGCGGTGCTGCTGGTGACCGCGGGCATCTTCACGTCGGTGGGCGGCCTGGGCACGGTGATCATGCTGGGGACGATCATCCTGCCGGTGCTGCGCTCGGTGGGACTCAGCGCGATCGTGGCGGCGGGCGTGTTCCTCATCGCGATCGCGATGGGCGGCACATTGCAGCCGGTGTCGCGCCGACTGTGGTTGGATTTCTACGGCCTGCCGCCGGCCCAGTTGGACACGATGCTCTGGACGATGGTCGGGCTGTATCTCGTGTGCGGCGTCGGCTGGATCTGGTGGGGCACACGTCGCGGTCTGCTGAGCAGCTTTCAAGCCGGGCCGGCGACCGAGCCGCCGGCCCAGCCGGACGTGCCCGCGCGGCTCATGCTGGCCCCGCTGATCCCCGTTGCGCTGGTGTACTTTGCCGGCGTGGAGGAAATCACGGCGTTCACCATCGCCGTGGGATACATGTTCGTGTGCGTCTGTCGGCGGCGCGGGGCGGTGCGCTTGCTGGCCCGCTCGCTGATCGAAGGGGCACAGACCGTGATGCCGCCAGTGTTGCTGATGGTGGGCATCGGCCTGCTGGTGATGGCGTTGTCTACGCCGCCGGTGCAGGGCTACCTGCGGCCACTGCTCTCGGCGGCGGTGCCGAGTTCGCGGGTCGGCTACATTGTGCTCTTTGCGCTCGCGGCGCCGCTGGCGCTGTACCGCGGGCCGCTGAACGTGTGGGGCATGGGGCTCGCGGTTTCGGCGACGCTGCTGGCGACGTCGGCCTTGCCCGCGCCGGCGATACTCGGCGCGATCCTGGCCGCCGGGATGTTGCAGGGTGTGTGCGACCCGACAAACACCGCGAACGTATGGATCGCGGGTTTCCAGGGCGTCACCGTGAACCGGATTCTGCGCTATACGCTACTGCCGATCTGGGCGGCCGCCATCGTCGCCGTAGTGATATTCGGGCTGCGTTTCGTCGGGGGGGAGTGAGCCGCGCATGGCCGGCCAGCGCAAGATCCGGATCGGCATCGACGTGGGCGGCACGTTTACCCATGCCGTCGCAATCGACGCCGCCACGCTCGCGCTGGTGGGACGGTCGAAGGTCCCGACGACCCACACCGCCGCAGAGGGCGTGGCGCGCGGCGTGGTGGAGAGCCTGCAGGAAATACTGCGGCGATGTGCGATTGCGCCGGACGAGATCGTGCTGATCGCGCACTCGACGACGCAGGCGACGAATGCGCTGCTCGAAGGCGATGTGGCGCCGGTCGGGATCGTCGGGATGGGCGGCGGCGCGGGGGCCTGGCTGGCACGCCGCCAGACGGCGCTGCCGTCGATCGCGCTGGCCCCCGGGCGGCACCTGGCGATCAGCCAACGCTTCATCCGTTCCGAGCGCGTCAGCGAAACCACGGTTGCTGCGGCCCTGGACGAGTTGTGCCGCGCGGGCGCGCAAGTGATCGTGGCCGCCGAGGCCTTCAGCGTGGACGATCCGCGCCACGAGGAACTGGTTTGCGCTGTGGCCGCGCGGCGCGGCCTGCCGGCGACGGCGACACATCACGTCAGTCGGCTGCACGGGCTGGGCGTGCGCACGCGCACGGCCGTCATCAACGCCAGCATGATCCCGCGCATGCTCAACACGGCGGAGCTGACGGAACGGGCGGTGCGCGCCGCGGGCATCACGGCACCCCTGATGATCATGCGCAGCGACGGCGGCGTGATGGACATCGCCGAGGTGCGGCGCCGGCCGATCCTGACGATGCTCTCCGGTCCGGCCGCGGGCGTCGCCGCGGCGCTGCTCTACGCGCGCGTGTCCGACGGCGTCTTCCTGGAAGTGGGTGGTACCAGCACGGACATCAGCGTCATCAAGAACGGGCGCTGCCAGATTCGCAGCGCGGAGATTGGCGGGCAGAAGCTGCATGTCAGCACACTGGATGTGCGCACGGTGGGGCTGGCCGGCGGGTCGCTGGTGCAGTACCGGGACGGTTGCATCGTGGACGTAGGGCCGCGGAGTGCGCACATCGCGGGTCTGTCGTATGTGAGCTTTCTGCCGACGCGGCCGGAATCCATCATGGCGCCGGGGCCGGCCACGGATTGCTCCGGGGCTCTGACGGTGGGTGTGAGTCCGCGGCGCGACTTCTTGTGTCGCGCAGGCGACGAGAACACGCTGCCCAAGGCCGAGTTGATTGAAGCCGCGGTCACGCCGACCTGTGCGAGCAACTACCTGGGCCTCGTTCCGGAAGGCGATCCGGCGCGGGGCCATCAGGAGTGCATTCGTCCCGTGTTCGACCTGCTTGCCCACATGCTGAAGTTCAAGGATGGGACTGCGCTGGCAGACGCGATCCTGAGGACCGCGGCCAGGAAGGTCACAGTGCTCATTCAGGGTCTGCTGCGCGACTACAAGCTGGATCCGGGCGTAGTGCGTTTGATCGGCGGCGGCGGTGGAGCCTCGGCCATCGTGCCCTATGTGGCCCGGGTCATGGGGCTGCCGTTCGAGACGGTCGAGAACGCGGATGTGATCAGTGCAATCGGTGCTGCCTTGGCCCTGGTGCGTGATTCCGTCGAGCGGACCGTGATCGAGCCGAACGAAGAGGACATCCGCCGCATCCGCGAAGAGGCCTTCACGAGCGTCCTGCGCATGGGCGCGGCCGCGGAGACGGTTGAGGTCTTCGTCGAGGTCGATGCGAAGCGGAATCTGCTGCGGGCCACGGCGGAGGGGGCGACCGAGATTCGCGCGCAGGAGCTGCGCCGGGCCGAACTGAGTCTGGCCGAGCGCGGCGCATTGGTCGCGGCCAGCCTTGGCGGAAACGGGCAACCCGCGCAACGGGTGCTCGAAGCCGGTGGCTTTGAGATCTGGACTGCCCGGCGCGTCGTGCATCGGTTGTGGAAGTTCCTGCCGGAGGCGCGACAGGCGGTGCGCGTGCTGGATCAGGCGGGCACCATCCGCTGGGCGTCGAATCACGCCGACGTCCGCGGCAGCACGGTGGCGCTGGCGGAGCGTGATCTGGCGGACTTCGCGGAGACGTACACGCGCTATTCCGACGCGGGCGCGACGATCCCGCGGTGCTATGTGCTGCTCAGCAACCGCGTCATCGACCTGTCCGGGCTGGTGGAGATGCAGCAGGTGCTGGAAGTGCTGCGCATCGAGCTGCAACGCCAGGCGCAGGCCACGCCTTGCGCGCTGCTGGTTGACATGGGCACGAGCTGACGCGGTTACGCCTGGCGGCGCGGGCGGTCGACAGCCGGCAGGTACGCGCCGTGGTCCCGCAGGCGTTTCCGCAACGCCCCGGTATCCACGCCGCGCACATCGCCGCCGTGTTGGCGCGCGGCCAGCGCTGCCGCGCAGCCGGCGGCCTCGCCCATCGCGAGACAGTTTGGCATCGTGCGCGTCGAACCCTGCACCGCGCGATCCGTGCTGATGCAGCGCCCCGCGACCAGCACGTTCCGCAGGCCGCGCGGGATCAGGCAGCGATACGGGATCCCGTGCGATTCACCCGGTGCGTAGCGGTGCGTCTGCGCCTCCCAGTCGATCTCGTGGCCGAGCTGCTGCTCCCACTGCTTGCGCGACAGGTGTATATCAATGTAGTAGGCGTTGCGCGCGATCTCGTCCGGAAACGAGCGTCGCGCCAGGTAATCGTGCAACGTCAGCACGTAGTCGCCGACAATCCGCCGCGTCTCACGCACGCCGATCTGGCTGCCGCTGTGGACGAGGTAAGCCTGTTCACAACCAGGGCAGTACTTGCGAATGAAGTCGGTGAGGTGGCGAATCAGCCGGCGACCCTCGAGGTGCGCGCGGGAGAGCTGCTCGGCGTCGGTGGCATCGACCTCGAACACATGGCTGAAGTTCAGGCCGATCGTGCTGGGCGACTGGTACGCGACATTCGCCCCTTCCTCCATGATCTGCAGGTCGCCGGCCGCCTTGGCCTGTGCGATCACGTCCTTCAGCAACAAGTTTCGCGCGTTGTCCGCCCACAGCCACTTCTGCAGCCGCTGGTTGTCGATCCCCGCCAGTATGAAGCACAGCGTGCATGGCTGCAGTTCGCCGCTTTGGGGGTCGCCCTTTTCGTACGCGGCGCCGGCCGCGACGGCGAGATCGGCATCGCCGGTGCAATCGACAACCACCGACGCCGCGACGCGCTGCAATCCCGACTTGTTGTGGACCAGTACGGAAGTCACGCGACCGTCCGCCGCCGCCGTGTCGACGAAGTGCGTCAGGAACAGTACCTGTGCTCCGGCGTCAGTCACCCGGCGATCATAGATCACCTTCAGCAGCTCGGCGTCGATCGGTACCCAGTCCACGTTGTCGCGGTCGAGATGCGGCATGCCAGCCATCATCTCCTGCAGGATCTCGAAGCCGACACCGCGCGTGATGGTCTGCTGGCGATCTGTGAACGGGCAGAATGCCGGCACCAGTCCCACGGTGCCCATGCCGCCCAGGCAGCCGAACTGCTCGACGACGAGCGTACGGGCGCCTTCGCGTGCGGCGGCGATCGCGGCGGCACAGCCCGCGGGTCCACCGCCCGCCACGAGCACATCGACCGAGTAGCGGGGCGGCAGTTGTGCCCAGGCCAGCCGGACGGATTCGATCGCGCCAGCATCCAGGAATGTGCTCATCCGTGTTCCTCATCAACAGGCAACGGCGCCAGCGCGCTGCGGCCGGACCGATTATATGGGCCAGCCAGACGGCGGTCGGCGCCGCCGGTACGGTGATCGTGCGGCGGAACCCCGCGGGTCAGGTCCGCCACACGATCTTGAACCGCGTGCACACGCTTGCCGCCGCCGCAACGAGGCCCGTCTTGAGGCAGGCCCAGCCAAAGCCCAGCCACGCCGTCAACGGCCACCGCGAGACGGTGCGCTCGATCATCAGCAGGCCCAGTACCGGCGGCACCAGGTTGCGTATGCCGACGTACGCCACCATCGGGTTCTGCCCGCTGGCGATCAGCAGCCATAGCCAACGACCGCGCCCGAAGCGATCAATCAAGACCAGGAAGATCATCAACGAAAGCACGGCCAACCCGCTGGTCACGAAGTAGTAGCTGATCGTCGCGTGATCCTTCCTGATCCCACCCTCAAACGGCTCGACCAGCAAGCCGAGCACCAGCCACAACGCACCCCAGCCGTAGAGCCGACGCAGCAGCGTTTCCAGGTCCGTGCGCGGCCCAGCGACGAGCCCGGCGCCGGCCGCGAGCAGGGCGAACGATGCAAACGTCGTCCCGGGCAGCCAGCGCGCCTGCAATCCCGCGCAGACCAGCACGCATAGCGCCGGCGTCAGCGCGAGCAGCGCCAGGTAGCGCGGCCGGCTCCAGCCCGGGCGAGAACCGTGCATTGATCCGCGCTGCCACTCCAGCAATCCATCGCCGGCAATCGTCCCCGGCAGGACGATCAGCAGGTACTTCAGGTAGCCCGCGAGCAGCAAGGACCGCTGTGGCGAGCGCACGTGCCAGACCTCATGCAGCCAGCCCGGCGGGCCGGCACCAAGAATGATCGTCAGTACGACCAGCATGAAACCCAGCCGCAGCGGCAGGTTGTCGCGCGAAATCAGCCAGAGCAGCATGCCGGCGGTCGCCGTGTGGGCAAGCACCACGATGATGATGTCGGTGTGCTCCAGCGAGAAGCCGGTGCCGTTCGGATAATGAACTGTCGCCAGCAGCGCGCTTGCTCCGCCCCAGCCGACGAGGCGCGCCGCCCACACGCGCCACGTGGGCCAATGGCCCGGCAGCCGCGCCAAGGCAGGGAATAGCAGGGCGAACGCCAGCAGCGACCACAGCCAGCGGCCCGTCGAGACTTGTCCAGCCACCTCGAACTTCCAGGGCACGATGTGATCGACATATACGGCGAACGCGAGGAGCAGCAACCCACGCCGCACGGCATACGCCGCAAGTTGCCACCCGCGGGCGCCGCGCGCGATCCGGCTGGTCAGCGCCAGCGGCATCGCCGCCCCCATCGAGAACAGGAAGAACGGAAACACCAGGTCGACCCAGGTCAGTCCCGGCAAGGCCGGGTCGAAAGCGTAGTTCGGCGGCGGGCGCTGCGCGTGATACATCCAGGCCGGGAGGTCGTAGGCGTGCAGCATGCCCGACAGCGCCATGGTGAGAATCGCGAAGCCGCGGAGCGCGTCGAGCGCGTGCGCGCGTCGCCCAAGCGTGCTTGCCGGCAATGAAGTTGACGTGTCGGCCACGCGGGCACTATACAAGTGGAGCCTCGGCGGGCAAGTCTTGACAGCACCGCGCCGGTCGCGATGATCCCCGGGGCAGCGGCCCACCGCACGGGCCAGGAACGGATGGATGGGCGTACTCGTCGATATCCCTGCGCTCGGCCCCATCTCGGATTGCTCAGGCTGCGTGCCGCTCGCGGCGGCCTCCGATGGCGTGCACCGTGTCGGTCACGACGGCGTGGTGTCGATCACGGCGACGGGCGACCACAAGGTCGAGTTCATCGCCTGGGCTGACCACGCGCTGGCGTATGTGAAATCGCAGCTCGGCTATCCTGCGTACTACCCGGTGCACCCCGTCACTGTCCGCAAGCCGGTGCGGGCCGTGCTCATGGACCTGGACGGCACCAGCGTCCACAGCGAGCACTTCTGGATCTGGATGATCCAGCTCTCGCTCGCCAGCCTGCGCGGCGAGCCGAAGTTTGAGCTCGCAGACGAGGATGTACCATGTGTCTCCGGGCATAGTGTCTCCGAGCACCTGGAGTACGGAATTCGCAAGTACTGCCCGGACAGGACCGTGGAAGAGGCCCGGCGTTTCTACTTCGAGCATACGCGGCGTGAACTGGCCGAGGTTCTGGCGGGGCGCGGCCGCGCGGACGCCTTCGCGCCCGCGCCGGGACTCAAGGATTTTCTGCTGCGGCTGAAGGCCCGCGGCGTGCGCATCGCGCTGGTGACCTCGGGGTTGTACGAGAAGGCGTGGCCGGAGATCGTGTCGGCGTTTCGCACGCTGGATCTCGGCGATCCGCGTGCGTTCTATGACGCGATCATCACGGCCGGCCATGCACTGCGCGCGGGCGAAGTGGGTACGTTAGGCGAGCTCTCGCCCAAGCCGCACCCGTGGCTCTACGCCGAGGCGTGCCGGGTGGGGCTGGGCATTCCGTTCGAGGAGCGCGCCACGGTAATAGGGCTGGAGGACAGCGGCGCGGGTGTGTGCGCTGTGCGACTGGCCGGTTTCGCGCCACTCGGCATGGCCGGTGGGAACATCATCGAGAGCGGCACGCGCGAGCTGTGTGCGGCGTATTGCACGAGCTTTGAGGCCGTGCTCCGGCAGATCGAGTGACGGGGCAAGGGGACTTGCGGCGATGACCAAGCGGGCAGCAGCACAGCGCCGGGCAGCACAGGAGCGCATTCAGTGCCACTTCGTTTCCAACACGCACTGGGATCGAGAGTGGAAGCACTCGGCGCAACGCACGCGGCACATGCTCGTCTACCTGATGGACATGCTGCTGGACATTCTTGAGCGGGAGCCGCGCTACGAGTCGTTCCACCTGGATTCGCAGACGCTGCCGTTGCTGGACTACCTGGACATTCGCCCCGCGCAGGAGGAGCGCCTGCGCCGTCACGTCAGGCAAGGTCGTCTGATCGTCGGACCATGGTTCTGCCTGCCGGACGAGTTCTGCGTCTCGGGTGAATCACTCATCCGCAATCTGCTGCTCGGACACCGGATCGCACGGCGCTATGGCGCCGTCGCCAAGACCGGGTACTCGCCGTTCTCCTGGGGTCAGATCTCACAGATGCCGCAGCTCTACCGCGGCTTCGGCATCGACGTGATGATGTTTTACCGGGGCGTCAATACGCTGGTCGCGCCGCGGGCCGAGTTCATTTGGCGCGGGCCCGACGGCAGCGAGCTCATCGCGTCGCGGCTGGGCGCGCGGCCGCGCTACAACGCCTGGTATGTACTCCAGCGGCCGGCGTATTGGGGCGTGCCGTTGGACGCACTGAACGATTTCGAACGCCCGTGGTCGCACGGCGGGGCACCGTTTCGACTTGCCGATGCGGCGCACGCCGAATTCGAGTACCAACTCGCGCATCCGCCGCATCGGTACGACGCGCGCGTCATGCCGCGCGCGGCGCGCCAGGCGCTCCGCGAGCAGGATGCCGACTGGAGCACGCCGCACCGGCTCTGGTCCGCCGGGCATGACCTGTCCTGCCCGGATGTGCGCGAGGTGCGCCTGATCGCGGATTCCGCCCGCGCGCTGCGCCGCACGGCCGACGTCTACCACAGTACGCTGGCGGCGTTTCAGGACGGGCTGCGCCAGCACAGGCGGGCAGACTGGCCGGTGGTGACCGGCGAAATGCGGCACACCTACACGCGCGGCAGCACGAGCGCGCTGCTGGGCTGGATTATCTCGGCCCGTACATACCTGAAGCAGGACAACTGCCACACGGAGCGGTTGCTCTTTGCCCTCGCCGAGCCGCTGGCCGCGTTCGCCGCGCTGCTGGGCGCGCCCTACCCGCGTGAGTTCCTGGACCGCGCGGGCCGCTGGCTGCTGGAAAACCACAGTCATGATTCAATCGGTGGCTGCGGGCGCGACGTGGTGCACGACGACATGCTCTATCGGTCGCGGCAGGCGCGTGAGATCGGGGAATGCGTGCTGGAGCAGGCATTGCGCGAGATCGCCGGCGCGATTGAGCTGCGCGACTGGCCCGCCACAGACGTCGCCGTGGTGGCCTACAACCCGCTGCCGTCGGTGCGCGACGCGGTGGTTCCGCTCGTGCTGGACCTACCGGCCGAATGGAAGTCGACCGATTTCGAGCTGGTCGATGAACGTGGGCGGCCCGTTGCTGTGCAGCGCTGCGGACCGCCGGCGCCCTTTGCCGAGCGGCTGCACAACCCGCACGACGTGTTCACGTTTCTCAATGTGCAGCGCCAGGAACTGCGGGCGCTGCTGCCGGCACTGCCCGGCCTGGGGTACCGCACGTTCCGCGTGCGGCCCGCGCAGCGCCGCCGGCCGGCGCGCCACGCGTCGCTCCGTACCGGCCCGCAGTCGATGGCAAACGACCTGCTGGCTGTGACGATCAACGCCAACGGTACGCTGGACATCGCGGACAAGCGCACCCGCCGGCACTACGCGGGCCTCGGGTACTTCCGGGACTCCGGCGCGGCGGGAAATCCGTGGCAGCACGAGGCCCCGGCGGAAGATACGCTGCTGACGACCCGTGACGTGCGCGCCGTCGTGACGCTTGTGCACGACGGCCCGCTGGAGACGACGTTTCGCGTCGAGCTGCCGTGGGAGCTGCCGGCTAGACTCACGCCCGACGGACGGGCCCGCAGCGCGACGCGCGTGCCGTATCCGATCGTCAACCGGGTCACGCTCCGTCGCGGGGAACCATGGGTTGAGATCGTGACCGAGCTCGAAAACGTCGCGGAGGATCACTACCTGCGCGTGTCGTTCCCGACTGGCTTGCGGACCGACACCGTGCAGGTGCAGAGTCCGTTCGACGTCGTCACGCGCCCGACGGCACTCCCGGATGCGGCTCAATTCGATGAGCCGCCGCAACCCGAGCAGCCAATGGACGCCTTCATAGACGTCAGCGATGGCCGGGCCGGGTTGGCGCTCCTGAACGACGGGCTCAAGGCGTACGAAGCGCACGCTGACGCGGAGAGCACGCTCAGCCTGACCCTCCTGCGCTGCTTTGCGCTGCGGTTCTTCGTCCCGAACCGCACGGACTACCCGGACCAGGCGCGCGGCGCACAGTGCCCCGGCCGGCACACATTCCGCTACGCGGTTTCGCCGCACGCCGGCGACTGGGCGCGCGGCGGCGTCTGGGCGGCCGCGGAGCGGTTCAACGTGCCGGTGCTCGCGGCGCAGATCGGACCCACGCAGCACGGTTCGCAGCCGCGCTCGCGGGCGTTTCTTGAAGTCGAACCCGAGGGACTGCACGTCAGCGCGGTGAAACAGAGTGAAAGCGGCGCCGGTTGGATCGTGCGGGTGTTCAATCCGCGTCCGACGGCCGTGCGGGCCACGCTGCGCCTGAACGATGGGTGGAGCGGACCGCCTGCGTCGCGCTCGCCGATGGAGCGCGTGCGGACCGAGTTCGCGCTGCCGGCCGAGCGGGGACAGCGCTGGCGGCGCGTGCGGCAAGTGACGCTGGAGGAGATGCCGGAGCGCGATCTGACGCTGGACGCGCGCGGTTGGGTGCGCGTGCGCGTGCCGGGCAAGCGCATCGTCACCGTCGAGTTCCTGGGCTGACGACGCGGGTGCAGCGGTGAGGCGGAAACAGTTCGCACGCTGCGTGCCGGGGCTGCGCCGCGTCGGCGCATGTCGAGCCGGGAAAGCGGCTTGGGCGGGTAGCTCCCGGAAGTCGCGGTGGTTGGTCGCGTCACGCCCCCCGCGTGTACGGGTGATGCAACCCACCGACCTGCGCACAGTCGCCGTCACCGCCGCGGCTCGGCAAAAGGTGAAACGCCACATCAGCAAAGGCGGCCAGGGCCTGCATTCCTTGGACGCAGTGACCGCGGTGGCGCTCAAGGTGACCCGCGTGACTGCGCGGATCCTGACGAACCGCCGCGACTACAAGCCGCAGCGGCTGCCGGCCGCAACCCTCAGGACTCCTCACTAATCAGAGATCGAATTCACGGATCCTGCCACTTCGCGTGTGACTGCCCATGGCTGGCCTGACGCAACGGCGACAACTGCGGAACTCAATCTGTCTCACGGCACTACGGCTGGGCCCGATCGCTGCCGGTATTCACGGGCCAGCACCGAAGTTCAGCTCAAAAGACGCGAAATCCGCGAGGTCCACGTCCGCGTCCAGGTCCAGATCAGCGTTGTTACAGCCACCGAGAATGTCGGTGTTCGGTCCCGTCAGGCAGCCACTGAAAACAGCAAAGTCCGCCCCGTCCACGTCGCCGTCGCCGTTCAGGTCGCCGCGCAGCCAGCGCTGAGTTGCCAGCGTCGCGTACGTGCGCGTCCCGCCATCGAGATCCGAGCGTGCGCTGAGCAAGGCCAGGTCGGAGCCTGTTCCCGCGCCCGCTGCGATCTGGACCGTTACGCACGCCACCAGCGACTCGCCGGGGTTCAGCACTGGCGTCGGCGAAGGCGCGGCCGTCGTCGGCCAGGCGTGGTCTTCGACCAGGAGCGTGTAACTGGTCGGGAGTGGGCCGGAATTCACCAGCAGGAACTCGGCCTGCACCGTCTGTCCGCCGAACCCGTGCAGAGTAATTTGGTTGGGATCAAGCATGATGCCCGGATCCACGCACGTGTTGTTGATCAACGGCTCCGCGTAGAGTTCGGGACCCCACACGTGCCGCCAGACCGCTTGGTCGTTTTTCAGGTAGAGGTTGAAGAAGCCGGTGAGCAGGCCCCGCGTCAGGGCCAGTTGCGTCGCGCGGGGCAGCGCGCCGCTGTCGCAGCCGAAGAAGCTGCTGTCCAGGAACCCACAGTGCCAGCCGCCGTCAAGAAGCGGCAGTCGGCGGGGGGCGTGGGCGTTGTCATACATCGGAATCGTGTGTGACACCGGCGGCGCAATCGAGTCCTCGTCCCCGGCGATCAGGCAGACGGGTGCGAATATACCGGCGATTGCCGTGATTGCTGACGGATTCGTCTCTGCGGCGGCCATGTTGGCCAGTGCGCGGATTCGTGGGTCGCGCTGCGTGGCCAGAATGCTGGCCCCACCGCCCATGGACTGACCGGAAGCTCCGAAGTTCGCTGTGTCCACCTGCTGGTGAAGCCACGAGCCCGGATCCGCGTGCTGGTTCTCAAGATACGTCAGGCACCAGCGCAGGTCGTCGGCGAAGGCGGAGTGGTCGGGGAACAGCCCGCCGTAAGACTCGCTCGCGATCACGAAGTAGCCCCAGGTCGCGAGATGCTCCAGCGTACTCTGGTAACGGGTGACCGCCGTGATCCAGCCGTGACCGAAAGTGATACCCGGATACGGGGCGCCGCTGCCATCGTAGGCGGCTCCCTGCCCGGAAGTGGTGGCCGGGTAGAACAGCAAAGCGTTGAAGTCGCCGCCCCCCGGACGTGGCACCGAAACCTCGACCCATCCGGCGCTAAATGGCCCGGGGTCCGACAACGCAGACCAAGTTGCCGGCGAGGCGAGCAACGCGAGGAACAACGCAACGGGCCGCAGCAGCGCCTTGGGGGCCCCGACCCAGGCAAGCTCAGAAATGGCGACAGCACCAACCATGATTGGGAACCTCGCATTCCAGCGTTGCTTCAATCCTGCCTCAAGCGCCCAGTATGACGCACTACTTCTTCCAGCGCCAAGGCACGCCGGCGAAATGCCGCTATGACCGCGTGGGCGCTGGTGCGTTTGGGCCGAGCCGCTCCATGTACGGCTTACGCAGGTTCAGAATTTCGGCTCGGGGGGAAACAGCGAATCTCGAATGGCCATGAGTTCTTCGCAGGTGTCGATGTCATCCGAGACCGGTATCAGAATGATCGGATTCAGGCCGGGATCGCGCCGCTGGGGCGGGTTGTTGGGCGTGTCCAGAATCGCGAGCGACGCCCCAATCACCAGTTGCTCCGAGTCGTCGATGACATTGCCGCGCAGGCTGCCATCGGAGTAGAGCGCCATTTCGTTTGCGAATATCTCGCGCCGGGCGATATAGATCTCACCCTCAATAACGCCGAACAGCTTCACGGATACGGTCACGCCAGGCTTTCCGTCATGGTCATCGTCGCTGATCAGGGGATCGTTGCGGTCCGTGGAAAGCGGCACGTTCGGGTCGCCACCAATGCCATTGAGCGTCGGCGTCGCGGGACGCCGTAGCTTCCACACCCCATTCTCCTCATACACGTCGACGATGGCACCAGGGGGCTGAATGGCCTGTGTGGCGGCATCCGAGAAGATCGTGTCGAAGTTTTGATTGGCGATGTACTTGGCAGAGCAGAAGGTGTCGTACGCGACAAGCTCTCCGTCTTCGATGACCAGGTCCGTGAAGCCATACGAGACGATGAACGTGGACAGCGGGCCATTGGCGGTCTCGCCCTCGTAGGCGACGATGTCGTAGTGGGCATAATGTCCCGCCATGGCCGCCATGGCCTCTGCCTTGCTCGCGGGCGCGACCCAGTTCGGATCGTTGGCGGGCGTTTCATACAGCGGGCTTTCCGGCCAGGGCAGCGGAATCGAGCAGCCGGAGAAAAGCAGGCAACCCGCTGCCAAGGCCGCAAGGGTCGCCACGGGAGAGGATGACGTCAGCATTCGAGATCTCCTGCTTTGCGTTAATCAGCTTCAGGTTCGGGCCGGTATACATGGCTCTTTCATGCGGGGCCTGCGCCGGTCGTACCCTCCGAGGACAGGACGCACCGGTTGACCATTTGCTTACCACATTATCTTCGGCGCAGCGGGATCTGCACCTCCGACCACTTATCGCGAGGACGAACCTCCGGGCCGTTGTAGAATAGGGCGCGCGGGTCGCCGGCCTCCTCCCAGTCGGACTGGCTCGCCAACCAGCCCCGCAGGGCTGCAAGGCCGGAATTCACATGCTCGAGCTGGTAAGGTCCCCGCATGCCGAGCGCCACGACAGTCACCGGCGGGACATCTTCCACCAGGACGCGCGTGTCCTCAGAATCAATGCCTGCCGGCCCCAGCTCAGGAGTGCGGTACAGGAACGACATCGTCCACTCGGTCGGTTTGGTCGCGCCGGGCGCGCCCAGCCCCGCGTAGTCCAGCTCCACGGGGGAGGTCATCGCGATCTCACGTCGCTTGATGTGATTGAACAGCGGGAAGAACGCCAAGTTCATACCCCAGTCCGGCGACATGCTCCCACCGATGCCAGCTCGTCGGACGGCGGGGTAACGCTTCAGCTCGATCGTGTTGGGCGGGGTCGGTGCCGGATAGCCCTCCGGTAGCGGCGTCGAAATCCGGCACACGCCGCTGCGAAACTCGCCGTTGATGAACTCCATGGCCGTGTGCATGTCCCCGCCGACGCGCACAACTTCGATGTCCGCGGCCGCATCAGGCGTCTGCGCGGTGCCGGTTAACGCCGGTTCAGGCCCATGGGCAACGGTGAGGCTCGAAACGCGCGCTGCCGAAACCGGGCGGTGCAGACTGCAGCCGGCGACCAGGACGGCCAAGGCCCCCAGCAACGCGACCATTAAAAGCAACGTGCCTGACACAACCGCGATCTTGAACATGGGAGCGACTCCCTGCTTCAGCGTCCACTTCCTCGCCCCCTGTCCAGCAATGCGTCAGGAAGCGCCCGGCGTAAACGACCGGACGCTCCCTGACAGCACACGGGTCTCCAAGCGGGCTCACGCGACGACAGGCTTCACGTGCCAACGCTTCTGAATTGCCCGCAGCGTCAGTGCCTGATAGGCCGCCGCCAGACCGACCAGCGTGTATACCGCTTTGGCCAGAAGCGATCCGTCACCGAGCAGCGTGGCGACCAGGTCGAAATTCAGCAGCCCGACCAGACCCCAGTTCAGACCACCAACCACCAGCAAAACCGCAGCAATGATATCCAGCGTCTTCATGTTTGATCTCGTCCTTTCTGAACAAGCAGCCGATTGCAGTGAACCAGGCGGCCCGCAACTAACCCGGGATGATCACCGTATCGATGACGTGAATCACGCCGTTCGTGGCCGACACGTCGGTCTTCACTACCTTCGCGTTGTCAACCGTTACGCCATCCGCTGCGGAGATCTTCACGCTCTGACCCTGCACAGTCTTGGCCTCGGTCAGCTTGACCACGTCGGCCGCCAGCACTTTGCCCGGAACAACATGGTAGGTCAGGATCGACGCCAGCTTGGTCTTGTCCGTCAGCAACGCGTCGAGCGTCTCCTTGGGCAGCTTCGCGAACGCCTCGTTCGTCGGCGCGAAAACCGTGAACGGGCCGTCCCCGCGCAGGGTGTCGGTCAAGCCGGCCGCCTCGATCGCCGTCAGCAGCGTGGTAAACGACCCGGCGGCCCGCGCGGCTTCAATAATGTCATTCTTCGGGATGATCACGGTGTCGATCACGTGAATCACGCCGTTGCTCGCGGCGATGTCGGTCTTCGTCATTTTCGCGTTTCCGACACGCACCTCCTGGGAGGCATCAATCCGCACGGACTGGCCAAGTGCCGTCTTGGCCGACTTCAGCTTGACAACATCCGCGGCCATTACCTTGCCCGGGACCACGTGATACAGCAGCACGCTCTTAAGGGCCGCGGGGTTCTGGAGCAGAGACTCCAGCGTGCCCGCCGGGAGCTTCGCGAACGCCTCGTCGGTGGGAGCAAAGACGGTGAACGGCCCGCTGCCGCTCAGAGTGTCGGCGAGGCCGGCGGCCTCCACGGCCTTGACCAGTGTCTTGAACTGGCCCGCCGCGACCGCCGTCTGGACGATGTTCTTGGAACCGCCGCACGCTTCCTGGGCCCGGACAGGTGCCGCCAAGAGCACCAGGAGCGCCACGCTCGCAAACGTCGGAACAACTTTCGCACTCGTCATCATCACGTTTCTCCTGTTAAAGGTCCCTGGTCCATTCCTCGTTAGCAACAGCTCGCTAGCCGGGCGACGGTCATCGGTGCGGCGGAGTGATTCGGTCGGTGCCCCGGCGCCCGCCCGCGGCGCCTCACCGGGGTGACCATGCTGGGGAGGCTGGCTGCGGTACGCGGGATCATCGTCGCCCTGTATTCGCTCAAATCGTTCATGCCTCAAATATAGCACCGTTTTTGTACGAGTCAAGTCACGGCGGGCATGCTTTGTGGGTGTATGCTATAAACATATTGAGGAAAGAACTTTACATTTTCATGAATCTCCACCCGCCAGCGCCGCAGTCGCCTCTTGCCAGTCCACCATCAAACTGATATAATCGTTCATAACGATCATGGCTGGGAGCACGATCACAACTCGCCAAGCCGCCCAGGCCCTCGGGGTAAGCGAGGCCTCGCTCAAGCGCTGGTGTGATCAGGGCCTTCTGCCGGCGGTGCGAACCCCCGGCGGACACCGCCGGCTCCCCCTGAGCGGCATCGTTCAGTTTGTCCGTGAACGTCGCCTGGAACTCGTGCGACCCGGTCTGCTTGGCCTGCCGGAGGTCACACCTCCCGCCGTTGCCGACCACGCGGCGCTGCGCGACGCGACGCAAGCGGCATTCGCATCAGGAAACGAACCCGTCGTGTGCCGGTTGCTGCTCGGGTCTTATTTCGCCGGTACATCCGCTGCCGACATCCTTGACGACTTGGTCGGGCCGGCCTTCAGCGCGGTCGGGGAGCGCTGGGCGCATGGAGATTTGGCAATCTACGAAGAGCGCCGGGCGGTCGAGATCTGTACCCGCGTACTGTTTCAGTTGCGAGCGTTGCTTCCACTCCCCGCGCCCGACGCGCCGCAGGCCATCGGCGGCACGCTGGCCGGCGACCCGTATTCGCTCCCCACGACGATGCTGGAACTCGCGCTGCGCGAGGCCGGCTGGCGCGCTCAGTCCTACGGCTGCGGGCTGCCGACCAGCACTCTGGTCGAGGCTCTGCAGGCGGAGCGCCCGCGGTTGCTCTGGCTCAGCGTGAGCACTTTCGATTCTGAGCCGCAGTTCCTGGCCAACTTCACGCCGTTGTATGCTGCCGCGCAGGATCTCGGAGTCGCCGTGCTCGTCGGTGGCCGCATGCTGACGGCCGAGCTGCGGGAGCGCATGCAATATTCCGCGTACGGCGACAATCTGCGCCACGCCGTGGAGTTCGCACGAGCACTGTGGCCCCTGGCACGCGGCGGGACGGCGGACGCCGAAAACGGCCCCTCAGCGATTGTCAGCCCCCGCCCATGATCGCTGCCGTGCTCATGAGCTCTTCCAGGAGGGCCAGGGCGACGCGTCCGGAGAGCTGAAACGGGTCGAGCTGCGGTTTTTCCGCGTACTTCAGCACGATGCCGAGGTTAAGCTTGTCCAGATCTACACGCCCCATGCGCCAGCTCGAGAAACGCCGCTCGCTGATCTCCGCATAGTCCAGCAGCGTGACGTCGGTGTGCCGGGCGTCGCGGACCAGCTTCGCGTAGAGCTGGTTTACTTCTTCGCGGCCACCCTCGAGTACCTGCATGAAGATGTCGCCGTGGCAGACGCACAGCACGCCGGTGATGCCCGCGGCGACATTGTGCCTGCCGGACTGGTCCAGAATGTTCTGGATCATGTCGTCGTTGATGGGCTTCGTGGATCGGCTGGCGTAAATCAAGCGCACGAGCATCGCAGATTCCTTACGACCGGTTGCGGTTGTTCAGCAGCGCCAGGAACTCGCGGCGGAGATTGGGGTTTTTCAGGAAACTGCCGCGCATGACGCTGTTGACCATCTTGGAGTCCATGTCCTTCACGCCGCGCCATTGCATGCAGTAATGGTCCGCGCGCATGATGACCGCCAGTCCATCCGGGCGCATCTTCTCCTGCAGCAGGTCGGCCAACTGCACGATGGCTTCTTCCTGAATTTGCGGGCGCGCCATCACCCATTCCACCAGCCGGGCGTACTTCGACAGCCCGATCAGCGCGGAGTGCTCGTTGGGCATCACGCCCACCCAGAGCTGGCCGATGATCGGGCACAGATGGTGCGAGCAGGCGCTGCGCACGAGCACGGGCCCCACGATCATCAGCTCGTTGAGCCGGGCGATGTTGGGGAATTCGGTCACCGGCGGCATCGGCGCGTAGCGGCCGCGGAAGACCTCGTTGACGAACATCCTGGCGACCCGGCGGGCCGTGTCCTGGGTGTTGTGATCGCTGGCGGTGTCAATCACGAGCGTGTCCAAAACGTCCTGGAGCTTAGCTTGGACTTCGCCCTGAAGTGCTTCCAGCTCTCCGGGCTCGATGAAGTCGGCGATGCTGTCGTTGGCGTGAAAGCGCCGGCGGGCGGCGACGAGGCGCGCCCGGATGCGATCCGCGACGGGCGTCTGGGCGTCTCGGTTGTCCCACTTCGCAGCCATGTCGGCCTCCTGCGGACCGCAGTATACCAACCACAGCTACCGGCGTCATTGGCTCGTGAGAAAGGCCCTGAGGCGATCCGCCATCTTTCGGTGCAACCGGTCGCCGACGATAATCAGCCACGTCGTGTTGCGCGCCGGTCTCGAAAGACGCCGCGAGTCGTGAGCAGCACGTTGCACCGGCGAGAGCCGCGATCGTCCGCCCCGATCAGAGGGCAACCATGACTGCCGCCGACGAACGAAAACCCGTGCTGGTCACCGGCGCGACCGGGTACATCGGCGGCCGGCTCGTGGCGCGGCTGCTGGCGGCGGGCTACCGTGTCCGCTGCCTGGCACGGGAGCCGCGCAAGCTGGAGGCACGCTCCTGGGGCACCGACCCCCGCGTGGAAGGCGTGCGTTGCGACGTCGGCGACCGACAGCCGCTGGCCGAAGCGATGCGCGGCTGCGGTCCGGCGTATTACCTGGTCCATTCGATGGTGGCCGCGGGACGAGCGTATCGCGAGCGTGATCGCGTGCTGGCGCGGACCTTTGCCGAAGCCGCGGCCGAAGCGGGGCTGGAACGTATTGTCTACCTGGGCGGATTGGGAGAAACCGGTCCGCAGCTCAGCGAGCATCTCAAGTCGCGGCGCGAGGTCGAAGACGCGTTGGCCTCGGGGTCGGTACCCGTGACGGTGTTCCGCGCGGCGATGATCATCGGGGCCGGATCAGCTTCGTTCGAGATTCTGCGGTACCTGGTCGAACGGCTGCCGGTGATGATCACCCCCCGGTGGGTCAGCACGGAGGCGCAACCGATCGCCATTCAGAATGTGCTGCACTACCTGGTTGCCTGCCTGGAGTGCCCGGCGACCAGCGGCCGGACGCTCGACATCGGCGGGGCCGAAATCATGACGTACCGCGAGATCATGCAGGTCATGGCCGCCGCGCTCGGGCTGCGGAAGCGCCTGATCATTCCGGTGCCTGTGCTGACACCGCGACTCAGCTCGCTGTGGATTCACCTGGTGACGCCCCTGAGCCACCGCATCGCCCGTCCGCTGGCGGAGGGACTGCGCAACCGCGTGGTGTGCCGCGACGATGACGCCGCGCGCCTCATGCCGCAACGCCTGTTGACCATCCGCGAAGCGATCGATGCCGCGCTGGGCAGGACGCGGGCTCATGAAATCGAGACGGCCTGGTTCGACGCCGGGCCGCTGCCGGGTGATCCCGACTGGTCCGGTGGCCGGGTCTTCGTGGATCGGCGGATGTCGGATGTGCGCGCGCGGCCGGAGACCGTCTATCACGCCGTCACCCGCATCGGCGGCGATCAGGGCTACTACGCCGCCGACTGGTTGTGGCGCGTGCGTGGCTGGCTTGACCGCCTCGTGGGCGGACCGGGCCTGCGCCGCGGCCGGCGCGACCCGCAGCGACTGTCCTATGGCGACGCGCTGGATTTCTGGCGCGTAACGGGCGTTGAAGTGAATCGTCGCCTCGAGCTGCGGGCGGAGATGAAGTTGCCGGGCGAGGCGTTGCTCAGCTTTGAGATTCGCCCGGATGACCAGGACGCGGCCCGATGCGCATTGATCCAGACCGCGCGTTTCAAGCCGCGGGGACTGCTGGGGCTGGCCTACTGGTACGCGGTGATGCCGCTGCACGGTCTGGTATTCAACGGCATGTTACAGGGAATCCGCCAGGTGGCCGAACGCGGCGTGCCTGTGACAGCGGGGACGGTCCTCGGCAAGCACACCCCACGTAACCATGCGCACTGAACACGCCACCGTCCGTTCGCAGCGCTTTCCGACGCTGAGAGTCAGGGGAGCGGTACGGAATCTGGCGATCGTGTTGGGCGATCAGCTTGACCCACACGCCGCTGCCTTGACCGGGCTTGATGCGTCCACGGATGCGGTCCTGATGATGGAGGTCGCAGGCGAATCCACACACGTACCCAGCCACAAGCAACGAACCACGCTGTTCTTGGCCGCCATGCGCCACTTTGCCATCGAACTGCAGTGTCGCGGGTTTCGCGTCCAGTACGTGCCCCTGGACGATCCCGCCAACACGCACTCGTTGCGCGGCGAGATTCGGCGCGCCGCGAAAACGCTCAAGCCCGCGGCGCTCAGCTGCACACGGCCGGGAGAGTGGCGCGTCCGGCGGGTGGTGGACGACGCCGCGGCCGCCACCGGGCTTCCGTTGCATACGTTCCCGGATCGGCACTTCCTCGTGAGCGATATGGAATTCGCCGGCTGGATGGCTGGGCGGAAGCAGCCGGTGATGGAGCACTTCTATCGCTGGCAGCGCCGCAGGCTCGGCATCCTGGTGGAACCGAACGGCGCGCCCGCGGGCGGCCAATGGAACTACGACCAGCAGAACCGCGGTTCGTTTCGGCGCGCACCGCAAGTGCCGCCGCCGTATGCGCCGCGGATGGACGCCATCACCCAGGAGGTGCTCGTGCTCGTCGAGCGACGTTTCGCCCGCAATCCAGGCCACCTCGCACGATTTCGCTGGCCAGTGACGCGGGTCCAGGCTCGCCAGGCGCTGGATGACTTCATCCGGAACCGGCTACCGCACTTTGGTACCTACCAGGACGCCATGTGGTCGGGGCAGCCCTTCCTGTATCACTCGCTTCTGTCGCCGGCGTTGAATCTGAAGCTGCTGGACCCGCGCGCGTGCATCGCCGCCGCCTGCGCGGCGTACGAGTCCGCTGCCGCGCCGCTGAATTGTGTGGAGGGTTTTGTGCGCCAGATCATCGGCTGGCGCGAGTTCATCCACGGGATCTACTGGCACGCGGGCCCAGGTTACGAGGCGCGGAACGAGCTCGACCAGCACGGTAGCCTGCCGGAGTTCTACTGGACGGGCCAGACCGACATGGTGTGCTTGCGAGAGTGCATCGGGCAGGTGCTCCAGTACGGCTATGGCCACCACATTCAGCGGCTGATGGTCACCGGCAACTTCGCGCTGCTTGCGGGGGTGGCTCCGCGTCAGATCAGCGACTGGTACCTGGGAATGTACGTGGACGCCGTCGACTGGGTGACGCTGCCGAACACGCTTGGCATGGCGATGCATGCCGATGGTGGCGTGGTCGGCACGAAGCCCTACGTCGCCAGCGGCAGGTACATCGCGCGCATGAGCAACTACTGCGCGACCTGCCGCTTCGACCCAGCCCAACGCACCGGGTCGGCAGCCTGTCCGTTCACCACGTTCTACTGGGATTTTCTCATCCGAAACCGGCGGCGATTTCGGGGCAATCGTCGCATGCGCATGATCATGCGGCATGTCGATCGCCTGACGGACGACGAGCGCGCCACCGTAATAGCGCAGGCGCGGGAACGCCGACGGGAGTTTGGGATTCAGTGTCCTGCTGCCCCCAGCTAGAGTTGTTGCATGGCGGCGTTGCTGTGGCTTCGATCGGACCTGTGCGTCGGCGATGGCACCGCGCTGTATCATGCGCGCCGCTCCGCCCGGGAGGGCGTAATTGCGGCCGCGGCCGCACGCCGCGCGCACTGGTCCAACCGCGGCGGGGGCTCGATGCAGTTGAATTTCGTCCTGCACAGCCGCCAGGCGCTGTCGCGCGGACTGCGCGGCGTTCACCAATCTGCCCGAGATCCAACCGAGCGAGGACTGATTGTGCTGCCCCGCGCGAACAGCATGTTGTATAATTGCTTGTTCCGGGCGCGGCAATGGTCCAGGAGAAATCGTCGTGCGTTCACCTGCATTGGTTTTCGGCGTCGTTCTGCTGGTCAGTGTGCCGTCGGTCGCGTGGGCACACCGGCCCACGTTGAGCGATGGCTCCGCCCGGGACGCCTCTACGGCGTTTTACATCTCGGACGTCGATCTCTCGCAGGTGGTGTACCACGAGGTCACGGCTGAGTCGCCCCAGCTCTGGCTTACCTTTCATCTCAACGAGGGCCAGTCCCTGTACTTCCAGCTCGGCGTGCCGGTGCTTGAGCGGCTAACGAACTATCGCCCCGCGCTCGTGCTGGTCGGTCCGGGACTGCCGCAGGCCCGCCTGCCGTTTGCAGTGCCAACGGGCCTGGGTGCTGAGCGGTTTCCCTCAGATCAGGTCGCGGAGCCGGTGGAATTCGATGAGCCATTCAGCGGCACCTCCTCGTGGATTCTGCTGACCGAGACGATTCCCATCACCGTTGCGGGGCGCTACTACCTGGTTGCGTATGACCCTGCGGGCCAGTCGGGCAAGCTCTGGGTGACACTTGGGCAGCGCGAGGAGTTCGGCTTGGGCGACATCGCCGCGTTGCCGGGTATTTTGCCGCAGGTCCGCCAATTCCACGAAATCGACGCCACGGCGGTCGGCTTGCCGTGCTTTCTGGTGCCCGTGGCGATGGTGCTCGCCGCGTTATCTTGCCGGAGCGCATCATGGCGACGGCGCGTCGCGCGGCCCGCCGCGAACCGACGCGGAACATGAGAACCCATTTCCTGAGACATCATCCGCGCACGGTGTCGTGGCTGGCTTGGGCACAATGGACAGCATATCCCGCGCGGACCGGACGCGCGCCGACGCGGACAATCGCGTTCAGGCTGGAGGGATGCGGGCGGCACTTCGGACTCGGGGCGACAAGCGTTGATAGTAAACCACCCCCGCGGACGGCGTCCAAACGCGGCCTGACCGCGGCACCGGCAGCCAACCCGTCCGTGTTCACCTTCCGCTGGGGGCCAGCGGGCGTCGAGGACCTCTGTGTCCGTTGACTGAACCGCACACCCGATCGCGGTCGGTGTGTGTAGCACTGACCCGCTTACCCTGAGACTGTTCACGCCGTGGACCTCAACGCCCCCTTGTCCCATCTGCGCGGGCGTGACGACACGCGATGTCGAGCCGGTTACTGCATTGGCTTCGCCTGAAATGCGCTCGCTCAACACGCGGCCCTTTGAGGACCGCGAGAGCTTAGTCCTGCTCCTCGCCTTCAAGTTCACCAGGCGGGCGCGCACGCAGGGCTTCGTGGTCCATGCCCTTCTCGAGCGGCAGGCCGTAGTATTCGGGATGCTGGTACTTGCCACGCTCGGGGCCGGTCTTCTCGTGCTCAACAGGTGCGCCGTGCAGGCGCACGCGCAGGTCATTGCGCAGGGCTTCGACACGCCAGGACACCTTGCCTCCTGCGACACCGCCAGCAATGCGGAATGTGCAGGGCGGCGGCGCATCGCCGGGGCCGGCCTGCTCGCCGGCCGCCAGCGCCTCCTCGCTGATTTCCTCCGCCACGTGCAGCATCGGCATCGGCGCGCCGATGGCGGTGAGCATGTACCGTGGGTCCTTGTTGATGCTGGCGAAATAGTCGGGCAATTCCACCACCGTTTCGCCGCGCTCATCCAGTGTGACCTTGCCGGAGTAGAAGTTGAGGACCTCGGGCGATTCAGTCGCGTAGTGCAGGAGGTATTTGTTCTCCGGGTCGATGGGGTGGTCGATGCGGAATGGTTTGGTGCCGCTGGCGCCCATGTCTCCGGCGGCATACACGGCATACCCGCCGGCGGCGGTGCTCGCGTACCCGCGCACGCCGTAGATCGTGCCGCTCGTGGCGCTGTTCCGCGCGTAGACGCCGTAGCCAGAGGTGCTGGCGCTTTCGAAGTACCCACCAAACGTGCTGCCGCTGGTGGCCGTAGCCTGACCATATACGCCGCGCCCGGATGTGCTCGGCGTGCCGAAATATCCGCCGTAGGAGTCGCCGCTGCCGCTGGCCCAGCCCGTGACACCGCGCCCGTCGGGGCTGAGGCTCTCGAAACTCCCTCCGATGGCGCCGGTGCCGCTCGACCCGGCCTGCCCGAGGACGCCGATCTCGGAATTGCTCCAGCCCTGCACGCCAATGGCGCCGCCGGCGCCGTAAACACCGATCCCCGACGACGAGGCACCGGCTGATCCTTTCACGCCGTACGTGCTGCCACTGGTGGCCGTGGCGGTGCCGGAGACCGCGACCCCGGAAGTGCTGGCGGCCTCAAAGCGCCCGCCATACGTGCCGCCGGACGCCCAGATCCCAGTTCCCTGGTTACTGTCGGTCTCGAAGTAGCCGCCGTAGGTCAGGCCCGAGGTGTTGGTGGCCAGACCGTAGACGGCGCGCCCCAGTTGGCCGTTGCTCACGAAGTGCCCACCGTAGTTCTCCGACAAGCCGGTGTTAGTGGCAAGGCCGAAGACGCCGGTTCCATCCGCGCTGTCGCACTGACCGTAAACGCCGTACGTATCGCCTGTGCCGGCGGAGGCATGCCCAACAGTCCCAACGCCGGAAGTGCTGGCGCTCACGCCATACACGCCGTAGGCGTAGCCGGTTGCGGCCATGGCTGTGCCATAGACGCCGCGTCCGGACGTGCTCTCGCTCAGCCCATACACGCCGTAGGTGGTCCCGCTACCCCCCAGGGCGGATGCGTACACGGCGCGCCCGCTGGAGCTCATGGTCATGAACCGCCCGCCGTAAGTCGAACCCGTGAGTGTGCTCGCGAAGCCGTACACGCCGGTCCCACTGGTGCTGTCGCTCTGGCCATATACACCGTAGTTGCTTCCGCTGGAGGCGTTTGCATACCCTTGCACGCCGCGCCCGGTTGTGCTGGCTGTCCGGCCATAGACGCCGTAGGTGGTTCCGCTGGTCGCAGTCTCATCGCCGAACACTCCAAACCCGCCGGCGCTGTCACTCCGACCACGCACGCCGTACGTCTCGCCGCTGGCGGCGGTAGACAGGCCGTAGACGCCGACGGAGGCAGTGCCCGTGGAAGCATTCTCTCCCCTGATGATGTGCGTCGGGCTCGTCCCGCTCAGCGTGAGCGGCATGGGGATCGATTGGAGGAAATCCGCGGAGTCCAGGCCGTCGAGCTGGTCTGCGTTCAACGAAAAATGCGCGTAGGGCGTGCCGGTTAAGGCCTGTCGCGGACTCAGCGTGACGAGCCCGGTTGCATTGCCGCAGTTCAGACCTGTGTCGGCCCGCACCGCGATTTCCAGGAAGCGCTCCTGGCCGGCGAACTGCGCGCCGAAATCGAGTTCCAGTGTAAACAACCCCTCTACGACCACGACGTTGTCCTCGCAGACCGTCGGACCCTGTTGCGTGCCGAAGGTCAGCTGGTCGTAGAGTGCAAATTGCAGGTCATACGTCCCGTTGGCCGGGCTGCCGCCGTCCTTGAGCTGCCCCTGGTAGGTGAATCCGGTGCTTAACGGCGTTTGTGCCAGAGCCCGGTTGCCCCATCCTCGGAGCGATATCAACAGCGCCGCTAGAAAGACCACTTTCCTGACCATTCGATAGACTCCTAGTGCCTTGCTCGCCTGTGTCGGCAACTCACAACCGACACGCTTCAGTTCGTCTCGGACACACACCGACCGCGTGGTTTGTACGGACGCACGTTCACCTATAGGTGCGGCGCCGCCATCCACATCGCATGATGCCCAATCCAGCAAGAGTCAATGGCAGCATCGGAACAACGCCGGCGCCGCAGAGACCGGCGCCGCACCCGGCTGCCGGGACATCCAAGCTGCTGCCGTCAGCCGGAATATCCGGGTCGTTCCCACCCGTTAGGTGTACGTCGGTCACCGTCAGGCGGTACGAGCCGTCGGACGTCAGCTCCCAGGTCACGTCGGCAACCGCGATCGTCGCGGAGGCGCCGTCAACGGTGTCAGTGCCGGGCACGTCGACCTGACTGCTGCCCGTCAACGTGCCGGTAACCACCCCATCCACAACCATGAAGTCAACTGCCATGCCGCGCTCGGGCACGAAGCCATCGATGAAGCGCAGGTCCACGGCGCCGGCCAGCACCGCGTCACCGGTGACGTGCAGCACGTCGAACTGACCCGCCTCCGCCCCAGCCACCTCGATGATCAACGTCGCCCCGTCTTGCTGCTCGTAGTCGCCCTCGATGGTCAGCGTGCCCGGCGACAGACCGGGCGAGACGAAGCCGCCGGGCTCGATGATGAGATGCGCGGTCGTCAGCGTGCCGACGCCGATAATGCTGCCGTGGTTTTTCACGAACGTACTGGCGCCCGAGAGGACTCCCGCGGAAACGCGCGCAGTTGCGTCAGTCAGCGAGATCTCGCCCTCGCTTGTTCCGCCGACAGTGAGGACGCCATCCACGACCAGCGTGCCCGCTGGCCCGACGACGACCGAGCCGGCGCCATCCCCGGCTGCGCCAACGAGCATGTCGGCCAGGCAATGGATCTCGCCTCCCGTTTCCACGAGCACGTCACCAGCGGCAGAAATGTCGTTGTCGCCGACGACCATCTGTGCGCAGCCCACCAGGCCGCCTCCGCGCACATTGAGTTCGCCGCTGTCATAAACGCCGATTACGAGCTTGCTGCCCAACATGCGCAGCTCCGCGCGATCCCCCGCAAAACCACGCCCGTTGAAGACCCGGATCTGGCCGGGATCTAGGAGCCCAACGCGAATATCGCTGTCCGATGTGACCAGTCCGCCGTTCGAGACCGTGAGTTCTCCGGCCTCTTCCACGCCGACCAGGGTGAACCCGCTCACGATCGCCGTAGACCGCAATCCCGCGGCACTGCCCTGATTGTCCACACTCACCACGCCCTCCGCGTGGTCGGCGATGACCAGGCCGCCGGTGAGTCGGGCGATTGCGCCGCCTGCGATATTGAGTTTGCCCGGTCCTGCGCCGCCCACGATTGTGCCTCCGCCACCGGTGGGTTGGCTGCTGCGCGGGTCGACGACGTTGAACTCCGCGGGCTTCGTATCCCCGCCGCCGAAGGTCCCGACATGCACCTCGGCCTCGTCGGTGAGAAGCGCGTCGTTCCCGATGATCGCGGTGCGCGCGATCAATACGCCGCCGTTCTTGACGAGAATCGGAATCGAATTGGGGTCTCCACCTACGCCCAGCTCCCGGGACGCGACCAGGCGCGCCGCGCCGCTCTGGCCCTGCCCGTCAATGAGCAACTCGCCGCCGCCGACCAGGCCGCCGAAGTTGAGGCGCACGTTGCTGGCTTCAACCAGTCCGCCGGGCTCGATTGTGAGCCGGCCGACGTTGTCCTTACCGATCTGGAGCTGTTGCCCGGCCTTCAGGTTCGCGGGCCGGGCAGGGTCGATGGACCTGACGGTTATGTCTCCAACACTGTCGACGCCAGCGATGACCGTACCCGCCTCGACGAGCGCTCCGTCGAGCACGAAGAGGTCTCCCCAACCGTCGACTCCGATCAGAAGATCGTCACTGATGGCGAGGTGTGACGCACGTGCGCCCGATCCCACGGCGGCAACCCGCACGGTGTTCGTCTCTCTGGTCTGCGTGTCCTGCAACCTGTTCTTACCGACCCGGACATCCGTGGCGGTCACCTCACCGCCGTCCCTTACGGTCAGGAAACCCAGGCCCCCGCTGCCGCCGACGACCACACCGTCGAACAGCGCGTCCGCGTCGGGGCCGCTGACCTCCAGCCTGCCGCGGGCCGCACCGCCCAGACTCAAGTCCGCAGCCTGCACGAATCCACCATCAACCGCCACGAGTCCATCCAGCGCTTCCCCAACGCTCAGATCTCCTGAGAGCACGAGCCGGGTCGCGGCGTCGTCCAGGAGGATGGCTGAGAAGTCGTTCGCGTTGGCGGCTGCGCCCGTCCCAACGACCGCATGCACTCCCCGCAGCGACGCGCCGCCGACGAGTTGGAGCGATCCGTCGCCCTCCACTTCAAGCGACGCCGGCGACGTGGTCGACGCGAAGACCTGGGCGTCGCCGACCAGGCCCACGTCGGCCTGCCGGATGATGAAGCGCCCGGCCTTGGCGCCGACCACGTTTACGCCGTAGAGGCCCGGGCCGAAGATGGCGGTGTCGCTGACCTGTGCGTCGTGCGTGGGCACGCCCCGTGGATCCCAGTTCGTGTCCACCGCAAAGTCGCCGCCCGCGAGGTTGACCCAGTTGTAGGTCGTGGAGGTTCGGTTGAATGAAATGCTAAAGGTAAGTTCGGCCGTACCCGAGGCCCCTTGGCCCGATTCGTCGTACACCCTCACATTCATGTCAACCGTGAGCGTTCTGACGCCCGGCGGCACCACGCCCTGCAAGACAAGATTGCCCTGATTGGGGTCGCAACCAAAGTCGGCGCAATCCGATCCGACGCACTCACACCCCAGGCCAGACCAACTATCCCATTCGAATTTCACCTGGCCCTGAGCCTGTAGTCCACCAACGTTTGGTTGGATGTTGAGGACGAACGGCGTCGGCGACGTGACCTCGAAATTGCAATGGAGATCCAGGTGGCCGCCCGCCCCGTCGTAGTTCGCTTGAGCGTCGATTCTGGCGGACATCGCTATCGAATCCACGCCGCGCGAACCCATGACAATGCTGCTCGATTCCTGAATCGACGCGGAGTGCGTGTCACCACCACTGTCCTGACTGCAACTGCTGGAAACGCTGTCGCCCAGGTCAAATTGACCGTAGTGCGGCGTGTCGCACATTCCGATCGACCAATTTCCGAAGCTGATGTTCACTCGCACGTCCGCCCAGGTCGGGCTCGGCGCGGACAGCGCGCCCAGGATCAGCCCGACAGACAATCGCACCACTGCACGCATCTTCGCACCTTAACGTACTCGGTTCATGGACCGGGCTCGCCCGACTGGCGAGCAACCCGCCCTCTCAACGGGGAGGGCTAGCCAATCCCACGGCGTTCAACGCGGGCCGCACCATGATTCACGCCAGCGCCTTACGATGCTGTTGCTCCGCGCCGCGGGCTGGCATCCGCCTGCAAGGGAACAACATCGGCCGGGGCCCTTGATCCGGGTAACCGGTCTCAAGGGCCCTGGCCAACTCAAAACGCACGCAGTCCCGTGCATCTGCCGGTGTGACACCCTGACTGTGCTACCTTTCCAGCCCGCGGCTATGCCCACCGGCACCGCCGAAGGCCGAGTACGCCTGCGATCAACAACATGCACAGCGACGCCGGCTCGGGCGTGATTACGAACGCCAGGTCGAGTGATTGCTGCGTGAACGGATCGCGCAGTTCCATCCAATCCGGCGACGGGAAGTCACCCCAGACGGCGTCGTCGTTCCAGTGCTCAAGCGACGTCTTCCAGCCGAACCACGGTGGCGTGCCGTCCGGCAGCTTCACGGAAATATCAAGCCAGTAGATTGTTCCTAGGTTCTGGTAGAACGGATCCGGGATGTCCACCATGTTGTACTGCCACGTCATATGGTGGTTGTGTGGGTAAGCTTCCCCCGTGTTCGGGTTGTACCAGCCTTGGTCACCGGTGCCCCAGAAACGAGGCGTAAATTGGCCAGGAAAGAAGTCCCGCTGCCACAGCAGTGCCCCGGGCCGGCTATACGGATTGGTCGGGCTGGCGGGAATATCCTCATGAATGCTGACGTGGATGTACTCGATGGGCAGCTGCTGGTCGTTGTACCAGGAGCCCCAGAAGTGAATGTCCGTGACCGGGCCCGTCTCACTGCACATCCAATCATCCGCCAGCACCTTCGGCCAGGTCGCGTTGACGTCCCAGCCGAAGGGGTCAGGCAACTGCGGATAGTGCATCTTGTGTGGGTCGCCGATGTTCCAGTCCGCCGCAGCCGGCGAGACGACGAAGATCATCAGGCCGATCGCAGCCCCGATTGCGTTTGCGGTTTTCATTGTTTTTCTCCCATGCGCGGGCGCTTGGCCCGTCATTGCCTACGCGTCATCTGCTTGATGTGGCAGTTCGGATGGACTGCCTGACGTACGCAACGCGCTCTCGCGCTGCCCGAACACCGTGCTTCTTCTCCATGCACCTCCTTTCTTCGCTCCGCCGGCCGCGCCCTGCGAAAGCGTTGCGCTGGCCAACGCAGCTTGCCAGGCGCGCGCAGGCGCTTCGCATTCAGACCTCCGGTGCAACGCGCCGCACCCGCCTGCGCCGCAGGACGCCCAGTCCCCCCAGAGCCAGCGGCAGCGCGGTCGCCGGTTCAGGTACGTACTCATACTGAACAGTCGTCGTGAAGTTGAAGTTCGTCGTTGCAATCGTAACCCGCCGGGCACCGGGCGACGGGAGGACGCCGGTGCCGCTCGTGCTGGTCCCCGCATCGTCAAACACGAACGTCACGTTTCCTGTGCCGATGTAAGGCGCCAGGGAGGCCGCCGAGGTCTGGAAGCCGGATTCGACGTCACTGACCGCGCCACCGATGATGGAGCAGTAGTCTGTTCCGGCGAAGTCCGCCCCCGCGCCGCCAGGTTCGTTGTCGGCGTCAACCCATCCGGTGGCGGTCACAAAGGCGTCCGGAATCACGATCAGTTGGCTGCCGCCCAACGGGCCTTTCACGCGCATCGTCGAGCCGATGCCCAGCGTAACGAAAGCGCCGGCACTGCTTTCATTATCGAATTCCTGCTGCCCCCCGTGCCGTCGATCTGCACGGTCAGCGTGACCTTCGTCAGCGTGAGTGCCCCGGCCAGGTCATCGAACTGGGGGACGAGGAACGAGCCCGTGGCGCCGTTGCCGTACCCGGCGCCGCCATTATCGTGCAGCGTCGGACCGTACGTGATGATCGCGGCGCCTACTGGCGAAGAAGCCAAGCACGCGGCAGCCACTACGCACCAGATCAACGTCGACTTCCATAGCGGGCCTGTCATAGACTCTTCTCCTCGCATCGCGTGAGCTGGGTCGGGCGCGTTCGTCGTTGCCACCAGCGACGTAGGCACCGCGCGTCTCGCTCATGTAGACGATGCTATCTCAGTTTTGACGCAGGTCGCACGAACGAGGTCCCCGATCCGAAAAGAACACACTTCATCTGAGAAATCCTGCGTCGTTCACCCCGCGTACCCGCCCAGGGGGGCGGTACGTGCGACGTCTTTGGCTGGCGCGCTCCCCAAAGCGCGGGGGTCGAATTAACAACGCTCCTGCTCGCTACAGTCCTTGAAACCAGTCAGCATCGCCTCCGCGCTCAAGACGAACACGGAGCAGTGATGCCGGCGGCAGATGCACTCCGTGGCACAGCCAATTTCAACCGCGCACCGCTACCCGCCGCTCAGCAGAACAACAAACGGGTTGATGTCGCCGAACGATGGGTAGATGCCGTCGCCGTTGATGTCGCCGACCTCGGGTGGGCAGGCGGGATGTGCGGCCTGCCAGGTCACGAAGTTCGACAGGTAGAGGACGAACGGATTGATGTCACCAAAGTTGACCGAGCCGTCGCAATTGAGGTCACCGATCAGGCAGCCGCTCGGGGTGATCAGCTCACCGGGCGGCGTGCCCGGGCACAGATCGCAGGCGTCGCCCACGCCGTCGCCGTCACTGTCTGTCTGGCAGGGATTGGGGACAAACGGGCAGTTGTCGCATACGTCGCCGACGCCGTCGCCGTCTGTGTCCTGCTGCAGCAGGTTGAAGTGCCCCGGGCAATTGTCGGCGTCGTCGGGAATGCAGTCGCCATCGCTATCGGGCTGGGGCGGCTGCGTGGGGAGTACGCCATGCTGGGCGAACAGGGCCTGCTCATCGGTCAACCGTTTGCGTTGCGATGCACCTGCGCCGCACTCCACGATCTGCAGTCCCGGGACGAAGTTGGACGTGCCCGGAAGCGTGGTGTCAAACTGCCCATCGCAGTTTTGGTCAACCACCACCCCGGGCAGAGCCGTGATGATCTGAAACGCTGGGTCGGGCGTGCTGACCCAGTGCCCGTTGTTCGTGTTGAAGACAAGTGGCGGAAAGCCCATCAAGCCGACGTCCAGGACACGGATCGCAGCGTCGGACTGGCGGATGAAGATGAACTGCGGCGACACCGGAAGCGTCGAAGCGAACGTTCCACCGTTGGCATGCGTTTTGGTCATGGTCATACTGCCGGTTTGCTGCGGGACGTCGGATAGACAGACATAGACATTCCAGGGTTCGGGGCTGTGGCCGCCACCATAGGTCACGGTGATCGGGTTTACGCTCACAAGGTTGAGGGCAACGATTTCAATGGGCACCGTGTCTTGAGTCCCGATCGACGGAAGGGAAGCGTCGGACAGACGCCGGACAACGGTATCGGTCGGCCCGAGAATGCCCGGCGGGGTCGTTGAGAGGGGCTGGCCGGCGAACACAACCGTGCCATGGAAGGGATCCGAGCCGGGATCAAAGAAATCCGGTGGAATCGGCATGGTCGCGAAATCCTGCCATGACGTGCCGCACGGCGGGGTCGTGAACAAGTCGATTCCCGCGTGAACAGTGCCCGGCTGACCCTGCTGCATGCGAATCGTGCCGGTTGTCGAGCCCGACATGCCGGCGAGGGGCCCCCCTGGAGTGCCGATGAAGTCGATGCGATACGTGATGTCAAAGAAGCTGTCAACGGCCCAGTTGCCGCCCGGCTGCTGAGTCAGCGTCAGGTGCCCTGGGCTGGGCAGACCAAACGCCGAACCGCCGGTGACGCGCAGCAGGTCGAAATCTGGGTCGCCGATGATCTGACCCTGGAGCATGAACATCTCGGTGTCGAAGGACTGCACTGGGTCCCCGGACGTCCGTGGCGCGGAGTGCATTTCTCCAGACATGGGGGGATTGACCACGCGCTGATAACCGCTCAGCGCTCCAGTGCCAGTCATATCGAGTGTCAGAATAGCGGTGAATTGGTGGTACTCGCCGCCCAGCGACCCACCTTCACCCTGGCCGGTGACCACAAAGCTGTGCAGCATCGGGACCGCATGGATTTCCGTCCCGGACGGCAGCCCATCAATAATGTCCATGGTCCCGCTTGGAGAAGTGAATGGGCAGTTGGCCGGCAAGTCTGCAGTCCCGGAACCGTTGTCCGGCACGACACAGCCCATGGGGGCCGGCTCACCCTGTTCCATCCGGATTGTCGCCGTTGTGGAGCCCGACATCCCGGCAAGCGGGCTACCCGGCGTGCCGATGAAGTCGATGCGGTACGTGATGTCAAAAAAGCTGTCGACTGCCCAGTTGCCGCCCGGCTGCTGTGTCAGCGTCGTGTGTCCCGGGCTGGGCAGGCCAAACCCTGAGCCAGCGGTGATGCGCAGCAGGTCGAAGTCGGGATCACCAATAATCTGCCCCTGGAGGTAGAACATCTCCGTGTCAAAAGTCTGCACGCTAACGCCAGGACTGTGCGGGGCGGAGTCCATTCTCCCGTTCATCGGTATGTCAATCGAGCGGCGAAAGCCGCTGAGCGCGCCTGTACCGGTCATGTCCAACGTGAGAATGGCGGTGAATTGATGAAAATAGCCGCCCAGTGACCCGCCTGCGCCCTGGCTGGTAACGATGAAGTTGTGCAGCGTCGGCACGGAATGGATCTCCGTGCCCGGCGGCAGCCCGTCAATGATGTCCATGGTCCCGCTCGGCGAAGTGTATGGGCAGTTCGCCGGCAGATCCGCGGTCCCGGAGCCGTTGTCCGGCACGGTGCAAGGCACACCCTGCGCAACACCCGCAGCAAAGAAGGTCGCCAGACCTCCCAGACAGTAAGTAGGGAAACTGGTCCAACCCTTGCAGTATCGACGTGCCAACATCTTGCTTCTCCTTCTGTTGACGGCTGGAATCCGCGCACTCGTAGTATGCAAACCGAGCCGCATGGCCCGTGTCCTTCAGCTCAATCGACGTTCGCAGGCACCGGACGATCCCGTCGGGCTCCGAGTCTTTGGGGGCCACGCAACGCCCCCGACGACGACCCGAAACGCACGTGATTAGAGATTGGCGCGCCTGCAATTCCGCAACCTTCTTCCTACCGGCAGGCAGCCCTTACACGCCGCCGCTCAAGAGGGCGACAAAGGGGTTGATGTCCTGGAACGACGGATATATCCCGTCACCGTTGATGTCGCCGTTCTGCGGTGGGCAGCCGTCATACGTGGTCTGCCAAACCGCGAAGTTGCTCAGGTACAACACGAACGCGTTGATGTCTCCGAAGCCGACCACGCCGTCGCAGTTCAGGTCGCCGACCAGCACCGCCGGCCCCGGCGACAGGGCCCAGAACCCCCCGGTCAGGCTGAAGTCGCTGCCGGTCATGGCCACGGCCGCGTCCGGCTGGCCGATCGTTCCGGACAGCTCGAGGTCCCCGCCCGTCGTCCACATCGCGCCGCCGCCGTCGATCGTCCACCAGTCGATCTCAAACGCCGCGGCGAAACTCACGCACCAACCGCTCGCAAGCCACGCGAGCCCAAGCACACCGAGTCTTCTGGCTCCTGCAAGCATGTGACACTTCCTTTGGTTTTGACAATGCTGGAAGAACACGCTGAACGGGATTACCGTTGCTGAGTCGCCGCCGGTTGATCGAGGGCATCCGGCTCGGAGTTGGCATCGACACCCCGCTCCGGGGTCAGCCCGAAGGCCTCCGGGTGCAGGTAGCGGCCGCGGTTCTCCGGTTCCTTTTCGACCTCCACTTGAATTCGGTTCTGCTCGGCCCAGGCGTCTTCGCGGATGCCGGTCACCTGCCACGATACTTTTGTGTGAGGGGCACTGGTGCGGATGGTAAATCGGTTGTGCGCGACTTCCTGGACGATCTTCGCAAGAGTCCACGAGTCGCTGTTGCCATCGTCCAGTACCGTCAACTGGTATCGGAAGTCACGGTTGAGCGCCTCGAACCAGTCCGGAAGCTCGACCACGGCGTAGCCCTGTTCATCCGTCACGACGTTGCCGTTGTAGATGTTCATCATGTCCGGCGACTCGACGAAGCTGTGGTAGAGATACCAGTTGGCAGGATCGAGCGGGTGATCGATCTTGAACGACCCGCCGCCCTTGGTGAGGCTCCCGATCACGTTGCAGTCACCGGCGACGCGCAGCCCGTTGGCGGGTCCCACCGTACCGGAGCCGACCGACGTACTCCCGTTGTCGCTCACCAGCACCTTTGTGTTATTGTCGAAACGGACGCGGAAACCGGAGTTCCCGCTCGCGCCCTCAACGTGTAGCGTTGAATAGCCCGTGGAATCGCCGACGACGACGTTACCACCCTCGCCGTTCAAATAGAGCGACGACGCGGCACCGTTGTTGCGGACCATGATCTCATTGTTGTCGATGACCATGTTTGCTCCGGCGACCATACCGAGTACGAGGTAGCCGGAGCCGGCGGCCAGACTGGCGTCGGTGCCGGCTGCCAAATGCAGCGACGTGTCCGGCATGGACGTGCCGATCCCGACGTCTCCGGTGAACGAGTTCATTGCACCGGCGAACACATTGCTTGTCGCGAGCTGCGCGAACGCGATGGCGCTTAAGTCGTCCAGCAAGTCGGCGTTGAGACTGGCGACCTTGAACGTGCTGTCGACGGTGAACGGCGCCGTGCTGCCGCTCGTCCCGCCGTTGAAAGCCGGAATCGTGTTGTACGTGTTGGGGGCGGTCCAGGTATTCGCGCCGTTGGTCGTGGCCAGGTTGGCTGGCAGCTCCAACTCGCTCGCCGAATGCGTGTGCGGAGCCGTTCGAATGGAGTAGAGTGCCTGCGGCGCATAGCCGATCGGCTGTCGCGGCGAAAGGGCGGTGTACGGCCCGCCAGCCGGAAACGCGACGTCGATTTCCATCCAGCGCGCGGTGCCGTCGAATGCGCTCAGCCCGAAGCTCAACTCAACGGTGAAAAGCCCGTCGGTGACGGGAACGCCGCTCCTTTCAACCTGAGAAGCAACCTGTGTTCCGCCTTGCAGGGCGTCGAACAGCCGGAATCGCAGGTCGGCGACGCCACTCACAGGCGCACCGGACTGCAACAGGCGACCCTGATACGTAAAGGCGTACGGGCAACCGCTGGTACGTACTACTAGCAGTCTGTTCCATTCGAGCGCCGCGTCTGCCGGCGGAACATCGTTGTTTGCGAGGTCGGTCGGATCGAGCGCGGTTGCGTCGTAGAAGGCCCACGACAGCCCTGGCGTAATGACTGACGCGTCCATGGGCCCCGCATACTGACCGGCAGCAATCTGCACCGACGCGCCGACATAGAATATGCCGCTGACCCGCACAGGCTGGTCCAGCGCATACTCGATGATCGTCCCGGTCCCGGAACCCTGGACGCTGACGTCTTTCTGTGCGATGAGAACGGCATTGAGCGGGTCTCCATCGTCGTCGGGATCCTCCCAAACGTAGACCTTCGCGGGTGTGCCGTTGGCCGGAGGGCTTGTCGAGATACCCCAGGCCGTCGAAACCGACTCGATGCTCTCAGCGCCCGCGATGGCGTCATATCGGACCAGCCAGCCGAGTTCGATACTCGGACCTCCCAGCGCGCTTTCCAGCGAACCGTCGTCGCGCTGGTAGTTATGGCACCCCGGCGAGGAGCGACCGCCGCCTTCCGCGGTACCGCCATTAGCCGCGGCCGGACGGTCGTTGTCCATCGAAGCCAGTCTCAGGCGCGGTGCCTGCGCCGCGGCCGGAAGAACGAGTGACCAGGCCGCCGCGAGGCAGACCAGCAACAGCGTTCCGCGTCGCACGCTCCGCGGCGTGGAGAGCGAGCGAATGTACGTGAACGGCATCATCCAAATCCTCCGAATCCGAAGCAGACGACGAACGTCCTGCCCGGCCTCAAATGGCGCCGGTCGCAACGAACTGAAGGCCACAGCCAATCAGGCGTTCGAGACGACCGGCGGGCCCGATCGTTCAGTGTCGTCGGCAAATTAAACGCCGGCGGTCCGAACCGTAGCTCATGAACCGATGGTAGCGCGTGGGAGTGCGTGCGCCGCACAGGATCGCACTGTGCCCGAGAGATCCAATAGCGTTCCGAGAAGCCCTGCGCCGATAGACGACACGCCGAACGGACGAGGCCGTGCTTACGAACCCAGTGCGCGCGGCTTTGCAGCTTGCGTCTTGGCGCGGTACTTGCCCGGGGGTCAAACCCGTGTGAGCGGCGAAGACATGACAAAACCACCATGGGACTGGCAAAACCCGTTTCGATCGCATTGCGCTTGATCTGCCGGTCAGTCGTGGCCAGCAGGTGCCTGGCCCGGTCAATCCCTCGCCTCGCGCTGAACTGGCCCATGCGCACGCGGAGCGCCGCCCGACGGGCTCCACGATGGTACGCGCGGTTGCGTGACTCACCAGGAACGGCGACGCAGCAGCGCGGCGCAGGCGAGCAGCCCTAGCGACGCCGGTTCCGGAATGATGTATCCGATTTCGAGCGTGGGGTATCCGCCGCCATCCGCCCCGTGCTGGCCATAGTAGCCATCCATGTCGCCCCAGAGGCGGCTGATTAAGAGCACCTCATTGCCGATCTGGGACTGGAAATAGGCCAAGCCACCATTGTTCGACAGGGCCACGGAGACTGGGGTGCCGTTGCCACTGGAGCCGTTCAGAGCGATTTGTCCGAACAAGCTGCCATCGGTGGTCATGGATGCGAAGGGCGCATCGTCCGCGTATACCTGAGTCCACCAACCCAAGCCTTGCAGGCCGAAATAGGTGTCGTACGCGAGCTCGCCCGGCTGGTAATTACCCCAGATTTCGACCGTTGGTGCGCCAACCGCCTGCTGCACGAAGTCAAAGCTCACGGAGGTGAGCGTGGCGCCGGCCGGCACGGACGAGAGGTCAAAGACCATGAATCCGCGGTGAATATTCGTTCCGCCGTGAACCAGAAAAAGCGGCGAATAGGGCTCGCGCGCAAACACGTTCAGCGGAGTACCCGCTGAATTGCGATACGTCGAGCCAGCCCGCGTTGGGCTTACACTGATGTCCGCGGCCGCTACACAATAGGACAGGAGTGAGACTGCCAGAACACTCAATAGGGACATTCGATTCACAAGACACCTCTCTTCATCAACACGTGACAAGTTGCCAAGTACGCAGACTCCAGAAACGCCGGGCGCCGGAGCGCTCGGTCACGATGCGAAGGCGAGCGTACCCTGTGGTGGCGTGACTGCCACGAACAAAGCCATCGCGTCCGAGAGATCCTGCCGAGTTTCGAGGGATCCTGCGCTGGTCGTGACCCCGGCGAAGGTCGAAATGGGATCGGCGCCTACCGATCCGGCGTGTCCGTCGCCCGCGCCCGCGCTGCGGCACGATACTCGCCAGGGGTCAGACCCGTATGAGCAGCAAAGACATGACAGAACCAGTTGGGATTGGCGTAACCCGTGTCGCGCGCGACCTTCTTGATCTGCCAGTCGGTCGTGATCAGCAGGTGCTTGGCGGCGTCGATCCTGCGCCGCGCGATGAAGTGGCTCATGCGCTGCCCGACTTGAGCAACGAAGAGTTCGCTGAGATAGGTGGGGCAGATGTCCAGCACCGCGGCCACGTGTCCGACCGACAGGCGCGGATCGGACAAGTGGGCTGTCAGATACTCCAATGCACGAACGACTTGGGGGTGCGTTGGCGAAGGCTCAGCCACTTCAGTAGTGCTAGCGTTTGGCGAGATCGCTCCAGCGTTGAGTCTGGAAAGCCCGCCGGGCACGCGCCGCAGGAAATCGGCGTGCGCGGAAACAAAGTCGCGGACCAGCAGCTCGAGAATTTCCACGAGCCGCTTGAACTCGGCATCGTCCGCTGGCGTCGGCCCGGCCAGTTTCACCGCTGCCAGGCAACGGTCTTCCAACACGACCGGGATCATCGCACAGATTCGGCGGTGCTGGCAGGTCCCCCAATGTGTCTCCGCGCGGTGTTTGAGTTGAGCCAGATGCAGTTGCCAGGATTCCCGGCAGTAGTCGCTCGCCGCGAATTCCGCGCAGGCCGGATGAGAGGGATTGGGCGCGGGGTCCTCCTCGTTGGGCTCGGACACCGCCAGCGCCAGAGCCTGAAGGTCGCTCATGCCGACGCGGGAAAAACGGTCGATCACCTGGCTGCCGAGCAATTCCAGCAGCTTCGCAACCGTCGGCGGTCCCAGTTCCTCGCGCCCCGCCGGCTGCCGCTTTCGCTTGAGAAAAGGACGCTTTCCCATGGCCGTGCTCATTCGCCAGTCAGACTCGGCGATTATGTCCGGCGCCACGAACCGATGCGGTTATCCGCGTTTCTGTGGCGCATCAGCAGCCCTCGGCCGCGCGTTCGCCCTGGCGCGCCGCTTGCGGGTGGGCGCCTTGCCCGGGGGCCTGTCCGGATGCGCCCGTTTCCCATTGCCCGGAAAACTGCAACGCGCGTGCTTGTCGGGCTCGGCCAACAGCTCGCCGATCGTGGTTTCCGCAAAGGCCTTTTCCGCCAGGGCGATCGCATCGTCGACCCGGCGGTGAAGCGGGCAGAGCCGGACGCTGTGCTGTTCGAGACCGAGTGGACAGCGACGAATCCGCCGGATGGGATCCACGCTGTTGATGATCGCGAGAGCCGTCAGGTGCGCCGCGGGACCGGCCAGTTGGTAACCGCCGTAGATGCCCCGCACCGACTGGATGATTTCGGCCCGCACCAGCGCCTGCAGCACCTTCGAGAGGTAGCTCACCGGGACGTGCGTGGCCTCGGCCACCTGCTGGGTGGTCCAGGCGCGGCTCGTCTCGCGTCCGAGGAACACGACGGCGCGCAAGGCGTATTCGGCGGTGATGGAGATCATGTCGCCGGCTCCCAAATCGGTTCGTCCAGGCCCCAAGAACGCTTTGCTGGACGTTGACATCCACATTCTCGCCGGGCATGATATAATTGTCAAGGTGGACAGATGGGTCCATTTATCCAGTTACCGCTGGCCAGCGCCCCGGCGTGGCCGCCCGAAGTCAGCAGTGAGGATCACCGATGGCGAAGTGGATGCTCGTGGCCGGGTACATCATGGCCACCCTGATGCTGTCCGCCTGTGACCGGGAGGACGAGTTTGACGACGAAACTTACCCGCCCCCGGCGGCCCCGGCCGGCCAGGCGCCAGCGCCGGCCGCCGCCGGGGCCACCACGGGCGTGGCCGACCAGATCGCCCGGGAGCGCAACTTGACCCCGGACGACGTGGTCGCGGCCCTGAAGACCTACATGCCCAGCGGCCGGCTCGACGAGTACATCATGTTTGCCTCGGGCGGGCACAGCGGCCAGGTCTTCGCCATTGGCGTCCCGTCGATGCGGCTGCTCAAGACCATCGGCGTCTTCACGCCGGAGCCGTGGCAGGGTTACGGCTTCGGCACCGGCGAGGAGGTGCTGAAAGGCGGCGACTTCGAAGGCCGGGAGATTCGCTGGGCAGACACGCACCATCCCGGGCTGAGCGAGACCAACGGTGAGTATGACGGGCAGTACCTCTTTATCGGCGACAAGAGCAGCTCGCGCGTGGCCGTCATCGACCTGCGCGACTTCGAGACCAAGCAGATCGTCAAGAACCCCATCGCGATCAGCGATCACGGCGGTTGCTTCGTGACGCCCAACACCGAGTACGTGGTCGAGGGCGGGCAGTACGGCACGCCGCGCGGCTGGGAATATGCCTCGATCGAGGACTACCAGAAAGCGTACAAGGGCTATGTGACGTTCTGGAAGTTCGACCGCGAGCAGGGCCGCATCGACCCCGCCCGCTCGTTCTGCATGGAAGTACCGCCGTACTGGCAGGACCTGTTCGACGGCGGCAAGTTCGAGAGCGACGGCTGGATCTTCGGCAACTCGATCAACACCGAGCTGGCGGTTGGCAACGTCGACGGCAAGAGCCCGCCGTTCGAGGCCGGCGTGAGCCAGCGCGACAACGACTACCTGCACATCATCAATCTGAAGAAGGCAGAGCAGGTCTTCAAAGCCGGCAAGGTGGAGAAGCTGCGCGACTTCGCGGTCATCCCGCTGCAGACGTCGATCGATGAGGGCCTGCTCTATTTCACACCCGAGCCCAAGAGCCCGCACGGCGTCGACGTTACACCGAAGGGCGACTTCATCGTCGTCGGCGGCAAGCTCGACCCGCACGTCTCGATCTACAGCATCGCCAAGATCAAGAAGGCGATCGAGGAGAAGAAGGGCCAGCCAGACCAATACGGCGTGTTGGTGCTCGACTACGACGCCACCCGGGAAGCACAGGTCGAGCTGGGTCTGGGGCCGTTGCACACCGTGTTTGACGACAAGGGCTACGCTTATACGTCGCTCTTCCTCGACAGCGCCATCGCCCGCTGGACACTCGGCGGGCCATACCAGGCGCTCCACAAGGAACCGGCCTGGACGCTCGTGAAGAAGACCAACGTCCAGTACAACGTCGGCCACGTGTGCGCCGCGGAAGGTGACACCGCCAGCCCGGACGGCAAGTACTTCGTCGCGCTGAACAAGTGGTCGATTGACCGCTTCTTCCACCCCGGCCCGCTGTTCCCGCAGAACCTGCAACTGCTCGACATCTCGCAGCCGGGCGACAGGATGCCGGTGCTCTACGACATGCCGCTCGGCGTCGGCGAGCCGCACTACGCGCAGATGGTCAAGGCGGACAAGCTCAAGCCGTGGAACGTGTACCCGGAGATTGGCTGGGACCCGCACAAGCAGGCCGTCGACCCCACCGCACCCAAGCCGGGCGCGGAGGGTGTGCAGCGTGACGGAAACCAGGTCACCGTCATGATGACCGCGACGCGCAGCCACTTCACGCCGGAGCACGTGAAGATCAAGCAGGGCGACAAGGTGACCTGGCGCATCACCAACGTCGAGCGCACCGAAGACGCGATCCACGGCTTTGCCCTACCGCTCTACAACGTCAATCTCTCGCTGGAGCCAGGTGAAACCGCGACGTTCCAATTTGATGCGACGCACGCCGGTACGTTCCCCTGGTACTGCTCGGAGTTCTGCTCGGCACTGCACCTGGAGATGATGGGCTACCTGCTGATCGAGCCGACGAAGTCCGCGGCCGTGGATCACGCGCATGAAACCCGGCACGCAGACGCCGGGTCATAGGCCACGGGTGACCAGGAGCGGTGCATGATTCACGCCATCGAGGACATCGTTGGACCGCGGGTGCCCGGCGCCAACTTCAAGGCGCACCGTTGGCGGTATTTGCTGCCCAGCGGGCTTCTGCTCGTGGCGGCCAGCCTTCTGGTGGTCTCTTTCTGGCAGCCGTATTGGCGCATGCGGCTCTACGCCCCGCAGTATCCGAAAGGACTGCGCGTCGTGGCCTACCTGAACCGGCTGGAAGGTGACGTGCGCGAGATCGACGGCCTGAACCACTACATCGGCATGCGCCGCCTGAACGAGGCCGCGCAACTGGAGCGCCGGACGTCGGCGATTTTGGTTGGTGTGTTGGCGTGCCTGTTGTGCGCGGCGATCTTCGTTCACAGCCCGTGGGCCGCGCTGGCCGCGTTGCCGGCGTTGCTCTGGCCCTTTGGATTCCTGGTCGACCTGCATCTATGGATGGCGCATTTTGGCACGCATCTCGACCCCGCTGCGGCGCTTTCCAGCTCGATCAAGCCGTTCGTGCCGCCGGTCCTCGGCGAGGGCCTGATCGGCCAGTTTCGGACGGTGGCCCGCGTCAGCGATGGCTGGCGGCTCTCGCTGGCGGCGGCCGGCATCGTGCTCGTAGCCCTCTGGTTTCATCGGGCGGCCTACAAACCGCTGCGGGACGAGCAGCGCCGGGCTGCCCGAACCACCACGGCCGAGGGAGCACCGCATGCGTAGCGGCCTACGGACGTTGACGCTCGCGCTCGCCGCGCTGCTGGCTGTGCCCGCCCTGGCCGACTTCGACCTGCCCGCCGCGGTGCGGACGGCTACGCCGGGCGACACCGTGCGCGTACCGGCTGGCCGCTACTCCGCTCCGCTTATCATTGATCGCCCGCTCACGCTGGTCGCCGATGGCGAAGTGGTCGTTGACGCCGGGGGCCAGGGCGACATCGTCCGGATCGACGCGCCCGACGTCCTGTTGCGCGGCTTCGTCTTGCGCGGCAGCGGCGACAGCCTGGACCGCGAGAACGCCGGTCTGGTGGTCAATCGTCCACGGGCCACGATCGAGAACTGCACAATCGATGACGTGCTGTTGGGCATCATCTTCCGCGACGCGGATGGTTCGCTGGCACGCGGAAACAGGATCCGCGGCAAGCCACTGGATCTGGGGCGCCGCGGTGACGCGATTCGCCTCTGGAACAGCCACGACGTGCGGATTGAGGACAACACGATCGTCGGCTGTCGCGACCTCGTGATCTGGTACTCGCGCGGCACGCACCTTGTGGGTAATGACGTCTCCGACAGCCGCTACGGCATGCACTTCATGTACGCGCACGACAGCGTGCTCGAAGATAACCACCTGCATGATAATTCGGTCGGCGTGTTCCTAATGTACAGCCGAGGCATCCGAATGCACCGCAACACGCTGGCGCAGAATCGGGGTCCCAGCGGCTACGGATTGGGCTTGAAGGACATGGACTCCGTCGTGGCCGATGAGAATTTCATCGTCGGCAACCGCGTGGGCATCTTCAACGACAACTCGCCGCAGCGCATCGATACGTGGAACGACATCACCCGCAATGTGATCGCGTACAACGACATCGCGCTGGCATTCCTGCCATCCGTCCGACGTAACCGCGTGTTCCGGAACGCGTTCGTTGAGAATGTGGCCCAGATCACGATTCTGGGCGGCGGGGAGTTCAAGGAGAACCTCTTCACCGTGGACGGCCGAGGCAATTACTGGAGCGACTACGCCGGTTTCGACGCCAACGGTGATGGCCTGGGCGACGTGCCCTACCGCAACACCAGCCTCTTTGAAAACCTCATGGACCGTGAGCCCAAGCTGCGTCTCTTCCTGTACGGTCCCGCGCAGCAGGCAGTGGATTTCGCGGCCCGCGCGTTCCCGGTCATGCGCCCCGAGCCGCGCCTCACCGACACAGCTCCGCTCATGCGACCCGTCGCGACCACCGCCGCGGCCCCGCGACACGCTGTGCAGGGCCCGATGTCCATTCTCGGGGTGGCGTTGCTCGCGGCCGGCAGCCTGGTGTTCGCCGCGTCGCGCGGAATCTCCGTGCGCTGTGCTTCCGCCGGGTCGGCACACACGGTGACGACAAGTGTGCCGGTCGTCCCCAGCGCAGCAATCCTCACTGTCGCAGGCCTGCACAAACGCTTCCGCAACCTGCTGGCCGTCGACAATGTGTCCTTCAGCGTGCCTCCCGGTCAGGCGGTGGCGCTGTGGGGTGCCAATGGCGCCGGCAAGACCACGATCATCAAGTGCCTCCTCGGTCTGCACCGCAGTCAGGGCGACATTCAGATCGGCTCCATCGACGCGCGGCGCCGCGGCAAACAGGCTCGACGACTCGTGGGCTACGTCTCCCAAGAGCTGGCCTTCGACCCCGACATCTCAACCCTGGGCACCGCCGCGTTCTTCGCCCGGATCAAGCGCGTCTCGACGCGGCGTGCGGCGGAAGTGCTCTCTCAGGTCGGCCTGACGGAACACGCAGAGAAGCGTGTCGGAGCGCTATCCGGCGGCATGAAGCAGCGTTTGGCGCTGGCCGTCGCGCTACTTGCCGACCCGCCGCTCCTGCTGCTGGACGAGCCGACCTCCAACCTCGACGTCGCCGCGCGACGGTCCTTCCTCGACCTGCTGCGGCACTTGAAACAGGCCGGGAAGACACTGCTCTACTCGACACATCGCTCGGAGGAAGTGGCGGCCTTGGCGGACCGCGTCATCGTGCTCGAGCACGGCCGCGTGATTTCCGACGGTCCAACCGCGGCGCACATGTCCCGGACTACCTCGGGTCCGATGTTGCGGCTGAGGCTTGCCCGTGAACACCATGACGCGGCTTCGACCGTGTTGCGGGCGGCTGGCTATGTCGTGCAGCCGAATTGCGGCTCCCTGCGCGTGGCCATCGCGTACACCAACAAGGCCGCGCCTATTCAGGTGCTGACGCGCGCCGGCATCGCCGTGAACGACTTTGAACTGGAGGCAGATTGTCATGAGCACGATTGAGTGCCTCACGCCAGCGTTGCCGCGCGCCCGCCGGGCGCCTGGCGTCGTGCTCGTCGTGGCGACCCGCGAAGTCGCCGCCGCCCTGCGGAATCGCTGGTTTCTCCTCTACGCCCTGTGCTTCGCGTTTCTGTCGTTGAGCCTGTCGTTTGTCGCACTGGCCGGCACTGGTCGCTACGGTTTCGCCGGCTTCGGCCGCACGGCCGCCAGCCTGGTCAATCTCGTGCTGCTCATCGTGCCGCTTATGGCACTTACTGCCGGTGCGAGTTGCATCGCCGGCGAGCGCGAACGCGGGACACTGGAGACGCTACTGGCGCAGCCGGTCACCCGTTGGGAGGTACTGCTTGGCAAGTGGCTGGGGCTGGCACTGGCCCTGGCGGCGGCCCTGGCACTGGGTTTCGGGGCTACGGCACTGTTGCTTGGGGCCCGGGGCGCCTCGGCCGGCCTGTGGCGCTATGCCACGATTTTCGGCTTCAGCGTCCTGTTGGCCTGGTCCATGCTCAGTGTCGGATTGCTCATCTCGACGCTCGCGCGCAGCACGTCCCTGGCCCTGGGGGTGGCCATCTTCGGCTGGCTGGCGCTGGTCTTCTTGGGTGATCTGGGTCTGATGGGCGGCACCATGGCCCTGCGGCTGTCGGCGCAGGAGCTGCTCGCGGCGGCGCTCGCCAACCCGCTCCAGGTGTTCAAGCTGCTCGCAGTGAGCAGCATCCATCGTTCGCTCGATCTGCTCGGTCCAGCGGGTATCTACGCGGCACAGACATTTGAGGGTCGTTTGCCATGGTTGCTCGGGATGATACTCGGTGGCTGGGTTGTGATTCCGCTGATACTCGCTGTGCTGGCGTTCTCGTGGAGGGGCTCGCGATGATCCGCATATTAATGTGCTTGTCATTAGCCGCTGTCGCAGTGCTCGGAGGGGGCGCTTGCAGTCGAAAGCCCGACACCACACCCCCGCAGATCCGTTACGGCGAGCAGGAATGCGACGCGTGCCGCATGTTGGTGAGCGATGAGCGGTTTGCCGCGGCGCTGGTGTTCGAGCGGGACGGCCATGTGACCAAGCTTGTATTCGACGACATCAACTGCGTCTTCAGTTATCTGTCCGACCATCCGGCAGGCGGTTCATACAGCGTGTACACGCACGACCTGGATACGCGCGCCTGGCTGAACGCGCGAATGGCCTTCCTGGTGCGCAGTGATAAGCTGGAAACACCGATGGCCTCTAAGATCGCCGCGGCTTCAACCGCAGACGAGGCCGAGAACCTCTTGAAGCGATATCCTGGCGAACGCCTGACATTCGATCAGGTCGCCAAGCGATTCACCCGGTCGACCAGCCAGGGTCTGGGGCAGGAAGCCAAGGCGCCATGAACACAGCCGAAACGATCCCATTGGTCGTTTGCTCCGACGGGGTCGGCGCTGCCGCGAGCGGGGCCTCTGCCTCATCTATGGCGACGGTTGCGCGGCAGGCGCACTCGGTGCCAAAGGGGCTGGGATGGTTCGAACGGGTACTCTTCGCGCTGGTATACCTGTTTGTTGCCGGGCTCGTTCTGGTCGCGTACGTCGTGGCACGCTTTCGAGATCCCGAGTTGTTCGCCTGGGGCCAGCATCTGCTGAGCCAGGAACGCGGTCTGTGGATGCTGGCGGTCCTGCCGATGGGCGGCCTGGCACTCCTCGCGGCGCTGCAATTCGCGCGTCGCGGACGCCTCCGTTTGTCCGCAGTCGCGCTGCTTGTAGCTGTGCTCGCCGGCGGCGCATTTCTGGCCTTGGGTGCCATCGACTATGACAGCAAGTTCGCCCGACGACTCGTTCCTGGCAAGCGCTTCAAGCCTAATGAACGCTACGTAGCGCGGCGGTTTGGCGTGCGGTTGCCCAAGGACTGGAGCACGCGATCCATGGCCCCAACCACGCCGGTGGTAGCGGCGACCCCGGCGCCACCCGTCAAGCGCGAAATCAGCGCTACTAGCGGCCGCGAGCTGTTCCTGCGGGTTTGCGCGAGTTGTCACGGCCCGCGCGGCGAGGGCATGACGGGCTCCGGTAAGGAGCTGCGCGTCAATGAGTTTGTGGCCGGTCGCGACGATGCGAAGCTCGTCGACTTCCTGAGGGTGGGACGTCAACCCTGGGACCCTGCTAACACGACCAAGGTGCAGATGCCCGGGCGTGGTGGTGACCCGCGCGTAACCGACGACGATCTGCGCGACGTCGTGGCGTACCTACGCGACATGCAGAAACGCTTCGCGGCGACGTCGACGGCCTCGACTGGTAGTGGGGTAGTGACGCAACCGACGTCACGCGCTACCAGCGTGGCTGGTCAGCCGCCAACTTCGCAGGCAGTCGAGGAGCCGCCGATGTTCATCGTCCATCGCTCCTACATCCCGGATGCACCGCCGGGTCCACCCGGGCTCTCACCAGCTTACCTGGCCAGGTTCGCGCGCCCCAAGTGGGCGATCCCTGACGATGCGCAGGACTATTTTGGCATGTTCTTTGTCTTGACGGGATTCGGTGGCCTGCATGTCCTCGCTGCATTGGGTGCGGTCATGGCGGTGCTGGTCACAGTGCTCCGTCGTCGTTTGCCGTACGCTGTCCCATCGCGACTCGTTGCGGCAACCGCGGCCTGGTGGTGGGCCACGGGCTGCTGGGGATTGGTTCATGGGTTGCTTTATGTGTGACACCGCGGTTCGTGGACCGGCGCAGGCGGGCAGACTCGCGCGTGAGGATCAGGCGATACCGTTGACTGCACGCCCGCGCCACAGTCGGTGACACGCAATATGGAAAGGACGATTTCATGAATTACTCACCGGCGATTCAGATCCTGGCGGATGAGCACGACGTAATTCTGGGGGTACTGGAAGCGCTGGAGACCATGGCCGAGCGTGAAAACGTGCTGCCATTTCCGCAGGACTTCTACGAGAAGGCGTTCGATTTTTTCCCCACGTTCGCAGACAAGTGCCATCATGCCAAGGAAGAGGGACACCTATTTCCCAAACTCCGGGAGCGGGGCATTCCCCAGGATGGCGGCCCGATCGGTTGCATGCTGCACGAGCACGACACAGGTCGCGCGCACGTGGTCGCGATCCGCGAGGCGCTGCGGGCCACTGCGAACAACCATGCGCCGGCCGAAGCGCTGGTGCGGCGCGAGGCGCTGGCCTATGCCGCGCTGCTTCGCCAGCATATCTACAAGGAGAACGAGATTCTGTTCGTGATGGGCGATCGGGTCATGACTGAGCAGGACAAGACCGAGGTTCTTCAGAAGTTCAACTGCGCCGTCCACGCGACACTTCCGGCCGGATCGCACGAGAAGTACCTGGCCCTGGCCCGCGAACTGCGGGCGACGGCCGGACTGCCCGCAGAGTACTCAGCAGATCCTGATCGCGTGCCGCCGTCGCCGTGCGGGCATGGACAATGCCCCGAAGGTGTGTGCGGCTGACTGCGCCGTCGTCCATCGCCTCACGATAGGCGCGGTAGAACTCCGTCGCCTCGGAGATCCCGCGATCGGCCTGCATACCCAGTCGCCATAGCTCGGCGTAACGGGTCCACAGCGCCTCGTTCGTGGGCCAGGCGTAGACCATCTTGGTTCGCTCGCCCTGCCATTGCGGGTGCTTCTCACGATCGAGGATGCGGTCGGCGAGGTCGTCCGGGCGTACGACCGTCAGCGTCATCAACCCGGCGATCTTGCGCCCCGGACCTGCGAGGCCCAGCCACCCCCTGTGGGTGTCGCGTGTGATCCGGCGTTTTGCGGCGCACGGGCTGACGGGTTGGCTGGATCGTCGGGAGGACAACGGGCCATACAAGCTGACGGAGGCGTTTCTGGCCGACTGGACGAGGTGGTACGCGGGCGGCCCAGTGACTATGGACTGTGGCAGCCCGGTTGGCCCCGTGAGCAGCTGGCGCTGGTTCTGGAGTGGCCGGCCGCAGCGCGCAGGCGTCAATAGCGGGCGATGATCTGCTGCACGCCGGTGACATCGCCGGGCAGGATCAACCACTCCCTGGCCACGTCGAAGTCCCGGAATTCGCGCCCGTTCACCGTCACGCCCTGGAGGGGCCGTCCGTCCGGGTGGCGGAGCCGAACAAAGATCCGGTCCGGCCGGTTGCGCTCGGGTGGCGTCAACGTCGCGTGGATCTCGCCCCCGCTGGTGTGCGACTCAATCGTAAACGACAGCGGTCCGAAGTGGGTCGCGGCCCGCGCGATGCTAACCGTGCGACCATCAGCCAGCCAACACCGTGGGATGGCTTGGCCCAGGTACAGCTCGCGGCCGGACTCACGGACGAACATCAGCCGCAACCAGTAGGTCACTTGCGCTTCGTCGGACGTCTTGAAGTGATCACCCGCGGGGTAGCCAAGCTCAGGCAGGCAGTGCTCATTACACATGCGCGTCTCAGGGTAGAACGCCGACGCGAAGCCGTTGAAGAACGCGCGCAAGTAATGTCTGATGTCGTCGCGGTACAGGTACGGCAGCGGTCCATCCAGCAGATTGGCCTGCATGGAGAACCCGCCGCGCGAGAACCAGAAGCTCTCGAAGGCTGGAATGCTATAGCCGTACGTGTCGGAAATGTAGAGGTTGTCCTCGTAGTCTGCGAGGATCCAGCGGGTCTCCGGCGCGTCGGCCGGGAGAAGCTCGTACGCCGGGAGGAACATGGCCCCTTCGAGTGTCTCGCGAATCCACCCGGCGGACCGGCCGCGCTCGTACAGGCGCGAGGGGAACTTGGGGACATACGTACCGTCGCGCAGACCGACGACGGGTGCGCGGATGCGGGCTTCCTGCATGCCGCGCAGGAAATCCGTGCGATAGGCCCGCGCCTCCGTCTGCATTTCCGGGCCGCGCGGGTGGCCGAAGTCGGCCAGCGCGGCGGCGGCGGCCTCGAAGCCCCAGACCATCGCCGCATTCGTCGCGAGCCAGTTCCAGTAGTCGGTGACATCCTCGAGCGCGCCCTTCGGCAGCCAGCCGTAGTCGAGCGGTGCATCACTCGCGGCCGTTCCCAGCCGGGAGGCGGTCGCGGGCTCCGACAAACCCGTGTGGCCGGACAAGGCCAGCGCGTCGGTCATCGTCCGGCGGCGCTCGTGCATCACCCACTCGCAGCCTTTGACCATCGCGGGGGCAACGCATTCCATCCAGGCACGGTCGCGGGTGTAGAACCAGTGCTGCGCGAGACCCCAGAGCACGTAGCCGTGGCTCTTGTTGTACGAACCCATCTCGTGCCCCCCGGCGCCGTAGAACAGGCCGTCCTGCGTTTCGTAGTCGCCTTCGAACCGCACGGTTCCCTGGTAGTGCACAAAGCTGTCGTAGCAACGGCGCGCGAGGTCGTGCAGGCCGCGACGATCAAGGTCGCTGATCATCATGACCGACTCATTGGGGAACACGCCATAGTACCAGGTGCCGACGTGTGCGTGCAGGCGGTCGGAATCGAGTTCCGGCAGGCAATTGATCAACAGGTGCCCCAGATGGGCTTTGTAGAAGTCGGTCAGCCAGGGCTCGGGTGTCGTGATCTGTGTGCCCTGGGTAGCGAGGTCGCGCCAGAACGCGCACAGGCGTGCGGTTCGCTCGGCGATCTTCGTGCCGCGCAGTGCCGCCAGTTCTTCGTCTGTGGCCAACGTGATCGTCGGAATGCGAAACTGCAGTTCGTGGGTGGCGCCAGGGGCGAGGGCCAGGGACCAGCTGATGGCATCGCCGTCTGGCGCGAAGTCGCCGCGCCCGCCGGCGTCCAGGAGGTAGCGTACGCGCGGCCGGCCGTCGAAATCGGCGAGCACCCGATCGCCGGCGAGCGTCAGCTTCTCCGGCGCGTCCTGCCCCTTGCTTGTGCAGCGCAGCCGAGCTGTGCCGATCGCCGTGTCGGACGTGTTGACGATGCGCACCGACATCAGCAGGACCGTCGGCTCGTCGAGTGGGATGCGCGTCAGGTCGCCCGTGAGCGTGTCGAGGACGGTCGTTTGCTCATAGTAGAGCGGGCCCGCCTGCCACCACGTCCGCAGCACGGGCAGCCAGCCCTCGCGCAGCGCGCGACCGCCAGGGACGAACTCGGCTGGGAAGCCGAAGTGCAGGCCAAGGTGGTCGCCACTCCAGCGCTTGCGCTCGCTGTCGCGCGGGCTGGCGGGGTTCTTGAACCACTGCGGATTGGCCGCGATGAGCAGGCTGCCGTCGGGGTACTGGCGGACCGTGTTGCGGTCGCCGGGCAGGCCGTGGACGAACCAGAGCGGATGTTTGAGCGGCATGTCGGCCCAGGCTCGCGCCAGTGTTTGCTCGGGCTCGTCGAACACACGGGCATAGACCGTCTTGTGGTTCTGCTCGCGCTGCCGGGCACGACATTCTTCCAACGTAATGGGGTCGTCGGCACGCGTTACGAGCACTCCCAGGTCGTCGATCAGGATGCGGTCGCCGCGGGCGACTTCGTCCGCCGCGAACGAAAACGGCCGCACCGCCGACCGGACCGTGACAATCGTGCGGTCGTAGCGTGCGTCCACCGGATCGGCGGCCATGAGCAGGTCGGCGCGCAGCTCGCCGCGCGGCGGCGTGGACAGGCTCCAGTGGCCCACGGAATCGCCAGGGGCCGTCACACCGGGACCGCTGAGCCCGACCAGTGTGCCATTGAAGACCTCGACGGTGCCGGACTCCGCGTCCCCGAAGTGCAGCTCCTGGACCAACGGCGTACCGAACTGCACACGCACGGCCAACGTCTGGAGGCGGGCGTCGGTCAGGGCCCGGAACCGCAGGGGCCTGGGCAGCGGCGTATCCGCTACCAGGCGAGTCTGCATGGTTTGGCGGTAAGTCACGCCCGGACCGGTGAACTGCTCAAACTCGCGGTCGCTCGTCGGGTCGAAGGTGACAACCCACGCGGACTGTTTGACCACGATGTGTGCGGCTGCGGTCTTCCACGTACCGTTGTACCAGTCATCCATCCACTCCCAGCCGGCATTGCCGGCATTGCGCTCTCCCAACGGCAGGTCGGCGTGACCGTTCCAGGCGCGCTGCCAGTATTCGACGCGTACGCGTTCCGTCGGCGGCAGCGCGGTCCCGTCGGCAAACTCGATCGCCAGTTGCCGGATCTTCCTTGGCTCGGCCCAGCGCGCGCCGAACGACTTGCCATCCGTTTCGGCCAGTGGCCACCCGAAGGGGGCAGCGTCAAGAAACTCGCTGGCCGCTATGGCGGGTGATGACGGTTCGATCCCGGCTGCCATTGTCGGCGGCAACAATGGCAATACAACGAGCAAGCAGCGCGCAGTGTTCACGGATCGTCCTCCGCTGCGATATCGAGCACGACAGGCAAAGGCGATTCTACCGCGTGGGCGACGCGAACTGGAAGGAGCGGCCAATTCAGGTTGTGCGCCGCGTGGGGGCGCGCCGCGGACGCAGTTCGAGTCGACTCTGCTCGAACACGACGTGGCCGATTCGAACGTGAGGAATCGCACCGCCGGCCACCGCAAGCCGTTCTCCCGGACCTGGCGGACGTTCCTGGAAAACCACGTGCCGGACATCGCGGCGATCGACTTTTTCGTCGTGGCCACCGTGAGTTTCCGCTTGCTCTACTGCTTTCTCATGCTGCGGCACGACCGGCATTGCGTGGTTTACTTCAACGTCACGCCGCGTCCCACGGCGCGTTGGACGGCGCAGCAGATCGTCGAGGCCTTCCCCTTTGACGAGGCGCCGCGCTTCCTGATCCGGGATCATGACGGCATCTACGGCCAGGACTTCTGCGAGCGCGTCAAGCACCTGGGCATCGACGAGGTCGTGATCGCGTACCGCTCGCCGTGGCAGAGCCCGTACGTCGAGCGCGTGATCGGCTCAATCCGGCGCGAGTGCTTGGATCACATGCTCGTGCTGAATGAAGCCCACTTGGTGCGCATTCTGACCGCGTACTTCGCGTACTATCACCAAGCGCGAGGCCACTTGTCGCTCGGACGAAACGCGCCGCTCCCCCGCAAGGTCGAGCCGCCCAGCCATGGGCGCGTCATCGCGATTCCGCAGGCAGGGGGGCTGCATCACCGGTACACGCGAGCGGCGTGACGCGCCCGCCGTTTCGACCGCAACTGCCAGCCCGGTGAGCTCGTCTCGCGGGCTGGCGATGCGCTGACGCGGGGAAAGACCCTGCACCAACAGTCTTCAGATGCCGTTCTCGCGCGACCCGATCAGCCCAGCCTGCCCGTTCAAGCCCGCGCTCGCGGCCTCAACCACGGCGGATGGAATACTCGGTATGGCCGCCGCTGCTCGTGCCAGAGAAGAACGTGACCACCAAAGAGCGACCAGCGCCAGGCACGAGGGTCTGGCGCTGGCCCGATTTGTAGTTTGCACGAACGGTCAGCTGCCACTCAACAGCATCACAAACGGATTGATGTCCGCAAACGACGGATACGCGCCATCGCCATTGATGTCGCCGTTCTCGGGCGGGCAGTCCGGGTACGTTGCCTCCCACGTCGCATAGTTGCTCAGGTACAGCACGAACGGGTTGATGTCGCCGAAGCCAACCACGCCGTCGCAGTTCAGGTCGCCGACGAGGGATGCGCCGCCGCCACACGTGACCGCGAGCGTGCCTTCGCCGGTTTCTCCCAAGTAGCCACCTATGCGGATCAGGTAGGACGTTGACGCCACGGCAGGGAAGGTGACCTGCGATTGGTACGCGCAGTAGTCGTCGTTGCAGGCGAGTATGGTGCCGCCGTTGGTCGGGCAGCCGCTGTACACCGCCAGTTTCGTGTCATACGTGCTGCCGCAAAGGCTGACGGTCAGATCGCCGGTGCACGAGGCGGTGTAGAGATACCAGGTGTCGGCGTCGATCTGTGTGTAACCGAAGAAATCGCAGGCCGCGGGCTCGTCGGGACCGTCGGTGGTGGCGCCGCAGTTGCTGAACAGCGTCGTTCCGTCGGAAACGGGCGTCGCCGAGGCGCATGCGTCGTTGGCCGGCGCAGCGTAGCTGAGATTCAGGACAAAATCGCCGGACGCCCCGTTGTAGCCGGAGACGCGGATCACATAGTCCTCACCGGCAGCCACCGACAACGTGAGGCAAGAGTCGCGTAAGCCGCAAACCTGAGGGTAACAATCGTCGTTGCAGGCCAGTTCGGTACCGTAGCAGGTGGTGAGGACGGAAAGGACGGTATCGTAAGACGAGCCGCAACTATCCACAGCCAGTGTCCCGGTGCACGGCGCGGTGAACAAATAGAACACGTCCGGGGTCGACGCGGTGGAGCCACAACTGGCCCCCCAGTAGTCGTAGTCCGCGCCATTCGTACTACCGTAATAAGTCCCCAGGCCGATTGCCGTGTAATCCCAGCAGTAGTCGTTGACGGGCGCAACCTGAATGGTACTGGCCAGATAGGTGGTGTTGTTGTAGCTGAGGTCGTCATAGCTATACGCATCGCCGTTGAGCGTGAGGACCGCCCAGACGTAGTACGTTCCCGGCGGCACATCGGGTATCGTCGTCGTGTACGTGCCCGTGTTGTAGGTTTCGGCCGGGAACGAGTCCCAATACCAGTAGCTTCCCATCTGGTAACCGCCGAGATAGAAACGAATGCGCATGCCGTAGACGGCCGAATGCGAGTTGTTCTCAACGGTGACGTTGGAAATCGTGATGCTGTCGCCGGCCTGGTAGGAGGTGGTGTCGGTCGTAGAATTGATCAGGCTGCCGCTGGCATAGTACGACTCCACCCCTACGTCAGTGAGCGGAAGGATGCCGGTCTGCCCCTGGTAGGTCTGCCGGATGGAATACGCCTCGGGGTGGTGGATGCCGTAGCCGTCCTCCACGATGTTGAAGTAGTAGGCGTGCATGACGCTGATTTGGGAGTAGCTGTAGTCCTCCGTGCAGGAACCGCGCTGCATGCCCCAACTGTGGCCCAGCTCATGGTCCACCACGGGCCGGTAGAGCACCCGGCCGCTCTGATTGAATGTGTCGCTGAAGTTCTGCCACCAGGAATAGGCGGGGTTGAAAAAGACATCTGCCTGGGTAATCGTGCAGCACTGGCAGCCACTCCAGAACGTCCAGGTGATGGCCAGCTCGCCGTTCCACCCCTGACCGTAATTGTTGATCAGGTCCTGGCTGGAAGGATAGCCACCGAACTCGTTCTCGTCATTGTTGCCGTAGCTTCCGTCGTCGGGCACATACCGGTAGATGTCCATGAAGTAGTTGTACAACGCCATTGCGTAGTTGTTCTCGCCCCACTCCCACCAACTGGTGGGGACCTGCTCCATGACCAGAAACAGGTTGAACGCCCCGCAATAGCACAACGCCGCACGCTCGTCGCCCGCCGGGGGCTGACCCGGCTGACCTTCAACGGCTGCGTCTGCAGTCGCGTCGGGCAGCGCCCCTTTCGCTTTCCCCGACTCCCAGGGGCCCGGCGCAACCGTGTCATCTTGCGGCACGGGAACAAGTGCCGGCACAGGCGAGATCCCCTTGGCCGCGTGCCCAACCGCCTCGTCCGGGTCGGTGTCCACGAGCACCTTGTTGGACGTCTGCCCCTGATTCGGCGTCGTTTCGATCGCGTTCCACACACCGCGGAGAACGGCGTCCGCCGGCGGCGGCTGTTGCAGTTCCGCCTCAATCTCACTGATGAACTGGTTCAGGCTGACGAGCGTAGTCGGTCCGGTGGAGCGTAGCGAATCCTCCACCGAGTCACCGGAGCCGGCCGCCGGCTGCCCCGGCGGAGCCATCACGAATTCCCCCGCCACAAGCGTGGCCACGCCGCCCTCGATACGCTCGACTTTGGTGGTGAACTCCAGTGCGGAATCGCGGACCGCGGCGATGCCCAGTCCGCCCGGCGTGAGGGGATAGGCCTCGCCCGTCGCCGCGTCCAGTGCGACTTTGAAAAGCCCCTGAGCGCCCCCGACCAGCGGATTCATGTACGATTGGCCATCCAGTCGCGAGAAGACCACGTAGGTCTGTCCCACCTCGAATTCAGGTACGCCGCTGACGGTGACGCCGCGGTCGCCGACCTGCCCGCCGGCAAAGGTCAAGACGACCTGCTCGGAAGCGTCGACCGCCACCGCGCTGCCAGCGTGGACCAGGGCCTCGACCTGAAAGGTGACATCGGTGACGATCACCCGGTCGTTAATCCCGAAGTGGGCGTCGGTGCTAATCACGGTCCCGACGAAGACGACATCGGCCGACTGCACCAATTCTGCAAAGTCTACGTGCGGATGGATCGCCCACGCCGGCGCTGCCAACAGCACCAAGAGGAACGCGTGGAACAACCGAATCGCTGTGCGGCCCAAGGGGCCGCACTGCGGCGTCGTGGGTTTCAAGGAAAGAACGCTTCTGTACATGGGGGTCTCCTTCGGGTCGCACCAAGCGACCGACTATCAAGCCGCGACGCAAGTTCACCGGGCCCGCTGGGGGGTTGCCCACGAACCCTCTCGATTCACTGTTCCGGCGGGCTGGTGGCGTTCACGCAGCACCGCGAGCGGACCACCCCCGACGGCGCAGACGAACAACGTCGTTGCGCCCTCGAAGGATGCACGCGTCTGGATTTACAGCGATGTGCCATACGGTCGCTGGCAATCGCCCGCCGCTCCTCCTTTTGAGGTCGACGGGCGTATAGGATGACTTCGGTCCTATTTACCAGCTTAGCGTGGAGCGTGGGTTTGTCGAGGCTCGGCGGCCGAATTTCCCCCCAGAAGATTCCAATCGGAGCCTGGCGACGGGTGTCGTGCGCGCTGCCGCCGTTCCTGTCCATACTGAAAATGTCATCCGGCCTGGTCGGAGCGGTGTGCGGTGGGGCGGGTGAGTCGGAACACCAGGTTGGCGTTGCCGTTGAAGGGCTGGCCGCACGGCTTGAGCTGGTCCTGGTACGCGAACGGCGTGCCCAGTGGCGTCTGGGCTTGTGTCGGCACGCTCAGAATCGCCAGCAACGCGTTGGCGATGCACTAAACTCCAAACTTCCTCATCGCGGTCTTTCTCCTTTGGTTGTGCTCAGCGGGTCAATGAGATTTCTCGGTTAGCGTACAAGCTGGCTCGCCCGGCCCGGCGCGGGGTTACCTCAAATTGCCGGGGCGACCATGTCTCGCTATTTTTGAACGGCAGGCACCAGAAGACCGATCAGGATTGCGATTATCGCGATGACCACTAGGCCCGGCGGACGGTCTTCCGCGTCCGCGAACCGCCCAGTACTCGCGACGACGGTCCCATCGCTGAACTCGACGGAATCGCGCCAGGAGAATCGCAGCTCACTCGCCCGGTTGCCGTCCTGCTCGGCGGCGACGTCCCACGTTACGACCGCGACCAGCAGATCGCCTTCGGGGGTCTCGAACACGGCGACGCCCTCGCCGATCAACGTCCCTTCTGCCTCGCCGGCACGAAATGTGACCTCGCCGCGGGCGGTGTACTCTCCGATGTGCAGCTCTGTTCCCTGAAGAGTGAAGGACGAAGTCTTCTCCGTCGAGAAATCGACGGTCCCATCGAAGTTGTCCCGCTGCTCGGCTAGTTGCGGCTCGGACGGACCGAAGACGCACCCGGCGGGAACGATCTGAAAGAACATGGAAAGTGTGAAGAGCGTGTACCGAATGACCGTCCTGAAACTCCGCATGACGTTTCTCCTGGGGTCACAGCCACGACTGAATGCAACGTCCCTCAGCCGCGCCGCCGACCAACCGACTCGCGCGCCAACGTGGCGCAACCATCACCTGGAACGATTCACGTGGCCCGAACACCCAATGCCTGACTTCAGCGCCTATAAACCTTCGGCCGCTCGTATTCTAGGCGGCCATCCGGGATCGGCAATCTCCCTGGTTCACCGGCCCCGCTGGCCGTTCCATGGCTGTGCCTATCGAAAACGTTGTCGGCGTTGCGCCGCGAGCACTTATGCACTTCGCCCATCGCTGCCCGATCGGCTACGATTTCGCCTCACAGAACCCAGACGGAGGCGCCGCCGTGAACGTGATCGGGCTCATGCTCGGCTTCCTTCGCGCTGTCCTCCTTGCGCGCGCGGCATTAGTCGCCGAGAACCTGGCGTTGCGCCGGCAGCTTGCCGTTTTCCAGGTGTCAATGAAGCGGGCCAAGCTCCGGAAGTGTGACCGGCTGTTCTGGGTTTGGCTGTCCCGGCTGTGGTCGGGTTGGCGTTCGTGCCTGATGATCGTGAAACCCGAGACGGTGATTCGCTGGCATCGCGCGGGCTTTTGGCTCCATTGGCGCTGGAAGTCGCGCAAGAAGCGCGCTCGGCCGAGGACCGAGGCGGAGATCCGCGCGCTCATTCGCCGGATGGCGCGGGAGAACCCGCTCTGGGGCGCGCCGCGGATCCAGTCCGAGTTGGCGCTGCTCGACTGCAACGGCGCCGAGTCGACCGTGGCGCGTTACATGGATCCAAGCGTTGGCCAACGATCGATTCGTCCTGGCCCCTGTCTGGCGCCAAACAGGGCCGGGGGAATTCTCCCGTATGGACAGAGTGCGTCGAGACGGCCGGCGCTGGGCACGCTGGCCCGGCGCCGGCCGGAGTCGTAAAGCGCGATCGTCATCAGCCGCCGGTCAACAGCGCTACGAAGGGATTGATGTCCTGGAAGGACGGGTAAATCCCATCTTGGTCGATGTCGCCGTTCTGCGGCGGGCAGCCGGAATACGTCGCCTGCCAGGCCGAGTTGTTCGACAGGTAGAGCACGAAGGCGTTAATGTCCGTGAAGCTCACGGCGCCGTCGCAATCCAGGTCGCCAATCAGGATCGGCGCGGGGAGCGGCAGCGCCCAGAAGCCGCCGACTACCTGGTAGACGCCGCCGGTCATGACCGTGCCCGCGTCGGGTTGGCCGACCGTCCCGGAGACCGCATATGTCCCGCCGGCGGTCCAGAGCTCTCCGCCGCTATCAACCGTGTGCCAGTTGAGCTCCTGTGCAAATCCGCGGCCTGGTACGAGCACGATCGCCAGCACCGCGGCTATGAGGATCAGTTCGCGAGTGCGAGTTCTCATGAAAGATATCTCCTTGTCCACGGCTCAGACGCCAATGCGCACGCTGCCGCCGCACGATTCAATCCGCATCGGCTTCGTAACCACAGGCGTCGCCGTGTAGTCGCCGGCCTTCACCTTCAGCGTCGGCGTGATCACCGGGGCATTGGAACCGCCGTAGATCGCGGTAATCCCCTCACCTAAGGTGGACCAGGGCTCCCACCAGGTGCCGTGTTCGGTTCCGGCGTAGCCATTGTCGACCCAGACTTCGATCGCCGGATCGCGGAACGCCTCGACGTCCATCGCATTGTCGTCAATGGAACGCGCGTTGTCGGCATCGTCGTTCGAAGGGAATACGCCGCAGGGGAATGTATCCACGCCGAGCGACACTCCGTCCCAGGTCTGGTTGGGATTCGAGAAGCGCGGCACAACGTTGGCGAAGTTATTGCCGGCATCGTCGTACGCCATGATCGTGCGCCAACCCGTGCCGCTCGACCCGGTGAACCGGTGTCCGAACGAGTAGCAGTACTCGTTGCAGCCCGTGCCGGCGTCGCCGTGGTTGTGGGCGCATCCCTGCAGATGTCCGACCTCATGGGCCAGGACGTGGGTCCCGTCGTCCACGTCGTCCTCTTCGATTACACAGTACCCATGGGCTTCGTTCGGCGTGCAGAACGCGATGCCCGCCAGCGCTGCGTCGGATTCCGCGACCATCAGACAGACCAGGTCCGCGCCGATCTCGTCCCGCTGCACCGGGGCAAAATCCAGAAAGCCGTCGTTGTCGTCCTGGAGACGGTCGCGATCCGTTTCGAGATCACCGGACTCGGTGTAGGTAACCTGCCGCGCGTCAAGCAGGAACATGCGTGCGCTGATGTTACTGTCGATATACGCCTGGTTGGCCAGGTCGACGCCCGTCTGGCACAGCGCGATCGCGGCGGAGGTGCCGCCGTTGGCATTCGCGGCCGCGACGGTGTAGTACATTAGAAGGTCAAACCGCCGGCGCGGCGCGGCGCAGGCGCGCGGCTGACCCGTGGAGCCCGGACGTTCCGCCGCGTCGGCCTCGGCGTGTGGGGCTTGAGCGCCGGACGGGGACGGCGTTCCGGCGGCCGCCACATCTCCCGCGCCGCATCCCTCGTTGCCCGCAATCGCGGGCAACAGCACGTGCACACCGTTGCCGGCGTAGCGCAACCTGTAGTTCACTTCAGCGTGCACGTACTGAATGACCCCCACAACTACATCATCCTGTGCGGTCAGCACGATGAGGCTCTCTGGATCGCCGTTCACGCGGCCGAAGATGCTGAACGACGTTGCGCTCCGATCTTCGCGGCGTTCGGCGACACCGAAGAACCCAGGAACGAGGTTATCGAGTGCGATCAGGTCGCCGGCATGCACCGCCCGCAACGCGACGAAGTCAACGCTGAAGGGCAGCGCTTCAGGCGGAACGGGGCGCGTGGCCCGGGCCGCCAGCGACGCGTCCGCGATCAGCGGGTAGCGCGTCCGGGGACCTTCAGGATTCTGCCCGACGGCGGCCAGCACGATTGTGAGCGCCGCGAGCGCGGCCAAGACCCTGCCGAATTTCGTCTTCATGGTCAAACCTGCCTTTCAGATGGCCGCTGTGCCTAGTGGAGATTGACCAGGACCAGGACCAGACCCTTCTCGCCCCTGGGCAGCACAGTCATGGCTTTCCCGATTACGGCCCCGCTGCGGCGCTGAGCATCGACGGCCTTCATTGCGTGCCCCGGCGTGTCGGCGGTGGTGAGCAGGTCGCCCGGCGCGATCCCCGCCGCCGTCGCATCGCAGCGCGTCCACACGCGTCCGGAGAGCGCGATCGGCGGAGCATCTTCCAGGCCCTCCAGGTTGCCGAGGATAGCACCGACCGGGATATCGCCCGCGCCACTCACGACGCCCGCCACCCGCGTGTTGTAGGCACCGCGCGACAGGCACAGCCGGCCGGGCTGGTCCGCGTCAATCATCACCACCGCACCGGGCTCCACGCGCTCGGTCGTCGGAAAACGCTCGGAGACGTCGGCGCCAAGCACCTCGAGCACCTTCACCTTCGTGGTGCCGTCCCGGTCAATCTGGAGCATCTTCTCATTGACCGTCGGGTTGACATCGGTGCCGTAGGTGATGACCAGGTCGCCGACGTTGTCCGTCGTGCGGGCATAGATGCCCCACTTGTGCAGCGTATCGGCGCCGGCGGAGTTGGGTGTCTTCTCGGCCAGCGTGATGCCCGAGGCCACGTTGCCCACGTCATCGCTGTACAGCCCCAGCCACGCATTGCCGTCGTCCTCGATGATCGCGTCCTCGAACGCCAGATCGCTGCTGTAGAAGCCCGCGGCGCCATTCCGGACATGGAGTCTGGCCGAGGCATTCGTCAGGCCGATGCCGACGTCGCCGCCGTCAGGCTGCAACGCGAGCGTTGAGAACACGTTGTCCTGCACCGCGTGGATCTCGTTGCCGTTCAAGTCCATGAACTCAATCGTGTTGCCGGTTGTGGACGGAAACTCGCTCGTGATCCGCAGCGTGTTGGGTGGCTCGAACGGCGTTGTGCCGATCGCCTTTACATGCAGGTGAGAGTTCGGGTTCTCCACGCCGATGCCAACGTCCCCGTCCGACTTGATCACGAAATAGCGCGCGTTGTTGTTGGGCAGGCGATCGCTGCCGTACGTGATGCTGAGGTCGTCGCCGTTGGTGGTCGTCCGCTGCATGAGCGACCACTTCGTCAACTCCCCGGTACTGGAGTCAATCTCGGAGAGCGAGATGCCCGAGCCGGGCGTGCCGAGCCCATCTGAGTAGAGACCGAGCCACGCCTCGCCGCCTTCGATCACGATTTGTTCATTGCCCAGGTCGGACGCATCCAGGTTGGACAGGTTCACGGCCCCCTGCACGTGCAGTTCTACCAGTGGGATCGTCTCCCCAACGCCGACATTGCCGCTGTTGCTGTTCGTCAGGTCCGCACCCGTCAGCGTCCAGTTCTCATACAGCGCCCTGAGCGCCAGTGGCGCGGCGTAGATGCGTTGGCGCGGGCTCAGCAGCGTGTACGCGCCCGAGCTCGAACCCTCACGGACACCGATCTCCAGCCAGCGCGCATCCCCATCGAACGCGGAGGCACCGAAGTCAAGCACCGTCGAAAAAAGCCCGTCAACAACCACAATGTCCGCGGCGAGCTGGTTTCCACCGATCTGCGCGCCACCCAGCTCGTCATCAAATAGCTTGAATCTGAGATCGTAGGTCCCGTTGGCGGGCACGCCGGAAACATCGAGGCGCCCCTGAAACGTGAATGCACTCCCCGCTGGCACCTGGGCGCTGGCGGCGACCCCTACCATCGCGAGCGCAATCGCGCCCCAATCGAGCCACAAGCCTTTCGTTGACATGTCTGATTTCCCTTCGGCAAACTCCGGACCGCCTCGCGCCGTACGTCACGGCTCTGCCGGCGGTCCCTTCGGCAGTACAGACGACGTCGCGGGCGTTGGGCGGCAAAGAGTGACGGCGCAAAACGGGCCGGCCTCGGACGGGAGCGCATATAATTCAAAGAGTGTTCGGGTCGTCACGCCCCCGGGGCTGCGTGGCGCGGCTGCTCAGGAACCGTGCAGATGACTGCGTTGCCCGGCGAGATCACGACCGTCCTGCGGCGCGTCGCCGAGGGCGACCGCGAAGCCGTGGAGCGCCTCCTGCCGCTCGTCTACGACGAGCTGCGCATGCTGGCAAACGACCGCCTGCGCGCCGACGCGCGGCACACCCTGCAGCCGACCGCCCTCGTTAACGAAGCGTGGCTGCGCCTCGCACGGAAATCCCCGCCACAGTGGGAGAACCGGCGGCACTTCTTCTGCGCCGCCGCCGCGGTCATGCGCTGCATCCTCGTCGATTACGCGCGCGGGCGCCGGCGAATCAAACGCGGTAGCGGCCAGAAACCGTTGCCGCTCGAGGATCAACTTGTCGTGTATGAGAACAGCGCCCACGACCTGCTCGCGCTTAACGACGCGCTGCAGAAGCTCGAGCAGATCGCGCCGCGCCAGGTGCAGATCATCGAGCTACGGTTCTTCGCCGGGCTGTCCGAAGCGGAAACCGCGCAGCTCCTGGAGGTCTCCGAGCGCACGGTCCGCGGGGACTGGCGCCTCGCACGGGCGTGGCTGCTGCGCGAGATGGACGCGGGCTGATTGTCGGCTGAGGATTCGAGGAGTGCATGGACAGCCAGCGCTGGGAACGAATTCGCGAGCTCTACCATGCGGCGCTCGAGCTCGAGCCCGCGGAGCGCCAAGTGCTGTTCGCGGACGCAGAAGCGGAGGACCCGTCCATCGCAGCCGAGCTCCAGGACCTCCTGGCCAGCGACTCGCGCGCGGGCAGTTTTCTTGAATTGCCGTCGTCCGCCCGCGGATCATCCTGGTTCACCGCCCCGGAACCACCTCCCGCCGGTACGCACATCGGCGGCTACACGATTCAGGGGATTCTCGGTCACGGCGGGATGGGCGTGGTCTATGAGGCGGAGCAGGATTGCCCTCGCCGGACCGTCGCACTGAAGGTCATGCGGGCACTGCCTTACCTCGATGAGCTTACGCCGCGCCTGTTTCACCGCGAGGGCCAAGCCCTCGCGCGGCTCGCACATCCGGGCGTCGCCGCCATTCACGAAGCCGGCTGCAGTCCGGAAGGTTGGTACTACTTTGCGATGGAGCGCGTGGCTGGCACCGCATTGACGGACTATGTGCGGGACCACCAGCTGTCGCCGCGCGACACGCTGGAGCTGTTTCGGCGTGTGTGCGACGCCGTGCACTATGCGCACCAGCGCGGCGTCATCCACCGCGATCTCAAGCCGTCGAACATCCTGGTCACGGCCGATGGGCAGCCGAAGGTGCTTGACTTCGGCCTGGCGCGCATCGTGGAGCCTGGCGCGGATTACACGGATCTCACGGAGCCCGGTGTGTTTCAGGGGACGCTGGCATACGCCAGCCCCGAGCAAGCCGAAGGCCAACCCGGTAAAATCGACGTGCGCACCGATGTGTACTCGCTGGGCGTCATTCTCTATCAACTGCTGACCGGGAAGTTCCCATACGACGTGACGGGCGGCCTGCGCGACGTGCTGGACCGGATCCTGCGAGCCGAGCCGGTGCGCCCCAGCATGGTCGCGAAACAGATCGACGACGAAGTGGAAACCATTGTCTTGAAGTGCTTGCACAAAGAGCGCGACCGGCGTTACCAGTCGGCCGCCGACCTGGCCGACGACATCCGCCACTACTTGGCGGGCGAACCCATCGAGGCCAAAGGCGATAGCGCGATGTACGTGTTGCGCAAGACATTGGGACGCTACCGTGTGCCGGTGGCGTTTGGGGCCGCTTTGCTCGTGACGCTCACGATCGCGCTGGCGATCGCGCTGGTCGCGCAGCACCGCGCCGCACAAGAGCGCGACCGTGCGTTGGTCGCCGAGCAACGCAAGCAGCGCGTGCTCGCGTGTCTCACGGATGTTTTTGGTTCCGCCAACCCACTGAGTGGCCGGCGTACCGCCGGGGGCTCGTCGGCCGGAACCAGGACGTTCTATGCCGGCCAAGACGGAGAGATTGCGACGGTCGTGGATCTACTGCAGGAGGCCGTTCGGCGTCTAGATGAGGCGGAGCTGGACCCATTCGTCGAGGCTGAGCTGCGTTACGTCCTCGGCAAGACACTGGCGGAAAGCGGCCAGTTTGAGCCGGCGGTCACGCAGTTGCAGAAGGCGGTCGCGCTTCAGGGGACGCAGTTGGGCCCTCAGGCGGAGGCCACACTCGCGAGCGTCGAGCGACTGACGTACGCCCTGTTCCAGAGCGGCCATACCGTCGAGGCCCTGGCGCTGGCCCGCCCGAACTACGAGTCCGTTCGGGCGGCGCGCGGGCCCGCCGACGTCATGACCCGCACCTTCGCCACCCACGTGGCCCGCGCGCTCGCAGCCGACGGGCGCTTCGAAGCAGCGGTGGGATTCCTGCGCGAGCTCTCCAGCGCCGCGGCCGCTGCGCGCGAGGAATACGACGAGCAGGTGGTCGAACTGCGTTTCGAGCTTGCGTCGGCATTCAGCGACATCGGCCGCGCCGCCGAGTCCCTGGCTATCAACCGCGACGTCATGCGCGTCTTGGCCCTTCGTCCACAATCGCGGCTTCTGTACCTGCGCGCCGCCGAAGGTGCCGCTGACGCGCTCTACGACTTGGGGTGTTACCGCGAGGCCGCCGAGGCGAGCCGCGCGGTGGTGGACGGTTACATAGCCGAGTACGGTGAGGACCATCCGTTCACCGCCTACCAGATGGTCTATCTGGCGCGTTCGTTGGGTGAGGCCGACCAGTTGACTGAGGCGCGAGACGTCGCCGAGAAGGCCCTGGCCTGCCACCAACGATTCAGCGGTGATGAGAACCTCGATACGTATCGCGCGGAGCGCTGCTTGGCCCGCATCCTGGCGCGCCTGGACACCGACTTGGAGCGCGCCGAAGACCTGGCGCGGCACGCCTTGGCGGGTTACGAGCGCGCGTTCCAGCCCGGTCATTTCAACAATCTTTATGCCCGCGACGTGCTGGCGGTCGTGCTGCAGCATCGCGGGCGTCTGGACGAAGCCGAAGACGCCTTCCGGCAGAATGTTGCGGAGGCCAGCGGTTCGCGGGAGATTCTCATTCGGACCCGCGCCTCGCTGGGGCTGGGCATGTGTCTGGCGCAGCGCCGCAAGTACGCGGAAGCGGAGACCTATTTCCTGGCGGCGGCGGACTCGGCCGAGCAAACCACCGGGCTTGATTCCGACCTAGCCCACCAAGTCGCTAGCGCGATGCTGAGCTTCTACCAGGAGTGGAACGCAGCGGCCCCGGAGTGCGGGTATGCGCTGAAGGCCGCCGACTGGCGAGCGAAGCTGGCAGCGCTCCGAGCGACGGTGCGGCGGGCAACCGAGAGTGGGAGCGAAGTGGAGTCGGTGTTCCAACCGTGAGATGGCAGACGCGGCCGACGGGGCCAGGGCGCCGCACTGCTCGACCGACCATCGGCAACCCCCTAGGCGCTGCACTTTGCAACCGCCGTTGACACCCAGGGGGTTGAACGACCATTTCGCTCTGGACAATTGTCAGGAACTGATGTTGCTCAAGCGAGAACATCTCGGACTTCGCTGCCTGTCAATTACCACGCAAGCGCTCCCGTGACAGCCCCAGCATCTGCGCCGAATTCCACTTGCGGCGTCGGGTAGGATGGCGATCTGCGGCTTCGCCATCGCGTACTCGGCGGGCTTGGGCGGCCCATGAGGAGTCGCGATGTGCCGCGCAGCGCAGGGGAAACGGCCATGCCGGCGTGGAAGACTCTGCCGACTCCCGCGGAGATAGTGCAGCACCTCGATCGCTTTGTACGCGGACAGGCGCGGGCCAAGCGCGACCTCGCGTCGTGCGTCTACCGCCATTATCTCGCGCTCGCGTATGGCGAAAACCACCCAGGCTCGCTATCTCCGTTCGGTAAGCGGCACGTGTTGTTACTGGGGCCGACTGGCGCGGGCAAGACCTTCCTTGTGACCACGCTCGCCGAGCATCTTGGCGTGCCGGTTGCCTTCGGCAGCGCCGCGAGTCTGGTCGAGAACGGCTATGTCGGTGAACATCTCGAGTCCGTTTTTCGCCGATTGCTTTCGGCGACGCGCGGCAGCACGGAGCTCGCCGAGCGCGGCATCGTGTTCCTCGATGAAATCGACAAGGTCCGTCGTCAGGAGGTCAATTCTCGGGACATCGCCGGCGAGGGCGTGCAGACGAGCCTGCTGGCACCATTGGATGGTTGCCCGGTCGAGGTTCGCTTCGATTCGGTATCCGGATGCACGCTCAACACGTCCAGGATGCTGTTCATTTGTACCGGGGCGTTCAGCGGCCTGCCGGAACTGATTCGGCGTCGCATCAGCGCGGGGTCCACGTTCGGATTCCGCGTCTGCGAGGAGGATCCGTCGGCCCTGAGTGACGACGAGTTGCTCGCGCGTGGTGAGCTGCAGGACCTGGAGGCATACGGTTTCATCCCGGAGTTTCTGGGACGGTTCGCGGTGATCTCGACGGTCACATCGCTGAGTCGGGACGACCTGGTGGGCATCCTGCGCGACACGGAGGAATCGCCCTTGGTGCGGCAGCGCCGGTGGTTCGCGCAGCACGGGGTCGAACTGCTGCTATCCGATGATGCCTTCGACGCGATCGTTGACATCGCGATTCGCAACCGCACCAACGCTCGTGGGCTGGAACGGATCTTGGCCAAAATGCTGGCGACGTTAGATTTTCAGCTGCCGGAGCTGGCTGCGAGCGGCGTGAGTTCGATTCGCATGGATCGCAAGGCACTTCTGGGACAGGGTGAGCCGCTGATTCGGCGCGGGGGCTCTGCCACGCGCGACACTGCTGCGGCCGCCAACGTGCTGCGGACCCAGGTGACGGGACCCCAGTTCACGACGCTGCAGGAGCTGGATCGACTCGGGATCACCGTGGTCGGAGAGCTGGCCCGGGCACTCCAGATGAGCCAACCCACACTGACCGGCATCCTCGACCGACTCGAAAAGCGCGGTCTTGCCACGCGGACGCGCGGCGGCGCCGATCGCCGCACGGTGCAGGCTGCCATCACGGAGGAGGGGAAACGCGTCCTGCGCGGGACGCCCTCGGCGTTGCAGGAGGGCGTCCGTCGGGAACTGGCGAAGCTCGATGAGTGGGAGCGCACGTTAATGCGCGCGATGTTGCAACGGCTGGCCGCCATCGTAAGCGCTGCCCTGCCAAAAGCGGCAGACGCCACCCGCCGTTCGGCGGAGACAACGCCGCCCGCGCCCCAGTAAGCGACATCCGAAGGGACTGGACAAGTGCGGCCGTCGGCACAGCCGTCCAGCACCGCGCGTTGCGTCCGCAGGACCTACTGAAACTCAAGGAGTTGAGCACGGTATCACAGCACAAGTGTCCAACACGCGGCGGGGGCGGCAAGCGGGTGGTTCGCGCCGCACGGGCTCGTGAGCCGGCGTTCATGCCCAATGGTGCGCCACCGCCGGCTGAACGCGCGCTGTGCACGCCGGCCAGCCTGGAGCACGTGGCCTCTGAGTCGCTGCGATCTTGTGAGGGCTGAACGGATGACCCACCGAATCATGTCGCTGTCTCTGCTGCCTCTGTTGCTCCACGCTGCGGCGGGGCGCGCACAAGAGCCGGCCAGCTCGCCGGTGGCCACAACGCAGCCGGCCGGGACGGGTGTGGCACAGGAATCCGTCGAAGCGCGCGCGCAGCCACTCAGCGATGCCGAGAGGATCGCCCGCCTGCAGCGCACCGTCGACGAGTCGCGCGCGCAGTTGGACGGTTTGCGTGCCAGGTTGGACGACCCCGAAGGAGAATACGCGCAGGCCGAAACGGAATTCACCTCCCTGGACCGCGAGCTCGAACAGGAGAGGAAGTCGCAGGACCTCCGCGCCGACGGGGCTGAGGAGCCCGTAACCGCGCGTGAAACGGATGCGACGGCTCTCGAGGCGAAATGGCGACTGGCCAAGGACCGTTTCGATCTGGCGATCAAGGAGCGCAAGACGCTTCAACAGCAGTTCGCGGTGCTGGAGCAGAAGATCCAGAAGGACGTGGACGCGCTCAAGAAACTGAAGGGCGAAACCGAGCCGTCGGCGTCGACACAACCAACGGTCGCTCCACCCGCCGCAGCCGAGAGTACGCCTTCAGCGCCGATCACGCCGCCAGCCGGTCCTCTTGCCGAGGACCGGAAGCGCGCCCAACCGGTGACAGAAACGCCGCCCGGACCGGCGGGGGTGAGCACGGCCCCGACAGCGAGTCCTGAGACGCCCGCTGGCCCTTCGGCTGCCGACGCCGGGCCAAACCCGCCGGCCGCGCAGTCCGCCGCCCCGGTCAGCAAGGAGCTCCGCAGGGCCCGGGAACAGGCGACCCAGAAGGAGGCTGAGGCCCAGGAGGCCGAGCAGGACGCCCAGTCGATCACCGAACGCGTCGGCGCGCTGCACAAGAATATCGAGCTGGAGCACAAGTTGCTCGAAACCGCGCGCCGGCAGGCCGACAATGCGCAAGAGACCGAGCGTGCGCTTTACGAAGAGCTGCAGCGCAAATGGGAGGAGGGCGTACCACAGGCCGAGCTCGGCGAACTGCGGCAGAATGTGGCTGAATCCCGGCAGCGGCTGAGCGCAGCGCGCGCGGAAATCCGCGAGCGCACGGATCGCATCGGCCAGCTACAGTCCGAACTTAGCACGCTTCAGGGCGACCAGATCGCCGCGCTGCAGGCGGCCGAACAAAAACAGAGCGAGGCCGAGTCGGCGCGCAAGAAGGTCGAAGCACTCGAAAACCCGCTGTCGCCGCAGAATCTCCTGCGCTGGTGCATGGTTCACGGCCCGCGAGTACTGGGGATCATCGCCGGCATGATCGCAATCCTCTGGGTGGCGCGGCTGGTCGAGAAGCGTGTCGTGGCACTCGTCGCGCGACGGGGCGAGCAGGGCACGAAGGAGGAACGCGAGAACCGCGCGAAGACCCTGCTCGACGTGTTCCACAACGCAGTGCGCGTGGCCATCATCCCCGCTGGGATTCTCATGATTATCGCGGAACTCGGCGTGAACATCGTGCCCCTCCTGGGCGGCGCGGCCGTCGCGGGTCTGGCGGTTGCCTTCGGTGCCCAGAACCTGATCCGCGACTACTTCACCGGGTTCATGATCCTGCTGGAGAGTCAGTACGGCGTGAACGACGTCGTGAAGATCGCCGACACGGCTGGCCTGGTCGAGCGCGTCACACTCCGGATGACCGTGCTGCGTGACCTCGAAGGCGTCGTGCATTTCATCCCCAATGGCCACATCACCACCGTCAGCAATCTGACACACGGCTGGTCCCGGGCCTTGTTCGAGATCGGCGTGGCCTATAAGGAGGACGTGGACCGCGTGATGCAGGAGTTGGTTGAACTGGCCAAGGAGCTGCGACGCGACCCGAACTTCCGGGGACTGATCCTCGAGAGTCCCGAGATGCTGGGCGTGGACCAACTTGGTGACTCGGCCGTTTTCATCAAGTTCTTCATCAAGACCAGGCCGATGATGCAGTGGACGGTGAAACGCGAGCTGCTGCGGCGGATCAAGAAGCGCTTCGATGAACTGGGCATCGAAATCCCGTTTCCGCACCGCACAGTCTATCACCGACACGAGGAGAGCGAACTCCGGGCCGATCTGGACGTGCGGAGCGCGACCTGATCGGTATCTCGCTTCCCCTGAGTTCGCGATCGTCCCCGCCTGGGTTACGGACCGGTCCCCGGCTGTGTAGCGTTCGCGCGAGGCCTTCCGCGCCGCGGCGCCGGCTCGTAGAATCGTGGACAAGCCGCGGGCGAGGAACATGGCATGTCGGCGGAGCAGTCAGACAACGCACCACGACCGACCAGGCAGGACCCCGTGCAGAAATTCGCCCGGCGTCTCAAGGCGTGCCTCAAGCGTGGACGCTCGAACGAGGCTGTGCGGCTGTTCATGGACGGCGTGGCGCACGAGCTGCTCCCGGATCGCCCAGACTTGGCGCGCTGGCTCATGAAGGTCGTTGGGCGGACCGAGACACTGCGGCTCGCGAAGGCGTTTGCGCTAAAGGAGTGCTTCTACTGCAAGAGCGGGCTCGATCGTTGTGACGCCTGCGACGGTCGCGGCTATCACCGTGATCAGAAGGTCTGCGAACGCTGTGTCGGCGTCGGCGTGGCAGCGTGTGACTTCTGTACGGGCTCCGGTTGGGTGACGTATAACTACGTCCCCACGGGGCTGCGTCTGTTGGTCATTCTGCAGCGCGCGAAGGCCGCCACGGGCAAGGCCGACGTACTGCTGCGCAAGCCGATCCCAAGCGTATCCGCGCGTAGTTCGCGCGAAACGGGCAGGGCCCTGGCCAAGGAACTTGTCGTGCTCAATCGTCTCATGGGCGTATTCGAGAACGCGCTCGCGGTCGTTGAAAAGCTCGCGTTGCGTGGTTCGCAGACCGGCCCAGGCATGGTGAAGCTGGTCAGGGCGTGCCTGCGCACGGCACGCAAACTGCAGATCCGCACGCGTCATGTGCTACGCGGGCTGGCGGACTTCGCGCGCATGGAATCCACCCGTGCTGCCAAGTCCGCGTCACGAGCGGTGGCGGCTCGGCGCGCGCGGTTCTATGATGGCCTCGTGGCTTCCGAGAGCTTCCTGGGGACCGGTCTGTATCACCCGCATCTGGAGGCACGAAGGGGGGCGCCTCGTCCCAGTCCTACACTCCTCCCACCTGCCGAGCCGCGGGCGGACGCAGCCGACTAGCTCCGTCCGGCCCGCGGGAATCGAGCTCAAGCGCCCGCGCCAGTCGCGGCAGTGGATTCGCTGCTCACCTCAGTTGTGGCGGACCGTGGCCTGCATCGAGATCGCCGAAACGTGCTGCCGTACCGACCACGCGATTGAGTACATCGACCTCACAAGGCGGAGGTTGAAAAGGTCCAGGTCATATGGAAAATGTCGGCTGATGGAACCGAAGAGACACGGTTTGCGCTGGCTGTTGGTGGTCGCGGCGTGCTTCCCGCTCGCCTCGGTGAAGGCCTGGGCCGAGAATTGGCCGCATTGGCGTGGCCCAGCCTACAATGGGTCCAGCGCTGAGACCGGCTTGCCTGCCGAATGGTCAAAAACGGAGAATGTCGCTTGGAGTGTGCCGTTGCCCGGGCCCAGCGGCGCGACACCGGTGATCTGGGACAACTACGTATTCGTCTCCTCCACCGACTTGAAGAACCAGGCGCTCCTGGCGGTGGCCGTGGATCGCAAAACCGGTTCCGTGCTGTGGCAACGTCAAATAGCCAGCGGAATTCGGCGCGACGAGCGAACCACCTTGGCCAATCCATCCCCTTCCACCGATGGCAAGCGGGTCATCTTCTTCTACGGGAATGGCGAGTTGGTCGCCTTCGACTTCCAGGGCGTCAAGCTCTGGTCCCGCAATATCGAAACCGACTACGGCCAGTTTGCGTTCCTCTGGGCCTTCTCAAGCACGCCCCTTCTGTTCGGGAACGTCCTTTATCTGCAGGTTCTACAGCGCGACGTCCCAGTGAATGGCCGGGGACGGGCGGATGGTCCGAACGATTCGTACCTGTTGGCCATGAATCCCGACACAGGTAAGGAACTCTGGCGGCACATCCGTCCGACCGACGCCGTAGCCGAATCGCGCGAGTCGTACGCATCTCCCCTGCCGTTTACGGTGGGTGATCGGGCGGAGTTGTTGTTGGTCGGCGGCGATTGCCTCACGGGCCATGATCCCGCCACCGGCAAAGAGCTTTGGCGCTCCGCCTCCTGGAATCCCGACCGCAGCACTATTTGGCGTCAGGTCGCGTCGCCCGTGGCCGGGACTGGGGTCATTCTGGGTTGCCCGCCGAGGGCTGCTGTTCATGCCGTCAGGGCAAGAGGGGCGACGGGCACTGCCGATGCGGAAGTGGTTTGGAAAGCCGAGGAGGCGATGTCGGTGGACGTGCCCACGCCCTTGTTCTATCAGGGCGATTTCTTCGTGCTCAGCGATCTGCGCAAGACCCTCTCGCGCGTCGAACCGGCCACCGGCAAGGTCAAGTGGTCGATCAAAGCACCGGGGCGCGCCAAGTACGAGGCCTCCCCAACCGGTGCGGATGGGCGGGTCTACTTGATCAACTCCAGCGGCGCGGTGTCGGTGGTGAACGCCGAGAATGGCGTGGTCCTCCGGACGATTCCGATGGGGGAGGATGAGGAGGACATGGTCCGCTCCACAGTCGCCGTTGCCCAGGGCCAATTATTCATCCGAACGAGCCAACGACTGTACTGTGTCGGCCGAAAGCAGGGGCTCGGCACGGGCGCGGACCGTGTTCGTTGTGCTGCTGGGCAACCACCACGGTAGATTCGGACGGGACCCTCGGTGACCCTGGGCTACCAGCGGTTTCTGTAATGGTATGCCACCCGCTGATGGATTGTCATTAACGCCTGGACTCCTGGCGGTGACATCAAGATGATCGAACGTCAGGTAACCACCCTCCGCCAGTCGTGCTCGATGAGATTCAGTTCGCGCCCGAGCTCGTGGCGGCGATCAAGCGGCGCGTGGACCGCAAGCGAACCCCCGGCCAGTACGTGCTGACTGGCTCACCGCAAGGGTCGGTGCTCAAGTCAGCCAGCGAGTCGCTCGCCGGACCGGTGGTATTCCTGGACCTGGAGGGATTCAGCCTGGCGGAGATCGCCGAGGCGACGACGGCCGAGCACTGGTTGCGACGCCACCTCGACGATCCGGACGGCTTCGTGGTCGAACTTCGGGCGGGGATCGAGCGCATCGAGCTGCCGCGCACCGTGTACAAACAACTGGGGTGGGGCGTCCTGCCTGAAGCCAATGTGTCACGTGGCGCAATTAACCTGTCCGGTGACACCCGGAACCTGCGCGGGTCAGCGCGGTACGGCGCCTGCGTCCGATACCGTCTCGATGCGGAACCGAGCACCAGCGATGTAGCGCGTTCCACCCAGGCGGTTACCGTCATCGGCCTGCGCGTAGTAGGCCACGAAGATCTGCCCGTCCTCGAGTTCGCAACCAACCGGATAGCCCATGTCAGGCCCGGCGCTGTCGGCCTGGATCACAAACTCCGCGCTCCACGTGCGGCCCTCGTCGGCGCTGACGATGCCGCCAATCCCATAGGGTACTCTTCGCCGGGCAAAAATCACGAGGATGCGCCCGTCGTGCAGCCGGATCGGCCAGGGGGAGCGATAGAAACGGCCGGCGAGTGTTGGTGGCTGGCCGGCCACCAGCTCGTAGGGCCCGGTACGCGGCCGACCCCAGCACAGTGCACGGCCGTCCGTGATGGCGACCGGTGGCGCCCATGTAGCGCCGTCGTCTGAGGATGTCGACAGGCAGATGGCGTTGCAGAGCCCGCTAACTGCTTCAGCGTCGGGGTCGATGTGGAGCGTGTAGCAATGGAGCGCACCACCCGGCAACAGCAACAGGGCGGCGTATGTGAAGCGTCCGGCACCGGACCGCTCGATGATCGGTCGGCTCATATAGTGCCAGGACTCGCCGTTGTCCACGCTGGAGAAGATCGCGGGCTCGGCCCCCGCCAGCGTCGGGTGGTCGGGGTCTCCGGCCTGAAAGACCGCCAGCAGCCTCTTGCCATCTGGCATGCGGATGACCGGCGGCGCGTGGCGATGCACCCAAACTCCGGGACCGCTTGGAGAGGTAATGATCGTGGGCACGTCCTCCCAGTTGCGGCCGCGGTCGGCAGAACGCAGCGCAAAACAGACTGGCGTCTGGACATGCTCCGGCGGATAGAAGGTGCGACCGAAAAAGAAGACAGCATTCGGCTGGAACATGTTCAACGTCTGCCGCCGGGCGCGCGCCGGGAACAGGAACGCCTGCTTGCGTTCCGGCGACAGGCGTTGATCAAACAAGACAGTCTGGTCTTCTTGAGGCCACGTGCGTCCGCCGTCATGACTGCGCTGCATCAGAACGACGCACCGGTCCTGAACGGCATAGTGATCCAGTTCGGCGGGATCCTCGTACGCGCAGGGAGCGTGGTAATGCCCGAGAATCATTTCGCCGTCGCCGAAGTACTGAAAGAGCACCTCGCGCGGGTGGCTGCAGTAGCGATGTGGGTCGTAGCAAATGCGGATCGACTCGACATCCACGGCCCGCGGGTTCGCCTGCGCTTCGACGCGGGCGCGCGGTCGCGGGTGTGACTCGAGGCACCCCATGTGTACGGCGAGGGCAACCCCTCCGATCCCGGCAGCTAGTAGAAGAAGTCGCCTGGTCCGGTGCGAGGATGGCCGACGTAATTGACGCGCTCGTTTCATGGTGATCCTGGTCGTACTGCGGCTTCACGATGAGCCCCTGAAGTCTGTGAGCGGCGCCACCGTCGGCAGCCCGCCGAACGTGCCACGCCATTACCCGCCCGCGAGCAGCGCGACAAACGGATTAATGTCGCCGAAGCTGGGATAGACGCCGTCGCCGTTGATATCGCCGTTGACCGGGTTGCAGCCTGGGTAGGCGTTCAACCAGGCGTCGTAGCTGGACAGGAAGAGCACAAACGGATTGATGTCGCCGAAGCTCACTCGCCCGTCACAATTCAGATCACCGCGTGCGGCCGGCAGGCGAACGATCCAGGCTTCCGTTCTTCCAAGTTGGTTGTGCCCGATGCCGACGATGGTCTTGCCGTCACCGGAAATCCCGCGGGCCTCGTTCAGGGTCCAGCCCTCCAAGTTCACCGGGTCAAGACCGAATTCCGTGACGAGCGCGATGCTCAATTCGCGCATCCCGTGCGCCGCATCCCAGATGAACGCCCGTTCGCCGTCGTCCGTGGACCCTAGCCCCACAACCACTGAACCGTCGGCAGAAACATCCCAAGCCTCGGCGTACACGTACCCACCGGGCAAATCACCGATGCTGACCATCCCGCTCGCCGCGGTCCAAACGAATGCGCCGTTTCCAGCATCGGCGTTGCCCGACCCGACGATCACGGCGCCGTCCGCGGACACGCCGCGTGCCAGGCTGTGGCATGAGCCACCTGGCAGATCGCCCAAGCCCACCATCCCCTCGGGGGCTGTCCAGCGAAAGGCCATGTACGGGCATGAATCGCTTTCGTCACTCTGGCCGACAATCGTGACGCCGTCGTTGGAGATCGCGCGAGCGACACTGAAGTATGGGTTGCCGGAGAGGTTTCCCAAGCTCACCATGCCGTCGGCCTCTGCCCACCGGAAGGCCTGCTCCCCGGACAAGGAACCTCCGTTGTACAGGCCGTTCGCCCCGCCGACGACGATCGCGCCATCGCCGGATACGCCCCAGGCTTCGCTGTCGAACGGACCGCCCGGCAAATCGCCCAAGCCCACCATGCCGGTCGAAGCCGTCCACCGAAACGCTTCTGTCGTGCCGCCGGATGCGTTGGCCGACGCGCTGAAACCGACGACGACGGACCCGTCGTACGACGCGCCCTTGGCAAGACTGTGCAGCCCACCGCCTGGCAAGGCGCCCAGTCCAGACATGCCGGATTGAGCAGTCCAACGGAAAGCCTCCGCGTCCCCAGGAGTGGAACTGCTCCGTCCTACCACCACCAGCCCATCCTCGGAAACGGCCCAGGCTTCGCTCATCGAGTTGCCACCCGGCAGATCCCCCAGGCCGCCCACGAACGTGCTAAAGGGGCACAGGACGGTTTCACAGGTAGTACCGGCACCGTGCCACACGCCGGCGCACATCCATTGCGTGGTAACCGTGCAGGTATTGTCGACCAGACAGCAGGCACCGGTCGGCGCTGGGCACGGACTGGTAGCGCAACTGGTTCCCGCGCCCAGCCACGTTCCTGTGCACGCGGCCTCCGTAGTCATCATGCACCAACCGTCATCGAGGCAGCAAGCACTGGACCCAGGGAACTCAAACGGCTGCGTCGGTGGCACGAAATCCCCACTGTAAAGCACGAGCTGGGAGACGCGCAGTTCGTCCACCAGCCCCGCGAATACGTCGTTCGATCCGTCGGAATTTCCGATCGCCAGGTAGTCCGTTTGCGGCACAATCGCGATCTGTTGCCCGCGAAGCTGCCCATCCCAGAACAGCGACAACTCCGTCGTGCTTTCGCGGTACGTCAGCGCGACGTGATGCCAATTGGCGTCATAGTCTACGTACCCCGTGCTGACGACGAACTCGCTGCCGCGGTACTCGAACGCGTGGCCCTGGTTCGGCGCAAAACGGAAGCGGTACTCCGACGATGGCCCGAACTCGACGGGACATGGATCGCCAAACGATGCACCGCCATCAGCCAGCGCGTTGACAAAAAACTCGATGGTCCAGTCGCCGGTGAGGTTTGGAAAGGCGTGGGTCCAATACGCCTGATCATAGGCCTGCCACACCCCGACGGAAGTGCCGAAGCCTGGCTGTCCGGGCTTAGCACAAGTACTCCCGGCAGCGATAGGCCAGAGCGGTAGAGTCCCATGGACATCCCGCAGGACTGTGCTTCCGTACGGCTCGTCCAGGTGATAGAGGGCGACCGTGAGCGTTTCAAGGCAGGGGTTGGGCTCGCAACTACTCCCGGCGCCGTTCCACTGCCCGCCGCAGTCCGGCTGTAGCATCAAGCTGCAGGTGTAGTCCGCGGCACAGCAAGCCCCCAGGCACGTGAGAGAATCGCAAATCGCGCCACCCCCCAGCCACGTGCCTGGACAATTCCATTCTTCGGTGAGAATGCAGGTGCCATCGCCTTGACAGCACGCTCCAGTCATGAGGCACGGATTCGTCGCGCAGGCGCTGCCAGCGCCCAGCCAGATTCCCGTGCAGTCGGCCGCCGCGATGTCGCTGCATGAACCGTCCGCGTGGCAGCAGGCCCCGAGATCGGTTTCTCCGAAGGGAACGGCCGGGGGCGTGAAGTCGCCCGTGTAGACCACCGTGTCGCAGACGCGCACCTCGTCGACCCGCCCTGCGAAAACCCATTGGCTGTCATTCGCACAGCCGACGGACAAGAAGGTGGTGTCTGCGACCACGCCGATGAGCGACGCTTTGAGCACGCCATCGTAGAACAATGTGAAACGGCTGGTCGCGGCGTCCCACGTCAGCGCGACATGGTGCCAGTTGGAGTCGTAGTCCACGTAGCCCGTGGTAAGCACGAAGCTGCTTGTCCGATACTCGAAGGCATGCCCCTGGTTGGGCGCGATACGGAAGCGATCGACCGCGCTGGCACCAAATTCGACCGGGTTCGGGTCGAAGATCGGATTTCCGAAGGAGTTGAAAAAGAACTCAATGGTCCAGCTTCCCGTGAGGTTGGGGAACGTGGTCGTGCGATAGGCCCCAGCCCAGGTCGTCCATCCGCCCACCGCGGTTCCGAAGCCCGGCTGCGCAGGTTGACCTTCTGTCGGTTCGTCCTGGAGTTGCGTCAGCGAATGACCGCCGACGAAATCGCTCACTGTCATCCCTGTCAGCTCATCCAGGTGGTACAGCGCGACCGTGCTGGCCCAAGTCGATGGCGTGAGGACAAAACCAACCACAGCGGCGCAAAGAGCGACTCCTCTCGCACTCATGCTGAGATCTCCATTCGTGCTCTGCCGAATACTGATGCGGCGTTGTCCCGTGCGGCAGCTGGGACGCGACGATCCGCTAGTGTCGCCGCCCGGCCAGAATCAGGCTGACCAGCAGCAAACCGAGCGTAGCCGGCTCGGGAACCTTGAAGGCGATCTTGTTCGGCTGAAATCCGGCCGTCAGGTACGTATTGAGATACCCGCCACCGACGGCGAATTCGGCAAAGCCGTCGGGGTTGCGCATGCTCGCCAGCAGACGGCCCGACGCGGGATTGAAATCCAAGCCAATTCCAAACGTGCTGTTGGGCGTATCGTAACTGCCGACGAGGGCCCCGCTGACAGGGTCGTATTCGGTCACATCCGCTGGTGCGCCGAACGCCTGAAGCTGCGTGGCAAACACGTTCCCGTTCGGCCCGACGCCCAGGTCGAAGGGAAAAACCAGGTTGGTCGCGATAGTCCGGATGTACACACCGGTGCTGCCGTCGAACTCGACGATGCGGCTGGCGGGACTCGTGCCGATCTGGTCCAGAGCGAACAGGTTGCCGCTCGGCCCGGCAAACCCGATTCCCTGGGCCGATGTGAAGGTGTAGCCGCTCGTGAAGGACCCGAGCGGCGCGCCCGTCAAGCCATCGAAGCGCAGCACGCCGTCACTGGCGGCGGCAACCAGGACATCCGATCCAGGTCCGTTGGCGAGGTCGCGACCGTTTACCTGTGCGAATGTGCGGATGAAGTTGCCGAGATTGTCGTATTCCTTGACGACGTTATTGCCGGACACCGGGTCCGCGCCACCGACCAGCAAATTCCCATCGGGCCGGAACAGCAGGCCGACCGGGGCGTTCAGCGTGCCGGCCTGGGTGAAGGGGCCCACGTAGGCGTACGTCGTTCCGTCGAACTGCTGGACCTGCCCACTGTTGGGCGAGGTCAGGTACAAGTCTCCGACTGCTCCGATTGGGCCCGCAAACCCGCTGACGCTTGAGGAAAACGCGACGGCCACGATACCGAGGACCGCTCCAACAATCCGCTTGTTCATAACTCCTCTCCTCGACGCTCTGCTGTAACTCAATTACGAACAATTAGTTACACACTTATACGCCAAGCCTGCGTAGACTTGCTGCTCCAAGGACAATCACGTCAACAAGGCCCAGACCCCATCAAAAATGACTCGGGAAGTCGCCCCGGCGGTTCCGAAGAGGCGAGTGGCCGCCGCGAACCGCGCCCTGTCGGAGCGGCCAGCACTGTAAAATGGTTGCTGCCCGGGGTGCGACGTGGCAGATGGACGATGGGAACACCGCGACCCAATCCTGACGTGACCCACTGCCTCGAGCTGGTCAGCCGCGGCGACCAGGCGGCCGCCCGGGAGCTCTTGCCACTAGTCTACCAGGAGCTTCGCGCACTGGCGCAGAGTTACCTGCGCGAGCGCGGCGGTGAGCGTTCGCTGAACGCGACCGCCATTGTTCATGAGGCGTTCTTGCGGCTGGCTGGCTCGCCTGCGGGTGGGTGGGAAGGGCGGGGACATTTCTTTGCCGTCGCCGCCAAGGCGATGCGGCAGATCGTTGTGGATCATGTACGTGCCCGACGCACGGCGAAACGTGGCCGGCGTTGCGGCCGAGTCGCGCTCGAAGGCTTGATTTCACCCGACGAGGCTGTGGAAATCGATCTGCTTGATCTGCACGAGTGCTTGACGCGGCTCGCGGCGCTCGACCCGCTGCAAACCCAAATCGTTGAACTGCGCTTTTTTGCCGGGCTAACGGTCGACGAGGTCGCCAAGGTCATCGGGTCCTCCAAGGCCACCATCGAACGTGAATGGCGAACGGCGCGCGCGTGGCTGGGGGCCGAGTTGCGCAAGGACCGCAGTGATGACGCCTGAGCGCTACCAGCGAGTCAAACACGCCTTTTTGCGGGCCTGCCAACTCCCGCCCGAGCGTCAGGCCCAATACCTGCTTCGACTCAGCGCACGCGACCCTCAAATGCGCAACAGCGTCGCGGAGATGCTGGCGGCTGATGCCCAGCCTTCGTCGCTGAGCGACCCGGCGCGCCTTCAGGCGTGGTTGGGACTGGCCGCCGCGCCAGAGGAGATCGAGAGCCAGCTACCCCAGAGTATCGGTCACTACCGGATCATCAAAAAACTCGGGGAGGGGGGGATGGCGATCGTCTTCGAGGCCGAACAGGACCAGCCGCATCGGCGTGTGGCCCTCAAACTCATCCGGCTGGGCCTGCCGGCGGCCGCGGCGCGACAGCGTTTTGCGCACGAAGTCGAGCTGCTGGGTCGCCTGCACCATCCGGGGGTCGCCCACATCTACGAAGCCGGCACGGCCCAGATCGGCCGCGCGCAACTGCCCTACTTCGTGATGGAGTACGTCGAGGGCATTCCCATCACGGAATACGTCACGGGCCAGCAATGTAGCCTCGCCGAGCGGGTTCGGCTGGTCGCCCGCGTCTGCGACGCGGTCCAACACGCGCATGAACGCGGCATCATTCACCGCGACCTGAAGCCGGGGAACGTCCTTGTGGATGCGGCTGGGCAGCCCAAGGTCTTGGATTTCGGCATTGCGCGGGAAACCCGCGACGGGCTCCCCGCGGTGGGCGAAATGACGCAGGACGGTCAGCTCCTTGGCACGCTCGCCTACATGAGCCCGGAGCAGCTGGCCGGCACCTCGGGCTCCGTGGATGCGCGCTCCGACGTGTACGCACTCGGCGTGATCCTCTACCAGCTCCTCACCGGTCACCGGCCCGTCGAGATCGCGGACTGTTCGCTGCGCGAAGCGCTGCGCCTGATCTGCGAGCATGAACCGGTGCCGCCCGGCATCGTGGACCGGCGGCTGCGCGGCGACCTGGATACCATCACGCGAAAAGCCTTGGAAAGGGAACCACAGCGCCGCTACGCCAGCGCGGCTGCCATGCGCGAAGATCTAGAGCGCTACCTCGCAAAACTCCCCATTCGGGCCCGTCCACCCGGTCAGCTTTACTTACTCGGTAGGCTTGTCGCGCGCCACAAGGCGCCCGCGGCGCTGCTCGGCGCGCTGCTTCTCGTGTTGGTAGTCGCCAGCGTGGGCATGGCGTGGCTGTACGGGCGCGCCGCGTCCGAAGCGCGAGCCGCTCAGCAAGCCAGCCAGTTTCTGCAGCAGACGCTGACTTCGATTGACCCCGAGCGATCGGGTCACACGGTGCCGGTCCGCGAGCTGCTGGACCGCGCTGCCGCTCGCGCCACCGACGAATTGCGCGGTCAGCCCGAGATCCTTGCCGATGTGCAGCAGACTCTGGGGCAGGCCTACCGTCGCCTTGGGCTGTACGACGCCGCCGAGCGACAACTTCGCCAAAGTGTCGCGCTGCGCCAGGAACACGCGGCCGGCGCGGCCGCCTTGGCCGGCGTCCTGAAGGACTTGGGCGACGTGTTGATTGAGAACGGCCGATACCCCGAGGCCGAGCGCACGCTGCGCCAGGCCCTGGCACGCTACCCCACTGGCGCCAGCGCCGCGGTAGCACGGGCCGACGCCCTGGCCAGCCTGGCGCGGGTCTGCAACGCGCGGGGCGATTTCGCGCAGGCGGCGCAGCTGTACGAGCAGGTGCTCGCGCTGCGTACGACGCGCTGGGGCGAGCAGCACACGAGCATCGCCGATGCACTCAACAGCCTCGCCGTCTGCCTGCTCAACCAAGGGGAGTACGAGCGGGCAGAGACCCTCCTACGGCGCACGCTGGAAATGCGCAAGAGCCTCCTCGGTGAACAGCATCCGGACGTCGCCAGGACGCTGAACAGCCTGGCCACCGTGCTGTATGCCCGTGGCGACTACGCCGCAGCGGAGCCGCTTTATGAACAGGGCCTGGGTGCCTGGCAGGGCACCCAAGGCGCCGAACATCCGTTCGTGGCCACCATCATGAGCAACTTGGCACTGCTAATGACGGCGCGCGGCGATCTGGATGGGGCAGAACGCTTGCATCGCGCTGCTCTGGAAATTCGCCGAAAACTGCTTCACCCACAGCATCCGGATATCGCTTCGAGCCTGCTGAACTTGGCCGGTATCCTGTTCAAGAAAGGGAATGTGCTTGGCGCCGCGCCCTTGGCTACCGAGGGGCTGGCCTTGTTTCGCAGCGGACTGGGTGCAGATCATCCTGAAGTGGGTACGGCGCTTGTGCTGCTTGCCAGGATCGATCGCGCTCAGGGGGAGACGACCGAGGCGGAGACCCATGCGCGCCAAGCACTCGCCATCTTGCAGGCCCGACTCCCCGATGCGCATCCCGACATCGCCGACGCGCTCGCCGCGCTGGGTAGCGTGCTCACGGACAAAAGAGAGTATCCTGCCGCTGAAGAGCTGTTGCGCCACAGCTTGGAGATTCAGTGCCAGAAGTTGGCCCCCGAGTCCGTTCCCTCGACGCTGTCCGAGCTTCAACTCGCCGAATGCCTGGCGCTGTCCGGGCAGCGCGACGAAGCCGCCACGCGGCTGCGCACCGCCCTTGGCGTCCTGGCAAAACGAAGTGGCCAGCGCGAATTCGAAGTGCAGCAGACAGCGGCGCGGGTCACCGCGCTGCTCGATGCCGCTCAATCTCCCCAATGAATCGAGAGGTGCGTGCGTCTCGCCGCGCCCCTGCAGGGTCTGCCAGGCAGTCCGTTGCAAAAGTCCCCTTGACGGCGGGCACTAGAAATGCTAGGATGCGGCCCGTTCGAAAGGTTACGGAGGATGGCGTGATGGCGATGGGACAGCGGCCCGCGCAGCGGCAGGCGGACTTTTGGATCGCGACCGACCGGCTGGCCCCCGCGCCGGCCCACCCGTTCTACCAGAAGCTCAACGCTCTGCGGGCAGCGGCCGGGTTCGACCCGTTCTGTGCGGCGGCCTGTCAGCCATTCTACGCCCGGAAGTTGGGGCGCCCGTCGATTCCGCCGGGGGTGTACTTCCACATGCTGATGCTGGGCTATTTCGAGAAGCTCGACAGCGAGCGGGAGATCGCCTGGCGCTGTGCCGACTCGCTGGCGTTGCGGGCCTTCCTGGGCTACCGGGTGGACGAAGGCGCGCCGGACCATTCCAGCCTGTCGCGGACGCGGAACCGGATCGACCTGGAGACGCACCAGGCGGTGTTCGACTGGGTGCTCAAGCGGCTGACGGAGCAGGGTTTGCTGAAAGGGCAGACGTTGGGCATCGATGCCAGCACGCTGGAGGCGGATGCGGCGTTGAAGTCGATCGTGCGGCGGGACAGCGGGCAGAGCTACCGCGAGTTCCTGACGGAGTTGGCGAAGGCGTCGGGGATTGAAACGCCGACGGCGGAGGAGCTGGCGAAGTTCGATCGCCAGCGGAAGGACAAGAGCGCGAGTAATGATGACTGGTTCAATCCGAACGATCCCGAAGCGAAGATCACCAAGATGAAGGATGGCCGCACGCATTTCGCCTACAAGAACGAGCACGCGGTGGACCTGGACACGGGGGCGATCGTGGCGGCCGAAATTCACCTGGCCAACGAGGGGGCCACGACCGCGATGTGGGGTACGCTGGAAAAGGCGGCGACCTCGCTGCAGGACGTCCGCGAAGACGCCCAGGTGCAGGCGACCTGCCAGGCCCACGGGGTGGCGGATCCACAGGACGAGCTGCACCTCCAGGCGACGGTGCAGGACAAGGGTTACCACAGTGCGCAGACCCTGGTGAACCTGGAAGAGCTGGACATCCGCGGCTACATCGCCGAGCCGGACCGCGGGCGGCAGCGCTGGACGGCAGAGGATCCGGATGAGCAGGAATACAAGCGTCGCGGGCAGCAGGCGGTGTACCGCAACCGCCGGCGGCGAAAGCGGGCGCGTTCCAAACGCCTGCATCGCCGGCGTGGCGAATATGTGGAACGGACGTTCGAACACGCGCTGGATGATGGTGGCATGCGGCGGGTCTGGCTCAAGGGGCGGGTGAAGATCGCAAAACGCTATCTGATCCACACGGCCGCGTTCAATCTGGGGCTGATCATGCGGAAAGTGACCGGGTTTGGGACGCCGCGTGGCTGGGTGGACGCGGCCCGGGCGGCCGCGGAGGCCTGCGCCGGCTGGCTGCGTGCCCTGAGGCGGCCAGACGGACTATGGAACCGACTCGCGGCGCTGTTCGGCGCTCCACCCGCGCCGACGGCCGAACGCGTGCGCGCGGCATAGGCCGGCGAAGAAAAAGGACTTCTACAACGGACTGATAGTGGCCAGCCGAAGCGGGCAGCGTCAAGAAACTCGCTGGCCGCTATGGCGGGTGATGACGGTTCGATCCCGGCTGCCATTGTCGGCGGCAACAATGGCAATACAACGAGCAAGCAGCGCGCAGTGTTCACGGATCGTCCTCCGCTGCGATATCGAGCACGACAGGCAAAGGCGATTCTACCGCGTGGGCGACGCGAACTGGAAGGAGCGGCCAATTCAGGTTGTGCGCCGCGTGGGGGCGCGCCGCGGACGCAGTTCGAGTCGACTCTGCTCGAACACGACGTGGCCGATTCGAACGTGAGGAATCGCACCGCCGGCCACCGCAAGCCGTTCTCCCGGACCTGGCGGGCGTTTCTGGAAAACCACGTGCCGGACATCGTTGCGATCGAATTCTTCGTGGTCGCAACCATGAGCTTGCGCTTGTTGTATTGCTTCCTGGTGCTGCGGCATGACCGGCGCCGGATCGTGCACTTCAACGTCATCCCGTGTCCGACCGCGCGCTGGACCGCGCAGCAGGTCGTCGAGGCCTTCCCCTTTGACGAGGCGCCGCGCTTCCTGATCCGGGATCATGACGGCATCTACGGCCAAGACTTCCGCGAGCGCGTCAAGCACCTGGGCATCGACGAGGTCGTGATCGCGTACCGCTCGCCGTGGCAATCCCCGTATGTCGAGCGACTGATTGGTTCGATCCGGCGCGAGTGCTTGGATCACGTGATCGTCTTCAATGAGGCTCACCTATTGCGGATACTCACCGACTACTTCGCGTACTATCACCAAGCGCGAAGCCACTTGTCGCTCGAACGGAATGCGCCCAACCGCGTAACGTCGAGCTGCCCAGCCGTGGGCGCGTCATCGCGATTCCGCAGGTAGGGGGGCAGCATCATCGGTACACGCGAGCGGCCTGACACAGCCTGCGCTCGTCGGTCCTGAAGTCAGGACACGCGGACATTGCGCGCCTCTGCCGCAGAGACAGCCGCTTCGCGGCCCTCGAGACGCTGACCGGGCGGCGCGCTCGGGCTGCGCCGCGGCGCCGACCCGAGCGTCCGTTGCTCCACAAGGGGCGGATGACATTTTCAGTATCGACAGGTGTACTTGGAGAAAGAAGAGACACAGCCGGAGGTGCAGTCACGGCACGGGCGGGTGGTGGTGCGTAAGCAGCACGCGCGTTGTCGGGCTTGCGGCGGTTCTTTTTTCCCCTCAGGTGCGTGATTGGGGGTTGATCGGAGAAGTTCCGCTGACGCCGCGGGCGGCGCGGCGGCTGGCGCGCGAAGGCGCGCTGCACTCCTTCGATCAGGCCGCGTTGGCGTTGAACGAGGACTGGGACACGCACCTGGACGGCAAGCAGGTCCAACGCTGGGCGGAGGCGTTGAGCGAAGTTGTCCGCAGGGCGCGGGACGCCGACGTGCAGGCCTACGAACAGGGGCAGCGTCCGGCCGGGCCGCCGAATGCCCCCAACTTGCTGGTGATTGGGATGGACGGACTTCGTTCCGTCGATCACGCATGCCGATCACCTCGCGACGCCGAAACATCCGGTGCCAAGATAGCCTCGCCGAATCACGCTTGCGCACGTGCGCCACAACAGCTATACTGCGTCGACGCCCGGGTTCCAAGTGCGCGGTCGGCATCTTCCCGGCAATCCCGCTTTGCAGGGGCCGCCGCCCGGGCACGCGCGAGGGTCAAGCCATGGCGTTAATGCGACGAGATCTGGGGATCGCCTGCACTGCGGCCGTATGTCTCGCGCTGGGGCACGCCACCCTCGCGGCGCCGGACCCGGTGCAACTCGCGCAGGGCTTTCAGCATCCACCGCCCGCCGCGCGGCCGTGGGTCTACTGGTTCTGGCTCAACGGCAATATCACGCGGGAGGGCATCACGGCTGATCTGGAGGCGATGGCACGCGTGGGCATCGGTGGCGTCCTGATCATGGAGGTGGATCAAGGCGCGCCGGAGGGGCCGGCGGGTTTTGCGACGCCGCCCTGGCGCGAGCTGTTCAAGCACGTCTGTGCGGAGGCCGCCCGCCTTGGCCTCGAGGTCAACATGAACGACGACGCCGGCTGGTGCGGCAGTGGCGGACCATGGATCACGCCGGAGCAGTCGATGCAGAAGGTAGTCTGGTCGGAAATGCCGGTCGAGGGGCCGCGCCATTTGGATGAGGTGCTGCCGCAACCCCAGGCGCTGGCGGACTTCTATCGTGATATCGTCGTGCTCGCGTTTCCCGTGCCCAGCGCCGAAGCCGCCGGCAGTACGCCACAGCGGATCGAGGACATCGAGGGCAAGGCCGCATTTGCGATGCGGCCAATCCCGCCGCGCAGTGCGTGGCCAGCGAGTCCGCTGGAAGCCGTCATCGCGCGCGAGCGGATCATCGACCTGACCAGCCAGTGCGGACCGGATGGCAAGCTCTCCTGGGCCGCGCCGGAGGGGAAATGGCTGATCATGCGTTTCGGCCACACGACGACGGGGGCGGTCAACTTGCCCGCGCCGCCGGTCGGCCGCGGACTGGAGTGTGACAAGCTCTGCCGGGAGGGGATCGAAGCGCACTTCGCGGGTCTGATGGCGAAGCTCGTGGCGGATGTTGGGCCGTTGACCGGCAAATCGCTGGTGGCTACGCATATCGACAGCTGGGAGGTGGGCTCGCAGAACTGGACGGCCCGCATGCGTGCCGAGTTCCAGCGCCTCCGCGGCTACGACCTGCTCCCATTTCTGCCGGTCTTGAGTGGCCGCGTGGTCGAGTCCCTCGAGGTCTCCGAGCGTTTTCTGTGGGACCTGCGCCAGACGATCTCGGATCTGCTCGTGGAGAACTACGCCGGCCACATGCGGACGCTCGCGCACCAGCACGGCCTGCGCTTGTCGATCGAAGCGTACGGCGAGCCCGCGGACGACATGGCCTACGCTGGCCGCGCCGATGAACCGATGTGCGAATTCTGGTCCTACGCCCCGTACGGCGCCGCGGACACGTGCACGGTGATGGCATCGGCGGCCCACGTGTACGGCAAGCCGATTCTGGGGGCCGAGGCGTTCACCGCGGACAGCAACGAGAAATGGCGCGAGCATCCCGGCTCGATCAAGGCGATGGGCGACTGGGCCTTCTGCGAGGGCGTTAACCGGTTTGTGTTCCACCGCTACGCCTTGCAGCCGTGGGCGGATCGCCGCCCCGGCATGTCGATGGGACCCTGGGGCCTGCACTATGAACGTACGCAGACGTGGTGGGAGCAGTCCAGGTCGTGGCATGAATACCTGTCGCGCTGCCAATACCTGCTGCAACAAGGGCAGTTCGTCGCCGACATCTGCTACCTGGCCCCCGAGGGCTCACCGCAACACTTTGTCCCGCCGACGGCCATGGTGCCGGACAACCCGCCGCGCCGGCGTGGCTACAACTTCGACGCGTGTCCGCCGGAGGTGCTGCTGTCACGCAGCCGGGTGGAGGACAAGTGCCTCGTCCTTTCCGAGAGCATGCGCTATCGGCTGCTGGTGCTGCCGCCGGTGGACACGATGACGCCGACGCTGCTGCGGCGTGTGAAGGAACTGGCGGAGGCCGGCCTGACGGTGCTTGGCAACCGCCCGCTCAAGTCGCCGAGCCTGACGGACTACCCGCGCTGTGACGCGGAAGTGGCCGAGCTGGCCCGCGAGCTATGGGGTGAGTGCGACGGCAAGACGCAGGTGACGCATGCTGTCGGTGCCGGCAAGGTCGTGTGTGGCCAGTCAGCCGAGGCGGTCCTCGCCGATATGGGCGTACCGCCGGACTTCGAGGCACAGGTCGCCGGCGGTGCAGTCGAGCCGCGTTTCATCCATCGCACGCTCGACGACGTAGAGCTCTACTTCGTGGCAAACGGTGACGCGCGCCCGACCGCGGCGATGTGCACGTTCCGCGTGCAGGGTCGGCGGCCCGAACTCTGGCAGCCCGAGACCGGGCTGATCGAGCCGGCACCGATATACGAGGAAGTCGGCGGCCGGACACGCATGCCACTCTGGCTTGGCCCGGCGGAATCCGTGTTCGTTGTCTTCCGGGCTGACACCGCCAGCACCGACCACGCCGTCGCGTTGACGCGCGACGGCCAGCCCATTCCGCCGCCCGCCGCACCATTGGCGAAGCTCACGGTCCAGAAAGCCACGTATGGCGTCCCCGGGGATACCGCGCGGACCCGCGACGTGACCGCGGCAGTGCAGCAACTGGTCGAGCGCGGCACGCGCGCCTTCCAGGTTGCTTCGCTGGCCCGTGATGGCGATCCGGCCTACGGCATCGTGAAGACCCTGCACATCGAGTACACCATCGACGGCCGGCCGCGCGTCGCCACCGGCACTGATCCACAGACCATCCGATTGCAGACTGCGCTCCACGAGATCGCAGTGCGCTCCGCGAGTTACGGCGTGCCGGGCGACAAGGAGCGCACACGGGACGTGACTGCCAAGGTGCAGCAGCTCGCGAACGAAGGCGTCTACGAGTTCCGCGTGAGCCGGATGGCCGAAGGCGATGACCCGGCGTACATGGTCGTGAAGACCCTGCGCGTGGAATACACGTTGGACGGTGTCGCGCAGGCGGCAAGCGCGACCGATCCGGAGACCATCCGCCTCATTGTGCCGCCACCGACCCCAGCGCTCTTAAGCGTTTCAGCGGAGGGTCGCCTGACGCTCACGGCCTCGCAGCCGGGTCGGTACGAGGTGCGCTGGGCATCCGGTCGGACACAGGTGGTCGAAGTCCCGTCCATCACGCCGCCGCTGGAGGTCACAGGCGCGTGGGACCTGAGCTTTGCGGCGGGCTGGGGAGCTCCGGATCGGTTAACGCTTCCTGAGATGAAGTCATGGACTCTGCACGATGACCCGGGTGTTCGGTACTACTCGGGCACCGTCATTTATCGCGGCAGTTTCGACGTGCCGCCGGAGATGCTGAGCCCGGGCCGGAAGCTCTATCTGGATCTGGGCCGCGTAGCCGTCGTCGCCGAGGTCAGGTTGAACGGCAGGGATGTCGGCACGCTCTGGAAGACACCGTATCGCGCCGACGTCACGCCATCTGTTCAGGCCGGCGCCAACGTACTGGAAATCCGCGTCACCAACCTATGGCCTAACCGCATGATCGGCGACGAGCAGTTGCCCGAAGACAGCGAGCGCAATCCGGACGGAACACTCAAGCGCTGGCCCGATTGGCTCCAGGGTGACAAGCCAAGTCCCACGGGTCGCTACACGTTCACCAGTTGGCGCCTGTGGAGGCAGGACTCCCCGCTGCTCGAGTCAGGTTTGCTGGGTCCGGTGCGAATCGAGACAGCGGCGATATTGGAGATCGAGTAGCCCGATCAGCCCAAATTTTGCTCGGGTAGGGGCGCTTGGCAGGCCCCGCACGCTTCGGTCTCACATCACCCGGACGGAGAGGCCGTGATGCGCGTGGCGAGCGCGATCGCGTTCTTCCTGCGGGCGGTGCTTGGTGACCGCGCTGCCGTCGCCGCCGCGACGGCGTCCTTCAAGACCTCACTATCCGGCCGCGGGTGCTTGCGCCGATGATTCTGATGATCGGCGCAAGTACCGGGCGGATTAACTCTCGCTGCTGCAGGTACTTGTGATTGGGGCTGTTTCGGGAGCGCAAACGACTCGCGCGTCACCCTTGAAGCGGGCGCCGCCGGTCGGGACGCCCGCATCCGTTTTCTGAAAGCCCAAGTCGAGATCCTCCGTCGCAAGTTGGGCGGCAACCGGGTCATCCCGGGCCCGGACGACCGCGCCCGGCTGCTGGCGATTGACCAGGAGCTCAACCACAACGTCGCGGAATTGATCGGCATCGTCACGCCGCAAGCGTATTCTCGCTGGGTGGAGGAGCTACGTACAGGCCGGAAGCCAAGGCGCGTCGGCCGGCCGACGATTGCCCGGAACCTGCCTGAATCGGCAGTTCGGTTGCGGTACCGGCGCGGCCTCCCGCCCGCGAGTTGCGGACCCGTCTGTGGGCCAGGACTTACGGCGTTCTGCCGATCGACCTTCGCCGAGAGCGCGTGAGGATCGAATTGACCTGCCCGGTGACAGGCGTTGGGGGCAGTCTTCGTCGCCCGCGGTGGCTATTCGCAGATGGCGTCAATTCCAAGCTCAACGCTGCGTGGGCTGTACCCGCCTTCCAGCAGGTACAGGCACGGGAACGGCTCGAAGAGGTCGCGGATCGCACGGTATTAGCGTCAGCGCTATGGCCGGCGTCGGTGGAGTCGCGTTGGCAAGCCCGCCCGCGAGAACGCTCATCGCGACGATGACGGACAGGCTTCGCGCCATGATTTGTCTCAACCTTGATTCGCCACTTCACTTGACGTCCACCCGGCTAGGCTGTCGGGGGATGTTCTGACATTGTACAAGTCCTCGGGATTATGCGGCACCCGAGCGATCTTGCCGCATTTTTGACAGTGGCTTGCCTGCCCGTGTCGGTGGACGGCGTCTCGATCCTGCCCCTCCCCCAAACTCGCTCCGCGTAATCTGGCAGAGACTTGCGCGTTTCGCCTCTTGCTACCCGATCAGCTACGGTTTCGCCTGACAGAATCTGAACGGAGGCGCAGTGACGAACGTGATCGGGCTGGTTCTCGGTTTTCTTCGCGCTGCCCTCCTTCCGCGCGCGACCTTGACGGCCGAGCACTATCTCCCCTGACAGCAGCTCGCCCTGCTTCAAGTGACGATGAAACGGTCCAGACCGTCGCGGCTCTAGCGCTGGCCTCACAGGCGTCCAAACGGACTCTCGTATCAACTTGTCCGGCAGCGGGTGCTTGCGCCGATGATTCTGATGATCGGCGCAAGTACCGGGCGGATTAACTCTCGCTGTCGCAGGCACTTGCGATTGGGGCTGTTTCGGGAGCGCAAACGACGCACGCGTCAACATGGAAGCTGGCGCCGCTCGTCGTGACGCCCGTATCCGGTTTCTCACGCCCAGACCCTGATCGAGTTCTCCGAAGCTGGGCAGCCTCAGCATCCCGACGCCTCCGCCGCGGGGGCGCTGGTGGCCAGCACCGCCAAGACCTCGGCGAGCATCTGCCGCTCGACACGCCCGAAGACGTGCACACACCGCGCGCCGGGCAGCACGATCTCAATCCGTTGCGCTGCTGCCGGCGCTGTGTCCGCCATGACCTGCACCGGCACCAGCGGCGGCGGCACGTGGACTGACCCGCACGGTGCTGCCGCGTCCCGGCGAGCCAAGCGTGTTCGCCACCAGTAGAACGCCGATTCCCGCACCCCGTGCCGCCGACACCAGGCCCGCACCGACAGCCCGCTGCCGGCCTGCGCCCCCAGCCGCCGTCGCCAGAACTCTTCTTTCTTCAGATCCCGTGGCGTGCCGCGCGCCATACCGGTCTCCGCTGATCACGGAGACATCCTGCCCGTACCGATTGTCGAATTGAAGATGGGGTCCGCCGGACGCTTACCCCTACGGCCACACCAGCCGCCGCTGCGGCGACTCATCCGGCGCCGGGTCCGCCGGCTGGCGGACGCGCATGACATTTTCCGTATGCACAGGGGTTCGTCGAGCTTGGCGACAGCCTCCAGGGCTTCGGTTGTACTCAGAAGCGAGTCGCCATTCTTCGTCCATCACCGGCTGGGCTACTATACTCTGTCGAAGGGCTTGACAGCGTGACTCCGGGGCCGCCCCCTGGAAGGTGCGAGCACCATCTTCGTTCTCTACCCCTTGCCGGGACCCGGGCCGGTCGCCGGTCAACACGCCGAAGGACGTGACCATGTGGAATGTAGCGGCGTCGAGCACAGTTACCGGTGCTGTGTCGGGGGCGGCGAAGCGGGCCGCGGGGCGACGTGTGCTGCACGGCATCGGATTGGTCAGCGCGGTGTCAGCGGCCGCGGTCGCCGTCGTCATCGTGATCATGAATGAGCGGGAGTGTGCCAGCGCCCGGGCCCAAACGAAAGAACGTTTCCAGCTTCGGCTCAGCGCAACGCAACAGGAAGTCGCGGCCTACCTGGATGAAGTCGTTCTCTGGCTTCGGCTGGTCAGCGCCGACCCTGAGTTGGCGCACCAGTCTCCGACCGCGCACAGCCACCTCCAGGCGATCTACGAGGGCAACTACCGTCGGCATCGGCTGGCCGAGATCTACGTGATCGAGCGTTACTTCGATGGCACCCGCCGACCTTTCAAGACCTTTGAGAAAGGGGACGAGTTGCGCGGCGTCGAAGAATTGCATGCTCTCGAACGCGAGCAGGAGGAGTATGCGGTTCACATTGAGCACATCCGCCGCTTCGCCGCGGACCCGACGCTGGAAACGCTGATCAGCATGCCGGTCAATCTCTGTGTCGACGCGTCTGGGATCGTCGTTTCGGTCCCCTGGCGCGCGGCGGAAGAGCTGCTGGGAATCGTCGCGGGCATGGCGCCGCTGACGAACCTCACGGAAATTCTGCAGCACGGTGACCGGGGCCAGGCCTGCGTGCTGGTGGGCGCGGATGGAACGCTGCTTCAAAACGGCCGCTTGTCGTTCGACCTGGAAACGTGGCTCCGCGACGAGCTGCGGCAGCACGGGCCCCGGGCCTTCTTCGCAAGAGTGCCGCAGCTGTTCCATGCGGAGTCACGCACCGGGGTCTGGGCTCCGGTCAAAGCCCCCGGAGGCGACCCGTGGTACGTTGCGCTGTTCTACGATGAAGCGGAGCAGCTCGCGGCCGTCGGCGCACCGGGGCGTGGGTCGGTCTGGGGGATCGCCGCGATTGTCATGTTACTTGGCGGCGCGATCGCCTTTCTCTGCCGCATGACCCCGGCTCTGGTTACGGCGCGGCATCTGGCGGAAGCACGAACCCACGAGCTACTCGCCAGCGAGGCTCGCTTCCAAACGCTCGTAGCAACGATGAACGAGGGATTGGCGGTGCAAGACGAGTCGGGAACGCTCACCTACGCAAACCACCGCCTGTGCGACATGTTGGGGTTTCGGCCGCAGGATCTGATCGGCCGGCGGGCCGACGAAATCGTTTTCGACCAGGCCAATCGCGCCATTCTCGCGGACCAGCTCCAGGATCGCCGGCGCGGGCAGTCGCGTTCGTACGAACTCGTGCTCGCCGACAGACAGGGCCGGCCGGTGATGGTGTTGGTCTCGCCGCGCGGACTGTGGGACGCCGATGGGAGCTGGCGCGGCAGCTTCGCGGTGGTAACGGACATCCGCGAGCGTAAGGCCGCAGAAGATGAGCTGCGCCGCTCGCAGCGCTTTCTTCAGATGATCGTTGATCAGATCCCGGAGGCGGTGCTTGTGATCGACCGCCAGAACCGCGTCACGCTCGCGAACCGGGCCGCTCAGAATCTCCCCGGCGGCGTGCCAGCGGGTCTCCGTTGGTTCACCTGCAGCGCCACAGAGCGGGATTCCGCCGGTGGACCGAAGGCTGCGGAAGGAGCCTGCCTCGCGACGCAGGTAGCGGCAAAACGCATACCCGTTTCCGTTACACACGCGTGTGCCGATGCCGCGGGCAACGAGCGCTTGCTCGAACTGATCGCGGCGCCGGTCTGCGACGAGTCCGGGCAGGTCACGCACATCATCGGTTCCGGCCGGGACGTCACTGCCCGCGTGCGTGCCGAGGCGGAAGCGCGCCGCCGGCAGGCCGAGCTGGCGCACGTGGCGCGCCTGGGCACGATGGGTGAGATGGCCGCGGGGCTCGCCCACGAGTTGAACCAGCCGCTCGTCGCCATTGTGAATTACCTCGAGGCGTGCCGGGCACGAATCCAGAACGGGGTGCTGCGTCCACAGATTCTGCTCGATGACCTTGCTCGGGCTGCGGCACAGGCGGAGCGCGCCGGTGGAATCATCGAGCACCTGCGCGCCTTCATACGCAAGGGTGATACGAGAGTGAGCCGCGTCGACGTCAACGCGCTCGTGCGCGAGGCCGTCGAGCTGTTGAGCTTCGAGCTACAGTACCGGCACGTGGGGCTGCAACTGAGGCTGACCGCGGGATTGCCTGCGGTCCATGCCGCCCGCATCCAGATTGTTCAGACAATCACCAACCTGATGCAGAACGGGATCGAGGCGATGTCCGAGCTACCGCAAGCGGCGCGGCGGCTGACGATTGAGACCACGCGGACCGGCGATGGGTTGGTCGAGGTTGCAATAAGCGATGCAGGGTCAGGGCTGCCCCCCGAGACGCGCGAACGCTTGTTCGAGCCGTTCTATACCACGAAGCCGGAGGGCATGGGCCTGGGACTGTCGATCAGCCGGTCGATCGTCGAGGCCCATGGGGGGCGCCTGTGGGCGTGCGACCGGCCGGGCGGGGGCGCTCTGTTCCGGTTCACGTTGCCGGCCGACGCGGGAGGCGCGATAGATGAGTCCTGATGCGACAGTATTCATCGTGGATGATGACCACGCCGTGCGCGAGTCACTGCAGCGGCTGATCGAGTCCACCAACATGCGCGCCGAAACCTTTCCGGATGGACGGAGGTTTCTCGAGCACTACGATCCGTCTCGGCCCGGCTGCCTGCTGCTGGACATCCGCATGCGAGGCATGGACGGGCTGGAGCTGCAAGACGTATTGCGGCGCGCCGGCGCAGCGATCCCGGTGATCATCATTTCGGCCCACGGTAACGTGGAACAGGTCGTCCGGGCCATGAAGGCTGGCGCGGTGCACTTCGTTCAGAAGCCTTACAAGGCCAAGGTCCTTTTGACACACGTTCGTGACGCGCTGGAACTCGACGCGCGCCTGCGACTGGCCGCAGCCCAGCGGACGGCGGCGACCGAGCGCCTGCGGTCGCTCACTCCCCGTGAACGCGAGGTGCTGGACCTGCTGGTGACCGGAATGCCTGCGAAGCGAGTTGCGGCAGAGCTGGGCCTCAGCCGCAAGACGGTCGACGTTCACCGCGGTCACATTATGCTCAAGCTCGGCGCGGAGTCCATCATCGAGCTGGGGCAGCTCGTGCAGCGGTCGCGAGCCGCTGATGTCCGCCCCGGCCTCGCGCCCGGCCCGCTCGTCGACCAGCCTCCGCCAATCCACTAAGCGGCGTCCCGTTGGCCGTGGTTCCCGCGCGGTGGGGACGAGGAGGTCCCGGCGGGCGGGCGCGGATTTGGGGGCCGTGGAGGCCGCGCTGTCTCAAGTAGTCGGGCTAGGGCGTTGCCCTAGGCAATATTCCGAGCCGGTGGTTGGTGGAGGTGGGTCTGGCTCAGGCTACGATACAGAGGGTCGAAGGAAACAGCAGGGTCAGGCAGCGATTCAGCCGGTGCCGGCGGTCTGGTAACACCGCGGAGCATCGGTCCGGACCCTTGTCAATGGCCACAGGTACATTTCAGGAGCGGTGCCATGTACGCAGTCAGCGCCCAGCGAGAGTCGCCCCGCGCACCGTCCAGCCCAGTGGTGCCGAGGCTGGTCGGTAGCGACGGCTGCGTACTGGAGTTGTGGTCAGGGATCAAGGCGGTCTGCAGTCGTTCCAGCACCGTGCTGATCTGCGGCGAGTCTGGGAGTGGCAAAGAGCTGACTGCCCGTCACCTCCATGCGGCCGGCCCGCGGCGGGACAAACCGTTCGTGACGGTGGACTGCACCACCCTGCGCGATACGCTGTTCGAGTCGCAGCTCTTCGGGCACGCCAAGGGCGCCTTCACGGGAGCGGAGCACGCCACCCTGGGCCTCTTTCGCGCCGCCGACGGCGGCACCCTCTTTCTTGACGAGGTCGGTGAGCTGCGGCTGGACCTGCAAGCCAAGCTTCTGCGCTGTCTGCAGGACGGCGCGGTCGTGCCACTCGGAGCCGTGGCACCGATCGCGGTCGATGTTCGCATCATCGCTGCCACCAATCGTGACCTCGCCGAAATGGTCACCCGTGGCCAGTTTCGCCCAGATCTCTACTTTCGCTTGAACGTTGTCCGTCTCGATGTCCCACCGTTGCGGGACCGGCCCAACGATATTCTGCCGCTGGCGAACCACTTCCTGGCGGAGCTGGGACAGACGTATGACGAGCCCGCCAAATCACTTGCGGACACTGCGCGGGCGGCCTTGCTCGGGTACCGCTGGCCGGGCAACGTGCGCGAGCTGCGGAACGCAGTCGAGCACGCCGTTGCATTCTGCGCGTCCGAGTGTATTACGGCTGCCGATCTGCCGCGCGCGCTGCGGGACGTATTCCGGCGCAGCGCTCCGGCGGCGGCGGAATCCAGCAGTGGGCGGCGACGCGTCGTAACCCTGGAGGCCGCGGAACGCTGCCTCCTGCGTCGTGCGCTACGGACAACCCACGGTAATAAGTCGCTCGCTGCCAAGCTGCTGGGCATTGAGCGCCACCGCCTGGCCCGTATGCTCGCGCGTCATCAACTGAAGGACCTGGACCGCGCGCGGTCCAGCTAGCTCCCGGCGGCGCACGGGGGCGCTGAAGTACTTCGTCCGGCTGCTCTGGGGGTTGTTTGCCGATCACATCGCGACGCATCGAGACCGCGGGAGCCATCCTGGCGCCCGCTCGCCCGCCCCTGGAACAAAACGCACCACGGGCACGAAACCTACCAGTCGACACTAAACCGCACGTCTGGCGGCACTTCCGCAAATCAGCCCGCGAGCTGAGGGTACATCACGTTCTCAACCGGGCACTTGGATCGCCATCACGGGCCTACGCCGATCGAGCGCTAACCAGCTAAATGCACGCGATTTGCATCAACGCCGACAATTTCCGCGCGGTTGGCACAGCGTGTGCTGCACCGCTACCCGGTGTGAAAGGCCAAACGGTATTGGGTGGCGGTGAAAAGAAAGTGAACATTCAAGTGCAGGACAGACCTGATGTAGTCGCCATCGTAGAGGTACGACTGGATTGCGTCGGGCTCAACCGAGATGCCACCGCGGATCGCACTGTGGTGTGCACGACCGACGCAGAGCAGGCCTTCCGAGACATCAAGCGTCTCCAAGCGGGCGTGGTGATCGTACATCTGGGCACCCGGGCGGACGAAGCGGTGCGGCTAATCCAGTTCCTCGCAAGTGGCTGGCGCGCCATCCACATAATCGCCGTTGGCGCCCCACATAGCGAGCACGTTGAACGGCGGGCGTGCGCCGCCGGCGCGACGGTGTACTTGCCCAACGCCAGTCCGGAGCAGGTCGCGCCGGTTTTGGCGGCTCTGGCGCGGGCACACCATACTCGGGCGCAATGGGAGGGTCACCTCAAGCGGGGCGATGTCGATGGTGCCGCGGATGCCTGAGGACAGGCGTCCCAGAACGGGAGACCGGGCTCAGGGACCGGACACTGACGTTCCTGAGTTACGGCGGAAAGGATGGTAATGGTGATGCACTCCGAAACGAAACGACGTCTGCGACACGGACGTCGAGCGCGTGGGCCGTGCGCGGCACTTGTCGCATTGGGAATGGCCGCGCTCGCAGTGCCGGCGTTCGCCCTGGAGGTCACGGTCACAGATCGGGTGGGCATACCTGTTGGTGGATTCCGCTGGCTGCTGGAGGAGGACAACACCGATGCGGTCGTGGCCGGCGCGCTGGTGACTGCCCCGCCGGCGGTCCTGATTCACAAGAGTTACGCGCCAGTGGTGGCTGCGGGGCACTCGGATTCCGGCATGGTCTCCATCGACGCGCCGGCGGACCGCCGCTATTTCCTGTCCGTGATGCCCGACGCAGGGTTCACGATGGGCGGGGCCGCAGTCGCGGTCGGCCAGACGAGTGTCCGGGTGGTGGTCAACGCGTTTCCGGTCCCGACCGCCCAGATCTCCATTCTCGCGTTCCACGACAACTGGCCCATCAACAACGCGCCCGAGGTGCCGACCGAGGAGGGTCTGCCAGGATTCACCGTCGTCATTTCGGATCTGCTGGGGGCGCTGAGCCAGGACGCATTCGGCAACCCGCTCGGCACGACCTACGCATATGACGGCGCGGGGCAGCCGCTGCTCGATCCGAATGATGGTACGCCCATCGTGGACATGATGGGCAGCGGCATCATTACGACCGACCAGTCCGGTGAAGCGCTGGTCAAGTACCTCCCGCCCGGCAAGTACGGAATCGTGCTGGTTCCGCCGGCGGGTGAGGGCTGGATTCAGACCACCACCATCGAGGGGACGCCCACCATTGATGCCTGGGTGAAGGCGAACGAACCACCGGTGTTTGTCGAGTTTGGGCCCGCCGCGTATCACGTCTTCATGGGCTTCGTACGTGAGTTCGACGTGCTGGCCGAGCTCCAGCAGCCCGGTGAGCCCACGGGGACCATCAGCGGCCGAGTCGTTTACAATCACTTCTCGCGCCCCCCGCAACTGCAGGGCTTCTTTCCCGGGGCGCCGGTACGCGACGCCTGGGTCGGGCTGAACGAGAGTTTCTCGCGGCGCGGCGTCTACGCCGCCGCATGCGACGACAGCAGCAACTTCGTGATCTCGGGCGTGCCGGCCGGAACGTACCAGCTCGTTACGTGGGACCGGTACCTGGACTCCATCTTCGGGTTCAACACCGTCACGATTCCAGATGCCCAAGGGAACTGGGATATCGATCTGAGCAATGTGCTCGCATTCGCGTGGTTCGGGACGCTCGAGGGCAGTGTCTTCTTTGACGAAGACCAGGATGGCTTTCGGGATCCGGGCGAGATGGGCATGCCGGACCAGGCGGTCAATCTCCGTTTCCGCGACGGCACCATCTACCAGGCAACCACGACGACGATGATGGGCGACTACAGCTTCGAGGAGGTGTTCCCGTTCTTCAAGTGGCTTGTAGTCGAGGTGGACTTCGCGCGCTTCAAAGACACCGGATACACGAACATTGTTGATTATGGTGGCGACATTCCGCCCGATGACGGCTGGGACATGCCTTCGCGCGGCAAGCTCAATCCTCAGCCGCAGGAAGAGGCGAACCCAAACACGGGCAACAACCTGTCGCGCACGGCAATGCGGACGGATGAGGCTCCCGGCGCATTTCTGCTCCAGGGCATGCAATTGTATCTCGGCCAGACGAATGTGATCGATTGGGGGAAGACCAACTACGGCCCGGGCGAGAGTGGTGGCATCAGCGGCATCGTCTACTATGCCGTGACCCGCGCGGAAGACGATCCGGCGTACGCGGCCGGTGACGATTGGGAGCCTGGTGTACCGCGGGTACAGGTCGTCTTGTACCAGGACCTGCTGCCGATCGACGGACAAATCGACGACTTGGACGGCGACGCTGGACCTACCCGGGCGGACCGCGACAACTACCCCCTCGGCTGGGCCGACGGTTCCGGCCCGAAGGGTCCCGAGGACGTGGATTGGAACGGCAACGGCGAGTTTGAGCCTGGCGACGCGCTCCAAATCGTGTGGACGGATAGCTGGGATGACAACCTGCCCAGCGGTTGTATCCAGAATCTCCCCGTCGTGCACGGCGAGCCAGCGCCGGAGTGTTTTGACAACTTCGGCACCTGGAACCAAATCCGCCCCGGAGTATTTGACGGCGGGTTCGCCATCGAATCGCACTTCCCCGGCGGCATGGCCAGCAATTCGGTCGAAGTCCCAGGAGTTCCGCCGGGTGCCTATATCGTTGAGGCCGTCCCGCCCGCGGGTTACGAAACCGTAAAGGAAGAGGATAAGAACGTCGATTTTGGCGATTCCTACCAGCCCGGCGATCGGGCACTGCCACCGGCATGCGTCGGTGACGCACATCTCGTCCCTCCCGAGCTGGCGCTGTTCCCCGGCGTGGAGGCACCGTTCGCCGGCGAAGAGCGCCCGCTGTGCGACCGCAAGCAGGTCTTTCACTCAGGTACCCAGAACACCGCGGTGAACTTCTTCGTATTCACCGAGGTGCCCAAGGCGGCCCGCGCCGTCGGTTTCATCAATAATGACCTGGCGGCCGAGTTTGATCCGACCAGCCCGGTCTTCGGAGAGAAGCAGGCCCCCTCGTGGCTGCCGATCTCCTTCCAGGACTGGGCGGGTAACGAGATTACGCGCACGTATTGCGACGAGTTCGGCGTCTACAACGCGCTCCTGCCTTCGACGTTTACGGTCAACGTGCCGACCCCGACCGGCGTGTCGCCGAACATGATCAACTTCGTGCTGAATCATCCGGGGCCGATCCGCGACCCCAACAATCCCAACCAGTTCATCGTCGACCCCTATTTCGACCCGCATTACAGCCAGACGCCCTACACCTTCAATTTCGAATCCGGTCGGACGACGTACCTGGATACGCCCGTCATCCCGGTCGCGGCGTTCGCGGGTTATCCAAACCGGACGCTCGACTGCGAACCCGCGCCCGGTACACCGATGATCCAGGCGGTGATGGGGCCCCAGGGCGGGCCGCTGGTATGCGCTGACAACGATGGGCTGACGATCACGTCGGTCGGCACGATCTTGGTGTCAAACCCGGACTACGACCCCGAGGTTCCCGGAAGCGAGCCGGTGGTGCCGCGTGACTTCGGATTTGGCGCCGGCGGGGGCACGGTGACTGTCGGCGGCGTCCCGGTCCTGATCTCAAGCTGGAGCGACGCGGAGATTGTCGCACTCGTCGACACAGACCTGATCAGCACGGGAGAACTGCTGATCACGCGGGAAGACACCGGTTTCACATCACCCATCGGCATCACGCTGCACGTCGGCGACTGCGGCAACGTGGTGCACGTGACTCAGCCGCCGGTGTCAACACCCGCCCCCATTCAAACGGCCATTGATGCCGCAGCACCGGGCACGCTGATCATCGTCGAGCCCGGAACGTACCGCGAGAACCCGATCGTTTGGAAGAACGTGAAGCTCCAGGGCAGCGGAGCCGGTTCGACGTTCATCAACGCCAGTCCGGTGCCTTCCGAGCGCATCATCCAGTGGCACAACAAGATCAACGCCCTGATCGCCGCCGGGGATCTCGTGCCGATCGGCGGCGACTTCTTCGAGGCCACCGAGGCCCCGGGCATCCTGGTCCACGGCCGCGAGGGTGACGACACCGGCGGGCCGGGCCAGATCGACGGCTTCACGGTGTTGGGAGGTGTGTCCGGCGGAGGTATTTTCCTGGCGGCGTTCGCGGACGACTTCGAAGTCAGCAACAACAAGATCGTCAATAACCAGGGGACCTACGCGGGCGGCATTGCGTGTGGCGTGTCAGACAACAACGGACTGAATGACCACGTGTATATTCACCACAACATCATCGCCAAAAACGGGGGAATCAACGGCGCCGGGGGGGTGACGATCTTCAGCGGCTCCGACACGTACCGCTTCGAAGACAACTTCGTGTGCGGGTGCTTCACGCGAAACGTCGGGGGTGGCCTGGCGCATATCGGTCTCAGCGACGAGGGCACCATTGCCCGTAACACCTTCGCGTTCAACGAGATCTTCTACGGCGGCCCCATCGGCGGCGAGGGTGGCGGCGTGTACGTCGGTACGCAATTCGCCGCGGACGGACTGAGCCCCGGCACAGGCTCTGTCACCATCAACTCGAATCTGCTCATGGGCAACCTGGCTGGCTCGGGCAGCGGCGGCGGAATCCGGGCCGTTGGCGTGAACGGCGCCGACGTCGCGGCCGAGCCCAATGATCCCAGCCAGTGGAACGTCCTCAACATCTTCAACAACGTGATCGTGAACAACGTGTCCGCGTATCAGGGCGGTGGCATCGCGCTTCAAGATGTGGCCCGGGCCAACATCATTCATAACACGATCATCAACAACGACTCCACGGCCACCGCGTCGGTTGCGTTCCCGCCCGGCAACCTCCTGGTTTCCGACCCGCAACCTGCCGGTCTGGCGGGCGCGCAACACGGCGCTGCGTTGCGCAATCTGATCGACCCAGACTACTCTGATCCCACGTTGGTCAACAACACTGTGTGGCACAACCGTTCATTCTCGTGGGACGGTACGTTGAACGATTTCATCGGTGGTCTGGTGCCGCGGGATCCGCCGTACTGGGACCTGCACGTGGCCGGCGGTGTGCCGGGCAGCCAACTGCAACCGGAGTACTGCCTTCTGACCGACCCCTCGGGCTATGACGCGAGCAACATTTCCGCTGACCCGCTGGTGGTCGCGGAATACCAGAATACGCTGCGTACCGCCGCGGTGCTGGACGAGGGTGGCAACTTCATCTCGGTGCGCTTCCTGGAGCTGAAACTCGGTGACGGCAATTACCACCTCGAGAATGGCTCGCCGGCCATTGACGCGGCGACGCCCGCGCCGCTGACGAGCCACACGGCCTTGGCCGCCGACTTCGACGGTCAGCCCCGTGCCCCGTTGTGCCCGCCGGACATCGGGGCTGACGAGGCCCCACCGCCCGTGGACTGCAACGGCAACGACGTTGCCGATAGCTGCGATATCGCCAACGGCACGAGCCAGGACTGCAATATCAACCTGATTCCGGACGACTGCGACATTGCGTCGGGCACGAGTCTGGACGACAACAGCAACGGCATTCCGGACGAGTGCGAGACGCCCGTCACGGTTGCAGGAGACATTACCTCGGCGAGCGGCGCGCCGTTGCCGGACGTAGAGGTCTGCGGCGAAAACAGCGGCCTGTGCGCGACGACCGACGCGAACGGCCACTACGAGCTGGCGCTGCCGTATGGCCAGCCCGAGACGGTCACGCCCTGCCGCGACGGCTTCTTGTTCGACCCACCGTCACGCAGCTATGGCCCGCTCACTGCGGATCAAGCCGGCCAGATGTTCGCCGCCCGGTTGGTGTACGACATCGACCCACCGGGGACCGGCGACGACGTGGTGGGCGTAGGTGATCTCTCGCTGTTTGCGACGTCGTGGCTGCAGACCGTGCCGCCAGCCGACGCCAGCTATGACTTCGACTGCGACGCGCTCATCGGGGTGGGCGATTTGTCCTACTTCGCGACGGCGTGGCTGAAGTCGATCCTTGACCCGGCGCTGGCGTTCCCGGCCTGCCGTACGTGCGGCGTACAGGGCGGGCTGCGCGACCGCGCGGCGGCGGTCAGCGTAGCACTCGTGCCGGTGGCCAATCTGTCCAGCGCGGACGCGACTGCGGAGTTGCCGACGCCTCTGGCCCGCGTGCTGGTCGGTGAGTCGTACTACGTGGAAGTCTGGATCCGGGACGACACCGTCGGCGGGCAGGGGCTGACGTCGGTCTATGTCGACGTGGAGCTGCCGCCAACGCACACGGCACGTACGGAGCTGGTTGAGGTCGGCGCATTGTGGCCACTGTTCGCCAGCGGCGGCCCCACCGGCTCTGTGCTTGAAGATGTTGGCGGCTCCACGCTGGAACCTGGGACCGGCAGCGGCGAGTGGACGCGGGTGGCCTGGGTGCGTGTCCGCGCGGCTGGCCCCGGTACCGCCGTGTACCTGCCCGCGCCGGGTGCGATTGGCCTGGCCGCCTATGGCATGGGGCAGATTCCTGAGGACGCGGTCAACGTGGCCGGTACCAGTGTGGCTCACCAGGCGCCTGCAGCCGGCGATCCGCAGAGCCGCCCGCGCCGGATCGCGCCCGGCCAGGAAACCACCGACGGAGCTCCAGGGACTGAAAGGTAGCGAAGACGAGAATGACCGGCGGCTGGCCGACCGTCTGGGCGGCGAGTTCGCCGGCTTCGAGGAGACTTGGTCATGCATTATTCGACTGCGATCGTACTCATGCTGCTCGTGGCGGCCGGCGCGTGTTGGGGCCAGGATGTCGTTCTGCAGGTGATTGCCGTCGGTAGCCCGAGCGGCGCCGAAACGACAGTCACGCTGCCGACTTCCGTCGCGGGGGTGGTGGTCGGCTCCACGTACTACCTCGAGTTGTGGACCAGCGACGTCGGCACACTCAACACCGGCGTCTCCTCCATGTACGTCGACCTGGGCTGGCCCGCAGCGGCCGCGACCGCGACTGCGATCAGCCACGGGTCGATCTACACCGTGTTCCCGTCTGGCACCATCAGTCCTGGTTTCATCAACGAGTTGGGCGGCTCGACCCTGAGTCCTTACGGCATCGAGCCGGAGTGGGCACGTGTTGCCACCGTGACTGTGACCGCCGACGAGGCCGGGTCCATTACGTATACGCCCGCGCCGAGCAGCACGGGAGTCGCGGCCCTCGGCCGCAGCATCATTCCGTGGGCGCAGGTGCTGCTCAACCCGGTTAGTCTGGAACACTACCCCGACTGCAATACCAACGGCGTCGCCGATTATCTCGACATCCTAGGCGGCTTCAGTCAGGACTGCGATGCAAACGGGATTCCCGATGAATGCCAGCTCGACAGCGATGGCGATGGTGCCATTGATGCCTGCGACGCCTGCCCGGCCGATCCCAACAAGACCGATCCGGGCGTTTGTGGTTGCGGCGTGCCGGACACCGACAGCGATGGCGATGGCACACCGGACTGCAACGATCTGTGCCCCAATGACCCGCTGAAGACCGATCCAGGCGTCTGCGGGTGCGGCGTGGCGGATGATGACGGCGACGGGGACGGCACGCCGGACTGTAACGATCTGTGTCCCAATGACCCGCTAAAGACCGATCCAGGCGTCTGCGGGTGCGGCGTGGCGGATGATGACACAGATGGCGATGGCGTAGCGGACTGCCTCGATGGCTGTCCAACCGATCCTAACAAGACCGATCCCGGCGCCTGCGGTTGCGGCATCCCCGACACCGACAGCGATGGCGATGGCACGCCGGACTGCAACGATCTGTGCCCCAATGACCCGCTAAAGACTGATCCTGGCGCCTGCGGTTGCGGCGTGGCGGATGATGACACAGATGGCGATGGCGTTGCGGACTGCCTCGATGGCTGTCCAACCGATCCTAACAAGATTGATCCGGGCGTTTGTGGTTGCGGCGTACCGGACACCGACAGCGATGGCGATGGCACGCCGGACTGCACGGACCTGTGTCCTAATGATCCGCTGAAGACGGATCCTGGCGTCTGCGGTTGTGGTGTGGCCGACGATGACTCGGACGGCGATGGCGTTGCGGACTGCCTCGATGGCTGTCCGACCGATCCAAACAAGATTGATCCGGGCGCCTGCGGTTGCGGCGTCGCGGACGACGACAGCGACGGCGATGGCACGCCGGACTGCACGGACTTGTGTCCCAATGATCCGCTGAAGACGGATCCTGGCATCTGCGGTTGCGGTGTGGCGGACGATGACTCGGACGGCGATGGCGTTGCGGACTGCAACGACGACTGCCCAGACACGCCACCCGGCACGCCGGTCGATCCGAACGGCTGCCCTTCAAACGACTGCAACGGGAATCAAATTGACGACACGCAGGACATTCTCAGCGGCTTCAGTCAGGACTGCGACACGAACGGGATCCCCGACGAGTGCCAAGCCGACAGCGATGGCGATGGCTTCATTGACGCGTGTGATGGCTGCCCTGCCGACCCAAACAAGGCAGATCCAGGCATCTGCGGGTGTGGCGTGCCAGATACCGATAGCGACGGCGATGGCACACCGGACTGCGACGATCTTTGTCCCAATGACCCACTAAAGACTGATCCTGGCGCCTGCGGTTGCGGCGTGGCGGATGATGACACAGATGGCGATGGCGTAGCGGACTGCCTTGATGGCTGTCCAACCGATCCTAACAAGACTGATCCGGGCGTTTGTGGTTGCGGCGTGCCCGACACGGATAGCGACGGCGATGGCACGCCGGACTGCGACGACCTGTGTCCTAACGACCCGCTGAAGACCGATCCCGGCGCCTGCGGTTGCGGCATCCCCGACACCGACAGCGACGGTGACGGCACACCGGACTGCGACGACCTGTGTCCCAACG